>NZ_CP042808.1:1640000-1940000 GCF_004014775.2 Acetobacter oryzoeni
CGAATTTCTGGTAAAGCCGCGCGCTTGTATGTTTTTGAATGCGCACAATGTTGAGTGGGAGGGTGATGAAAATTACCGCTTCTGGTCTTTGGGGCCTGTGCTGAATACTATTGACAGTCTAGGAGAAGACATTGAACAAGCCTTTTCGTCGCACAATGCTTTCGTAAATCTGCAAAAAGATTATATACGCGACACGTTCGACCTTGTTGGGAACGAACCGACTGCGCCGGTAGGGGCCGACGCAATTGTTGATTTTCTTCGAATGGCCAGCTGATGAATAGTATGAACCCTGCTTCTGCAATCTCTTTAGATGAAACCCTCCAACCGGTTTCTACCGCATCTGGCCAGCCGCGCCGATACGGAGATTTTGCAACATTTCCTGAAGCGTTGGACTACGCCGCTCAAGGCGAAGCCGGGTTTAATATTTATTCCGGCAAAGGCGTACTTCTAGAAGCCCTTCCCTATAAAGTATTGCGTCAGCAGGCTGTTGAAACAGCTTTGCGCCTTTTGGGTATGGGCCTACAGCCGGGGGATCGTGTTGCTATTGTTGCAGAAAGCGATGGTGATTTCGCACGTATCTTCTTTGGCTGTCAGTATGCTGGTTTGGTTGCGGCCCCTCTTCCCCTCCCCGTCGCTTTTGGTGGTAAAGAAGCCTACCTAAAAACTCTTCGGGGCATGATCACCAGCGCACAGGCCAGCGCCGTGATTATTCCGCAGATTATCGAAGGCTGGACAGACGAAATTGTAACAGGCTTAGGGCTTGTATTTGCTGGGCCGCCAGCTGAACTGATGGCACGTCCTGTGCCAGATATGCCTTTGCCTGACATTCAGCCAGAGAACCTTTCGTATCTTCAGTTTTCTTCCGGCAGTACACGCTTTCCCATGGGGGTTTGCGTAAGCCACCGTTCCGGCATGGCGAATGTTTCTTCCATTGCGCGCAATGGTTTGCAGGTTAAGGAAACGGGAGACCGCTGCGTTTCTTGGCTTCCCCTCTATCATGATATGGGCTTGGTTGGCTTCTTCCTGACCCCCATGACATGCCAGCTGAGTGTGGACTTACTGCCAACGCGTGAATTCGCACGGCGGCCGCATGTGTGGCTGGATCTGATCAGCCGCAACCGAGGCACTATCGCTTACAGCCCTTCCTTTGGATATGAACTTTGCGCACGGCGGCCCGCATCTGAAGGGCTGGATCTTTCCTGCTGGCGAGTGGCTGGCATTGGTGGCGATATGATCCGCGCACATATTCTGGATGAGTTTGCTGCACGTTTTGCTCCTGTTGGGTTTAGCCCCAAAGCATTTGTAGCAAGCTATGGTATGGCAGAAGCCACGCTTGCCATCAGTTTTGCACCGCTTGATACTGGCATAGAAACAGATACTGTTGATCTTCCTGCACTGGAAAGCACCGGTATTGCACGCCCTCCAGCCAATGCAGATACACCAAGCCGTACTTTTGTAATTTGCGGCAAAGTTCTACCGGGGCATGAACTGGAAGTTCGGAACAGTTATGACCGGGTGCTAAGCGACCGAGAAGTTGGCACTATTTATGTGCGTGGCCCCAGCCTGATGAGCGGGTACTTCCGCATGCCAGAAGAAAGCAGCAAAACACTGGATGCTGACAACTGGCTAGATACGGGCGACCTTGGCTACATGCTGGATGGACAGATAGTTGTCACTGGCCGTGCCAAAGACCTGATTATTATTAATGGCCGCAATATCTGGCCGCAGGATCTGGAATGGTCTGCTGAAACGCATATCCCTGTCCTGCGTAGCCGAGACGTCGCCGTTTTCTCGTTGGAAAAAGGTGACCATGAGGAAATTGTGGCCCTTATTCAGTGCCGCGCTTCCGCTACAGATACGCGTGAGAAGCTGAAAGCCGAAGCAACCAGTTTGTTCCGCCGCCTTCATGGCGTGGAAGTTTCTGTTGTATTGGTGCCACCGCACGCGCTGCCGCAGACATCTTCAGGTAAACTTACACGCGCCAAAGCCCGCACCATGTATCTGAGCGGTGCGTTTGAGCAGCAGTCTGAAGTCGCCTGACCGGCCTACGGGATTTTATCGCCCCTTTATGAGGAGAAAGGCTGGTCAAACTGGCCTTTTTCACCCATAAGGCGGCACTGCGGGCACAAGCTCGGCATAAAACAAACGCCCTTAAGGGATGAAGGATCCGACATGAGCGAAACCGTTGAAAGCGTTTCCGCGCTGATCATTCAAAAGCTCCTCGCTAACCCGAAGGTTCCGCGTGACATTGATGGTAACTGCAAGATCATGGAAGATCTTGCGTTTGATTCTTTGGCCGTCATGAACTTCGTGATGGAAGTTGAAGACAGCTTGGATGTTTCCATCCCGCTCGACAAACTGGCCGATATCCGGACGATTAATGACCTTGCTGCATGCATTGTCGCTCTGAAAAACAAAGGGTGAGCGTGGATGACATCACTATTTTCCAAATTTGAAGGTACGGCAGGCGCGCTGGGTTCTGTAGTCGCCGTTGGTGGCCGCAACCCTTTTGCTGTTGTTATTGAAAAGCCTGTATCTTCAACTGTTGGAATTATTGAAGGTCGGGAAACGCTCCTTTTTGGCACCAATAATTATTTGGGCCTTAGCCAATCCAAAAATGCTATTCGCGCAGCACAGGAAGCAGCTGCTGCGTGTGGCGTCGGCACTACGGGCTCGCGCATTGCAAATGGCACGCAGTCCCTCCATCGCCAGCTTGAAAAAGATATTGCCGCATTTTTTGGCCGCCGTGATGCCATGGTATTTTCTACCGGTTATCAGGCCAACTTGGGCATCATCTCCACGTTGGCTGGCAAAGGCGATCATCTGTTTTTAGACGCAGATAGCCATGCCAGTATTTACGACGGTAGCCGCCTGAGTGCCGCTGAAGTTATCCGCTTCCGCCACAATGACCCGGATAACCTGTATAAACGCCTCAAACGCATGGATGGCACACCTGGTGCCAAACTGATTGTGGTTGAAGGTATTTATTCCATGACGGGCAATGTGGCCCCGATTGCAGAATTTGTAGCTGTTAAAAAAGAAACTGGCGCATATCTCCTTGTAGATGAAGCCCACTCTTTTGGGGTGCTGGGTGAAAACGGACGCGGCGCAGCTGAAGCCGATGGTGTGGAAGCTGATGTGGACTTTATCGTCGGCACATTTTCAAAAAGCCTCGGCACTGTTGGTGGCTACTGCGTATCCGATCATCCTGAACTGGAATTCGTGCGTCTGAACTGCCGTCCTTACATGTTTACGGCATCCCTTCCGCCAGAAGTTATTGCAGCAACAACGGCAGCCTTGAGCGATATGCAGGCTCATCCAGAACTGCGCAAACAGCTTATGGCCAATGCCCAGCAACTTCATGCTGGATTTGTAGATATCGGGCTGAATGCCAGCAAACAGGCCACCCCTGTTATTGCTGTTACGCTGGAAACAGCTGAAGAAGCTATTCCCATGTGGAACAGACTGCTGGAGCTTGGGGTTTACGTAAACCTCAGCCTTCCTCCGGCAACGCCAGATTCTCGGCCTTTGCTGCGTTGTTCTGTAATGGCCACCCATACGCCAGAGCAAATTGCTCAGGCCATTGCCATATTCCGCCAAGCTGCCGCAGAAGTGGGTGTATCACCCGCACCTACCGCCGCGTAAAATCCTTATTTGCGTTTAAACGCCCCTTGTTGCCATAACCGCCAAACAATTGGTGGCGCTGCCAGCAAGGGGTGTTTTTCTGCAAATGGAGAAAGCGGCACGTCTATTCCGCTATGGCGCTGGACTTTCCAAGCCGCGTAACGTGCCCCACCCGTAAACGTATAAGCGGCCTTGAGAAGGCGCAAAATATTTAAAGGTCGACCGCAAGACGCACGTAATGCCCATTTATGGATGGCATGTTGCTTTTGTTCCTGCGGGATTTGCGGCGTTACAATCTGATCCTGAGATGTGTACGGAATGCCTAGCATTTGCCAACACGGCAACAAAAGCTGCGCATAACGCTGGGTATAAGCATCTACAATACTTTGCCCACGGCCTGCTTTTTCAACGCGCAATTCAACCCGATAGGTATTGCGATACAAAGCATTCCAATAATCCAGAACGGTGCCTGAATCTGGGCCAAGTTGAGCTGCCCACCATGCGGCGGCCAATACAGCCCGCATAACACAAGCATGCAATGCCCCTTGGGCCGTACTATCCCGCCACCATACCAACCGAACAGGTTGAGAAAAGCGCGCCCATACCGTGGTATCCAACGTTTGTGGGCGCGTTAGGGCACGAAACTGCGCAAGAGACAAAATGGCAACTTTGGCCCGTAGAAGATGCTCCCCTACCCTATATTCATGATATTCTACATTAGGGGGTAAAAGAGCATTTGCCAGACAGGAAAGCCTCGTTCTGGGCCAGTCTGCCTGTTTGTCTACGATAATATAAAAATCCAGCAGGGTATCATCTTGAATCCCGCCCCGCAGGCCAGATCCATAAAACAGAACCCCCAAGGGTTGTGCATTTCCTAAAAGATTACGCACAAATTCCGTCACCAAAGGGGATACCGGTGTATGCAGTTCTTGCTCTGTAAGGGCAAAAATTTCTTTCTGCCCCGGCCGAATACCCTTCATGAACTGCTTTTCCACCAGAACGTTTTAAACATGCACAAAAGAAACCACGGAGCCCGCAGAAATGGTCAGGCTGCCATCTTGCCCCGGGGGCAGAACTTCACCATCCAGAATAAAAGATTGGTCCGTACGCAGCACCAATTCTGTTGCCGAGCCGCTATGATAGGCTGCATCCTGCCGTAGCCATTGCGGTGCTTTTCCGCGCAACAAATTCCAGACTGCACGCCCTAAATGCGGAGGAAAAGCAGCAACATCCAGATAACTAATCCCTCGGTCTGCTTCTTTCAGATTTTGCCAAAATGGCCAGATACCGTGGGGCAACCGATGCAAAGCTGTGCATAAAAACAGAAAATGATTCTGTTCGGGCAATATTTCACCATCACGCTCCACCGTAACTTTTGTGCCTTCCAGCCATCCTCGCCTATGTTTGGGGCTTAGTAACTGCCACGCTGTTACAAATAATGTCGCCATAACAGCGGCATCATGCGAGTAATTTTTCAGGATTTTGGGGTCATGTGCAATTTCAATCCCGCGCCCAAAAGCACCTAAGCCACCAAAAAATCCTAGAGATGCCTCTTTTTTCTGCCCATCCCGCGTGACCACCAAAGGCTGCCTGCGCCGCACATCGGAAAGAAGGCGCCCGGATGCAAGACGAGCTTGCAAAATCTGTAATGCCTCAACCCCACGCTTACCAAATCCAACATCTGTGGCAATCAGGTTAGTATTGCCAGAGGGCAACACAACAATGCTGGGCCACTGCTCTGGCGGGCAAGAAGAAGTATAAAGTGCGCTCAGAACGTTCCCAACTGTGCCATCTCCCCCATCTACAACCAGACAGCTTATTTTTTGCTGTAAAAGGGCATAAACCTGCTGCCGTAATGCAGCATGCGTTCTAGGGGAACAAAACAAGGGCCCCAACATTTTGCCCGCAAGTTCCAGATACCTGGGATCTGCCTTCAAATTCCGACGGCTACGAGGATTGTAAATCAGGGCAAAACGATCGGACATTCAGCACTCTTGCTATAAACAAACAAAAACGCCAGCGCCTTTTGCCCCGGCTACGGGCGATGGTATAAAGGCTGTTATGGCTCTTGTCACATGCCGTGGGGCCATACCCCGTCATCGGAGATGTGTTTTTCTTGTCCTGCGTTCATATCGCCCACCTGTCTGACCCACATCTGCCACTTGTCGGCTTGCCTTCTTTGAAGGAAATCCGCTTCAAGCGCATTCTCAGTTTGTTGTCATGGCAACTGCGGCGCAGGCATTTGCATAAACTACCGGCTTTGCAGGCAGTTATGCAGGATATCCGCCACTTTCACCCAGATATGGTTGCCCTGACAGGGGATATGACCAATCTGGGATTATTGAAGGAATTTCAAAACACACGGCAGTGGCTTTTACAGCAGGATTTACCCCCTACACTGCTTATCCCGGGCAATCATGATGCTCTGATCAAAGAGAACAGTGCTGCCAAACAGGCACTCTGGGCCGAATGGCTACATAACGGCACAAAGGCTGCACCGGTGGCCCCTTCACTACTGGTAAAAGATCACATTGCCCTTATTGGGCTAAATACAGCCATCCCCACCCTGCCCTTTCTGGCATCTGGCAAGGCAGAGCAAACCCAGCTTGTGCTTTTGGCGGATCTGTTGCGCCGCACACGCGCTATGGGTTTATGCCGGATTGTGTTACTTCATCACCCTCCGACGCAAGGTATTGTCAGCCGCCGCAAAGGGCTGGATGACTTTCAGGCGTTTCAAGATGTATTGCGTGCAGAAGGTGCTGAACTTGTGCTTTACGGGCATTCTCATCGTGCGCAAATCACCCCTATTCCGGGCACAGATATTCTGGCGGTCAGCAGCACCTCCGCTTCTCATATTGCGGATGAACCGGAAAAAAGTGCGGGGTGGAACGCCATTTCCGTGCACAAACAGCCCGACATCTGGCAAATCACCATTCAGCATCGCAGCTTAATGCCGGATGGAAACTTGCAAGACAGCCAGATAAGGCGTGTGTGCAGTATGCATCGCCTTTTGCCCGCAACCTCGCTATGACAGCCCGCATGTTCAATGTGCCTTTTCTGCGCCGGATTGTAGCTTCGCTTCGCCCCGGCACATTAGACCGCTACCTGATCGCTCAGGTTATGCCGCCTTTTCTGGTGGCGCTGTCTGTTGTGATGATTGCCCTGATACTTGAACGCCTTTTGGTGCTGTTCAACTTGCTGGCAGCGGGCAACAACCACATTGGCATCTTTATTGGCTTGCTGGCGGCTCTGCTGCCTCACTATCTGGGCTTGGCTATTCCCGCAGCGCTCTGCGTGGCGGTGTTTACCGTCATCCGCCGCATGAGCCAGAATGAAGAAATTGATGCCATTAACAGCAGTGGCCTTTCACTGTTGCGGATCACACGCCCCTATATCCAGTTGGGCGTTGTGTTGGGTATCCTTTCCTTCCTGCTTTATGGCTTTATCCAGCCTCACGCGCGGTATGATTTTCGCTCAACATTTTATATTGCCAGCCATACGGGCTGGGCACCGCGTTTGCAGCCCCGTATGTTTGCCAGCCCTTCCTCCCAACTCACCATTGTTGCGGACAAGGTCTCCCAAAGCGGTTCTGATCTGGAAAATGTTTTTATCAGAGATCTATCTGAGCAGCAGGAACGCGATATTACAGCGCGCAATGGGCATATCCGTATCGGTTCAGATGGAGAAACGGTTCAGATTGATCTGACCAATGGCGTGATTGTTACGGATAAAGGAGATGGCGTGCCCAGTCTGGTCACGTTTGACCATTCAACACGCTACCTTACGCATGCTTCGCACATCTCTCCTTTTCGCACCCGCGGGGAAGATGAGCGAGAACTCACATCTCCCGAACTGGTTGGCCGCCTCATCCGGCATGATCCTTCCATTTCCCGCCCGCATATGCGCTCTGAAGTGCATTTTCGTATGGCACGCAGCCTGACTGTGCCTTTTATTCCGCTTCTGGCGGCTTCTTTGGCACTTATGCGCAAGCGCCAGCGCAACAATGCCGGTCTGCCTCTAGCCTTTATTATTATGGTTGGGTTTGACCACATCATCCAGTTTGGCCACAGCATGGTTGCCACCAAAAAGGCATCGCTCCTGCTTATCTGGGGGCCTGCTTTGGTCTTTATTGTCGGCTGCACTTTGCTGCTGCTTTATAAATCAGGAGCATTCCAGGTCTTAAAAGCCTGGCGTTCCCGCTCATCTGCCCAAAAAGCCCTGCCATGAGCCAATCTTCAAGCATGCCCCGCCACGTTCTTCTCCGCTATCTTTCCATGGCGTTGCTCTCGCGCGTGATTTTTTGCGGTGCCGTTCTTGTCGGGCTTCTTGAAATTCTGGCTCTGCTTGAACAAACCACCCCTATTTTACAACGGCACTTGGGCATTCAGGGTATTCTGAGTTTTGCAGCCATGCGCGCCCCATTTCTGTTGGCAGGTGCGCTTCCATTAAGTGTGCTCATTGGCGCGCTGCTTATGCTCACCCAGATGACATTGGCCAGCGAGATTGCCATCCTGCGCGCCTGCGGCCTTTCTACCTTTGGGCTGTATAAATACCTTATCCCTGCCACCTTGGTGATTGGCTTTGCCGGTGTTGTGCTGGATGATCAGGTCACCCCCCGGTCTGAACAGGCATTGGCCGCGTGGTGGAACCGCACAGACCCACACCCTGAAAACGGGCATGCCTTCTGGTTTCATGATGGCAACCGTATTGCCCATATTGGTTATACGTCTGATGGCGGCAATATGCTGACCAAGGTGGATATCTACATCCGCGATGCTAGCGGGCGGCTCCAGCAGATTCTCCACGCCAAGTCGGCTGACTACACGCATACACGTGGCTGGCTCTTGCACAATGTTGATAGCATTACCGTGGAAGGCGAAAAAACCACACGTCTGCCTTCTGTTCAGGACATGGGGTGGGATACAAGCCTGCATCCGTGGGAGTTTATTCGCCTGTCTGCCGAAAATCCGCCGCTTTCTTCCACCACCATTCTGGGCATGTTACGTGGGCGCCTACCATCCCATACCAGCCCCGGTTTTCTGGAGGCCGGGCTGCTTGAACGCTTCTTGCGTCCGGCATCCTTGCTTGTTCTCTTGTTGATTGCGCTGCCCACAATCTATATCCCTCCACGGACAGGAACGCGCAGCTGGGTGCCAGTATGGTGCTTGGGCAGCGGGCTGTTGTTTATTATTGTGCAGGGTATGCTACGCGCAATGGGAAATGCGGGGTTGCTACCACCGGCCATTGCTACCATACCCGCACTGATTATTTTCACACTGGGGGCCATTACTGTGCTCCTGAGGAATGAAACACGATGAGCGGAACGCTAAATAACTCGTCGCTTAAAACCGGGCGCAGCTTTGATCTGGGAAAAATGAACCTCAGGCAGCTTTGGGTGGCATATCTTACCTACCCTACCATCCTGCTCTATTTTGCGCTGGTTATTGCTTCTGCTGCGCTGGCTGCGTACTTTTTTGCAGGCTGGTGGCCAACACTGGTTTCTCTGGTAGCGGTGGTTATTGTGTATCCATTGGTATGGTACTTGCTGCACCGCTACGTGCTGCATGGCCGTATCCTGTATAAAATGAAATGGACGGCCGCTCTGTGGAAGCGCATCCATTTTGACCATCATCAGGATCCGCATCTGCTGGATGTTCTGTTCGGCGCACCCGCTACAACACTGCCGACCATTGGGGCAGTAACCATCCCCATTGGGTATCTTATTGGTGGCATTGGGGCTGCAGCCACAGCATTTGGCACGGGCGTGGCCATTACCTGCATTTACGAATTCTTCCACTGCATCCAGCACCTCAACTACAAACCACGTGCGAGTTGGATTCAGCGCATGAAAGCGCGCCATGTGCTGCACCACTTCCATGATGAAGATGGAAACTTCGGCATCACCAGCTTTGTCGTGGACCGGATATTTGGCTCATATTATCTGGATGCCAAAGCCCGCCCCCGTAGCCCCACGGTTTTCAACCTTGGTTACGATGTTAAGGAAGCCCAACAGTATCCGTGGGTGATGGATCTGACTGGCGCTCCCCCGCGTGATCGCCCCGATGGTGCACGCCCGGCGGAGAACAGGAAAGCGGCATGACCGCTTCCTCCCAAGGCATAACAGCCTTTATTCTGGCGGGCTCCCGCCCCGGCAAGCCAGATCCCGTTGCATTGGCCGAAGGCGTTTCTCACAAAGCGCTTCTGCCTATTGGCGGGGTGCCAATGCTTTTAAGGGTGATTGATGCACTGCAACAGGTTCCTCAAATCACGCGTATTGCTGTTTGCATTGAAAACCCGCAAATTATCGCCTCTATCATTCCTGCAGGAATAGACGTTATTCCGGCGCGCCCTGAAGGCCCTAGCGCAAGCGTGCTGGCTGGCCTTGCGCGCTATGGCACCCCTTTGTTGGTGACTACGGCAGATAATGCTCTGCTCCAGCCAAGCTGGGTGCAGGAATTGCTCTGCCAAAGCCACCCACAAGCGGACCTTGCTGTGGCCGTTGCAGCAGAAACAACTATACAGCGAGATGTGCCTCATACACAGCGCACCTATATCCGGCTTGCTGATCTGGCTTTTTCTGGCTGTAACCTGTTTTTATTCCGCACCTCTGTTTCTGCACGCGTGGCAGACCTGTGGCGGCATGTAGAGAAAAACCGCAAGCACCCTTTGCGTGTTGCATGGCTTTTAGGGCCGAGTATTTTGTTACGCGCCCTTTGTGGCAAGCTAACACGGCGCGCGCTTTATCAACGCATCTATCGCCTCACCAGCGCGAAAGCGGAACTTGTTCCACTTTCTGATGGCCGCGCCGCTGTAGATGTAGATAAACCTGCTGATGTTATGCTGGCAGAAGAACTTGCTGCTAGCCTTCCCGCTTGTTCCTTCGCAAAAACACTACAGAAATAAACTTTCTTCAGATTTAGGCGGGCAGCAACGCGTGTAGTGCGGAAGGAATCTCCGCCATGCTAGCTGCCTGGCCATCTGCCTGTGCTGCCAATGCGCTGGAACCATATCCCCACGCAGCAAACACAAACTTCACCCCAGCCCCTGTAGCCGCACCATAATCTGGCGGCATATCTCCAATCATAACACTACGCGCAACCTCTCCACCCGCCTGCTTTATTGTCCCCAGTAAATGCGCAGGATCTGGTTTATGGGCCGCAAAACTGTCACCTCCGCCTATTGCTGCGAAAAGTGATGTCAGGCCAAAATTATCTAAAATACGTCTGGCAGCTACCTCTGGCTTGTTGGTGCATACAGCCAGCAACCATCCTGCATCTTTCAACTGCTCCAATGCCTGCTGTGTACCGGGAAATAGACGCGAAAGACACGTGGCCCGCGGTGTGTAAAGCTCCATAAACTTTTGCACAGCTTCAGACTCCGTAAACGGTAGCATATAAGGCTGCGCAGTTATGGCTTTCTGCTTTTCTCGTCCGGCATTCAGAACACGTTGCACCAAAGTAGGCACGCCATTGCCTATCATGGTGCGCACGTCTGCATCTGTCAGAGGCGGAAGGTGACAGATTTCCAGTAACTCCCGGCTACACGCAGCCAGATCTGGCACGGAATCAAGCAACGTGCCGTCCATATCAAAAACAGCCAGACGAGGTGCGGACATGCGGTTTTTCCTTGCCGAGTAAATATCTGAAAACTTTTATGATATTGGCATGTTTGTTTTCCGGTGAGGAGACGTTTGACACATGCCGGAGCTTGGCTTACCGCATGCTCTTATGACGTCTATTTCCGCACCACGTCCTGCCACGGCGGTTCTTCTGGCCGCCGGACTGGGCACCCGCATGAAATCCTCCCGCCCTAAAGCCATGCAATCTCTTGGCGGCCGGCCAATGCTGGCACATTTGCTTGCCAACGCAGCGGAGGTATTTGACAGGCTGGTTGTTGTAATCGGCCCAGATATGGAAGAAGTTGCCGAACTGGCAGCCCCCTACCCGGTGGTTGTGCAACAAGAACGCTTGGGCACTGCCCACGCTGCCTTACAGGCCGAAGCCTGGTTTGGTGATGGCGATGTGGCTGTGCTGTATGCTGATAACCCTCTGATTTCAGAAGAAACTCTCAACCGCCTGCTAGAAGAACGCCGTAAGCCGAATGTAGGTTTGGCATTGCTGGCAATGCGCCCGGCCGATCCTGCACGCTATGGCCGCGTGATAGCCCAAGATGGCAATGTAGAACGTATTGTGGAATGGGCAGACGCCACACCAGAAGAGCGCGCGATTGACCTGTGCAATGCCGGTGTATTGTGTGCTGATGCCGTGGATTTCCGCCGTTGGCTCCATAACGTGCGTAATGATAACGCCAAGGGCGAATATTATCTGACAGACGTGGTGGATCTGGCCGTTGCCGATAACGTGCAGGTGCGCGCGGTAGAAGCAGCGGAAGATGAACTGCGCGGCGTAAATTCCCGTGCGGAACTCGCACAGGCAGAAGCTGCCCTGCAAACACGCCTACGCAATAAGGCCATGGAAAATGGTGTAACTTTGGTTGCACCAGAAACTGTGTTTTTAAGTGCTGATACGCAAATTGAGCCCGATGTGTTGATAGAACCTAATGTGTTCTTTGGCCCGGGTGTAACCGTGCAAAGTGGTGCAATTATTCGCGCCTTTAGCCACCTTGAAGGATGCGAAGTGCAGGCCAATGCGATTATTGGCCCTTATGCGCGCATTCGGGAAGGTACCACCATTGGCACTTCTGCCCGCGTTGGCAACTTTGTTGAACTCAAGGCCACAACGCTGGGCGAAGATTCCAAAGCCAATCATCTGACATATCTGGGTAATGCCGAAATCGGCAGCCGCACCAATATTGGCGCAGGCACCATTACCTGCAACTATGATGGCGTGTTCAAACACACCACCACAATTGGAGACAAAGCCTTTATTGGTTCGGATTCCATTCTTGTGGCACCCGTAAGTGTTGGAGACAATGCTTTGGTGGCTGCAGGCAGTGTCATTACACAAAATGTGCCAGATGAGGCTTTGGCTTTCGGCCGGGCGCAGCAGGTGAATAAAGCGGAAATGGGCAGGCTTTTCAAAGAGCGCCTGCAAGTAAAAAAGGAAAATGGCTGATGTGTGGGATCTGCGGCGTTGTTGGCCGAAGGCATGCCACCCCTATTGTTTTTGAAGGTTTGCGCCGGTTGGAATATCGGGGCTATGATTCCGCAGGTATTGCTACATTAGTAGATGGGCGTGTTGAACGCCGCCGTGCAGCAGGCAAGCTGGATAACCTTGCTGCACTGCTCAAGAAATCTCCACTGCCCGGTAATACCGGTATTGGCCACACACGCTGGGCCACACATGGTGCCCCCACTGCCTGCAATGCTCACCCTCATGGTACCGAGCGCGTGGCTATTGTGCACAATGGTATTATCGAAAACTTTGAATCCCTGCGCCGTGAGTTGGAAGCTGCTGGTCAGGTTTTTGAAACAGAAACCGATAGTGAAACTATTGCTCTATTGGTCGATTACCACCTGCAGCAGGGTCTGGAACCCAAGGAAGCCGCACTGCGTGCGCTGCGTCGCCTAGAAGGCGCATACGCCGTTGCCATGATTTTTGCTGGCCATGAAGGGCTGATGATTGGCGCCTGCCATAGTGCCCCTCTGGCTGTAGGCTTTGGCGATGATGAAATGTTTCTGGGCTCCGATTCACTGGCTCTGGCACCGCTGACCCGCCGCATCGCCTACATGGAAGATGGGGATTGCGTTGTTATCACCCCCAAGGGTGCAGAATTCATGACCTTTGATGGTGCGCCAGTTGAACGCACCATTCAGCTCACCGCCTTGGCTGCCGGTTCCATCGGTAAAGATGGTTACCGCCATTACATGGAAAAAGAGCTGCACGAACATCCGTTGGTAATCGGCCAGACCTTGCAGCGCATGGTGGACCCGGCTTCTCGCCGCGTTATTTTGCCTGAACTACCTTTTGATCTGGCAGAAGTGCCGCGTGCCGTTATTACCGCCTGTGGGTCTGCCTTTTTTGCCGGCATGATTGGCCGCTACTGGCTGGAAGAAATTGCCCGCTTGCCCGTGGATATAGATGTTGCCAGCGAGATGCGTTACCGCAATCCACCGCTTACGGCAGGATCCTTGGGGCTGTTGATTTCTCAATCTGGGGAAACAGCAGATACACTGGCAGCCCTGCGCAGCCTGCGTGAAAAAGCAATTCACATTGCTTCCGTGCTGAATGTTGAACACAGCACCATGGCGCGGGAAAGCGATGTTGTGCTGGGCACAGTGGCTGGCCCGGAAATTTCTGTGGCATCCACCAAGGCCTTTACAGCTCAGCTAACCGTATTGGCGTGCCTGACCATTGCTACAGCCCGTGCACGCGGCAAGCTGGACACGTTGGCAGAAGAACATCTTGTCAGCGCCCTGCTGGACCTTCCTAGCCGCGCGGCAGAAGTGTTCAACCAGACAGACGCCATTCGCAGCATGGCGCAAGTTGTGGTGGAAGCGCGTGATGTTCTGTATCTGGGCCGTGGCAGCATGTTCCCCGTTGCCATGGAAGGCGCGCTCAAGCTGAAGGAAATCTCCTACATTCATGCAGAAGCATATGCTGCTGGTGAAATGAAGCATGGGCCGATTTCCCTTATCGATCGCACAGTGCCGATTGTGGCTACAGCACCTTCAAACGCATTGTTTGAAAAAACACTTTCCAATCTGCAGGAAGCTAAAGCGCGCGGCGGCCGCCTGCTGGTGTTTACGGATACCAAAGGGGCTGAACGTGTTTCTGCCATTGCAGAACAGATGGTGGTTCTGCCCCATGTGCATGATTTTGTAGCCCCCATTCTGCAAACCATTCCGGTGCAGATGCTGGCTTACGAAGTTGCTGTGCTGAAAGGCACAGATGTGGACCAACCACGTAACCTCGCAAAATCTGTGACCGTGGAATAAATACAAAAAAGCCCCTATCTACATAGATAGGGGCTTTTACCCTTTATGGCTGCAACTGAGGTTTTCCCTCCAGTTCCACCATAATGTGCCCTATTTTGGGGCTATCCACCTCTATTCTGGTTGCTACCATGCCGATCTGGGGAATATTCTCAAACCAGACACGGCCCTGTTGTGGCTTTCTGGCTTTACGATCTGCGCTGGACAGCTTGAAGCCCTTGATCTGCTGCGCCACAAAATTACAGCGCAGGCCATCTTCTCCCCAATCTTTTGATGCACCATCTGGCAAAGGTTGCACACCGTCTGTTTGCACCTGCAACGTGCTTAAGCGCACACCATCAAATACCTTCACGGCACCATTGCCACAGCCCTGCCCCTCCTGCACCTTGTGCAAAAGCGCCATCAAAATAGCCACATTATCTACAGCGCCTTTGCGCTCATCTGGCAAAATCTGTTCACGGTCAGTTTCTACAGGCTCCATTGCCTGCACGTCCGGCATATCCTGCTTATAGGCAATGGACAGGTGCCGGTTTTTACCGCGAGACCAGCCTGCGCTCTCGTAACTTTCTGGCTCAGGCATGCCACTATTATAAAAATGTCCCTGTGCGCGCAGATTAATATTTGTTTTCATGAAAAGCTGGAACAACCCGCCCGTTTTGCTTTGGGCCGCTACGCTATATTGGTTCCCACTTAGGCGATAAGCACTGTTAATGGTCATAACATGCAGCCCATGTGCATAGACAAAATAACGCACCACTGTTTGCGGGGCAGAAACCGCTCCAGCATATGGTGTAGCCAGCACGCCTCCGGCCCCAAGCAACAAACCTACGGCACTGGCTTTGGCAAAACGACGCTTAAATAACAGATGCAAAAAAGACATTAGAAAGTCCCTTTGGAATCATCAGGAGAAATCCTGCCGTTCCCCACGATAACCTAAACGGATAGAAACAGCCTGCGCCAATCCCGCAGCCATATTGCCCAATTGCGCAACCGTGAAACGGCTTAATTCTGTTTGAGGCAGGCTGATGCCAATACCGGCTACCGTCTGCCCGGAATGATCTTTTACAGAGGCAGCAAAGCACCACAGGCCTTCATGCACCTGCTCATCATCTACGGCGTATCCTCTGTCACGAATTTCTGCGATTTCACGCACCAATGTCGTTACGGAGCAAATACCGTTCGGTGTAAGCGGTTCTGACCATGTGGAAACAGGGTTAAGAGCCAGCCATTCTCTGAAAGACGTATCATCCATACCTGCCAGCATGGCATTACCTGTGGCCGTAAATATGGCAGGTAAGCGCATTCCTACCCTAAAAGAGGCCCCAAGCACCGTAGCGCTATTGCGGCAGGCCACATACACAACCTCCGCCCCCTCCAGCATGGTTAGCGTTACTGTAAACGCATCCAGATCGGCACGATTCTCCAGCACATGGTAGAATTCCGTCACCAGATCGCGCTTTTCTGTCACATCTCCGGCCCAGTCCAACAGACGTGTGCCCAGCCTGTAGCCCTGAGATGCGTTTTTCTCCAGCAGCCCCAACTCCACCATAACAGACAGCAGACCATGCACCGTACTGCGCGGCAAATCGAGCTGGCGCGCCACATCTGCAGCCAAGGGCGGCCTGCTGGAAGCCTTCACCATATCAAGAATACGAACGGCCCGCCGCAATGCGGGAACCGTGTCCTGTGATTTGGACATGCTTTTTCTTATTTTCCTTGTTGACAGAGAGGTCCGATCTCTTCATTATTCCAAATACGGGATCGAGTTCAATATAATGAACAACAAAAATCAGAACCGATCTTGCCGCGCAGAAGATATAGTGGAAGCCTGAAAAACAAGAACCCGAAAACGGGCAGCGGGCTTCCACTTCTTCACCTCGGCATTATGCAGCAAATAAATGCACCAAAATCTCGCTCCCTTTTCCGTCCTGCGCTACAGATAAAGCCTTTCCTGCACCATAGCAGCAAAAGGGCATAAACTTGACCTGTATATATGATTTTCAACTCCCCGCCCTAAATGGAAGCACCCTTGATCTGAGCGCTTATCGGGGGAAACCTGTTTTGGTGGTGAACACCGCATCCAAATGCGGATTTACTCCACAGTACGAAGGTTTGCAGGCTTTGTGGACACAGTTCCAAAAAGCTGGTCTGGTTGTTGTGGGGGTGCCAAGCAATGATTTTGGCCAACAAGAACCCGGCACCTCGGAAGAGATTTCGTCCTTCTGCCAAGTCAATTATGGGGTCACCTTCCCTATGGCGGCACGCAGCCCTGTAAAAGGGCCCGATGCTATTCCGCTTTTTAAATGGCTGGATAGTAAGCTTGGTTTTCTGGCACGGCCACGGTGGAACTTCTTTAAGTATCTCACCAACCGTCAGGGAATACCTGTTGCGTGGTTCAGCTGCCTAACGCCGCCTACATCTGGGCGTGTCAGGCATGCTGTGGAAAACGCTCTTAAATCGTAAAAATCAACCAGCAGAGGTAGGCAGTGCATCGCCGTTAAAATCGGCAGGTACCAGCCTGCCCTCCTGCATGGTCACAACCCTATCCATGCGCGGCAGCAATTCGCGGTTATGGGTTGCCACCAGAACAGCCAGCCCTTTCTGGCGCACAACATCCAGCAACTGAGAAAACACGCTATCTGCCGTATGCACATCCAAGTTGCCGGTAGGTTCATCAGCTAACAGCAGTGCAGGGTCATTTGCCAAAGCACGCGCAATGGCAACGCGCTGCTGCTCACCGCCTGAAAGCTTGCCCGGCAGATGGTTTACACGGTGCGCCAAACCAAACATACGCAAAAGCTCTTCAGCTTTACGGCGCGCCTGTGCCTTGCCTACGCCCGCAATCATCTGCGGGAGCACCACGTTTTCCTTGGCTGTAAATTCACCCAGAAGGTGGTGAAACTGATAGACAAATCCTATCTGGTCTCGCCGCATCGCCGTGCGTCCGGCATCTGCCATACCAGTGGTAATCTGGCCCGCAATAACAATCTCGCCCGCGTCTGGCGTATCCAGCAAACCAGCCAGATGCAGCAAGGTTGATTTACCTGTGCCTGATGGCGCAACCAGCCCTACAATTTCACCGGCATGCAAAGAGAAATTGATATCCTGCAAAACCGGCAGAACACCCTCATCCCCACTGCGATAAGCCTTGCGAACGTGCTTCAGGCTTAAAACTGGCTGATTATTCATGCCGCAAAGCCTCCACAGGGTCTGTTTTGGCCGCACGCCAAGAAGGATAAAGCGTTGCCAGCAAGGAAAGCCCCAGCGCCATGACAATAACCTCGACCACCTGCCCCCACACCAGCTTTGCAGGCAGGTGCTCCAGATAATAAACTTCCGGGTTGAACAGGTTTGTGCCGGTCAATTTTTGCAGAAGCTGACGGATACGCTCGATATTCATGCAGAATACAACGCCGAGTGCCGTGCCTGCCACAGTGCCCGTTACGCCTACAAAAGCACCGCACATTAGAAAAATGCGCATAATGGCGCCGCGGCTGGCCCCTATGGTGCGTAGCACGGCAATATCGGCTGTTTTATCCTTCACCATCATAATGAGGGAGGAAATAACGTTAAAAGCCGCCACAAGAATAATCAGCGTGAGGATAAGGAACATCACATTCTGTTCCACCTGCACGGCGCCAAACAGAGCATTGTTGGCGTTCGTCCAATCCAGCACGCGCAGGCCCGGATCCCCCACCGCATTTTCAATGGCAAGGGTAACAGGGCGCACGTGCTCTGCATCCTTGGTCATGACCTGGATCTGCGTGGCCTTGTTGGGCATCTGAAAGTAAATTTGCGCCGCATGCATGGGCAAAAACACAACGCTGGAGTTGTAGTCATTCACCCCAGCATCAAAAATAGCCACCACCCGATACCGGCGCACACGTGGCACGGTGCCAAACGCCGTGGCTGCTCCATCTGGTGAAACAAGGGTAAGGCCAGAGCCAATGCCTAAGCCTGCCCGTTCCGCCATTGTAACACCCACAACGATGGAATCATCCGGGCCAAAATCATCTAGTGAACCAGCAATAATGGAAGAACTGACGGCTTTAAGGTCTTTCAGCCCTTGCGGTGTCAGACCATGCACCATGCCGCCAGAATTATAGGCCCCGGCGCTGAGAAGCACCTGCCCTTCCACCAAAGGTGTGGCGCTGACCACGCCCGGAACAGACCGAACCTTACGCGTGACATCTTCATACTGAGAAATTGTACGGCCCTGGCCATAAATGGTCAGATCCCCATTCAACCCCAGAATGCGCCCCATAAGGTCGGCCTGAAAGCCGTTCATCACAGCCATAACGATAATGAGCGTTGCCACACCAAGGGCAATGCCAACTAGCGAGAAAATGGCAATAACTGATACAAACCGTTCCCCTCGCCGCGCACGGAGGTAACGGCCCGCCACCGCCCGCTCAAAGGGTCCGAACATGCTGATCAGCCTGCCAGAACCAGAGCCAGCGCGTCATCCACGCTCATTTCATGGCGCTCACCGGTGGCACGGCGCTTCAGTTCCACCTTACCTTCCTTGGCACCACGTGGGCCTACAACAATCTGCCACGGGTGGCCCATAAGGTCTGCATCTGCAAACTTTACGCCAGCACGTTCTGCACGATCATCATACAGGAAGGCTTCTTCATTCGTGTTGTAGATGCGCTCGCAAATGGCATCACACAGTTCATCACCGTTTTTCAGGTTCAAAATAACTGCACGGAAGGGTGCAACAGCATCCGGCCAGATAATGCCGTTATCATCGTGACAAGCTTCAATAATTGCACCGGCAAGGCGGGAAACCCCAATGCCGTAAGACCCCATTTCTGGGTAAAGCTGGTTTCCGTCCGGGCCGCTTACGCTGACGTCCATGGAGCGGGTGTATTTATCACCAAAATAGAAGATGTGGCCAACTTCTACGCCACGGCCTTCACGCCGACGTTCTTCTGGCACAGCTTGCCATCCGGCCTCATCGTGCATTTCATCCGTTGCGGCGTAAGGCGTTGTCACACGGTTGAAGAAGGCTTCCAGCGCTACGGGGCTGTTGGTATCAACCGGTTCATCCAGCCAATCCTGCTCTTCCAGCGCGGCATCGTAAAACACGCCGCTTTCCCCCGTGGGGGCCAGAATCAGGAACTCATGGCTCAACTCACCACCAATCGGCCCGGTATCGGCCCGCATGGGCACAGCCCGTACACCCAAACGCTGGAAGGTACGCAGGTAAGCCAGCAGCATGCGCCGATAGGTTGCAACAGCAGAGTCGTAGTCCAGATCAAAGCTGTAAGCATCTTTCATCAGAAACTCACGGCCACGCATCACCCCAAAGCGGGGGCGCATTTCATCACGGAATTTCCACTGGATATGATACAGAACCTGCGGCAGATCCTTGTAGGATTTTACGGTCTGACCAAACAGATCCGTAATCATTTCCTCATTGGTCGGTCCATAAAGCAGTTCACGCTTATGGCGATCCTGAATACGCAGCATTTCCGGGCCATAGGCATCATACCGGCCAGAACGCTTCCACAAATCGGCTGATTGCAAGGTGGGCATCAGCACTTCCTGCGCGCCTACCCGATCCTGCTCTTCCCGCACGATCTGGCTGATATTGCGCAACACTTTCAGCCCCGCTGGCAGCCACGCATAAATACCAGATGCCGTCTGGCGGATAAGCCCCGCCCGCAGCATAAGCCGGTGCGAGACAATCTGGGCTTCTGCCGGATTTTCCTTGAGAGTGGGAAGAAAGCTGCGCGAAAGACGCATGGTGCATTCAGCCTTGTAAAAAAAGCGACTTTTCCTGAACGAAAGCCGCTTTGGTGTAACCAATCACTATCTGCTGTAAAACAGCGGCGGGATAAAGAAAAGCCTGACACTCCGGCATTTTCTCTTACCCCGCCTTCTGTCAGGTATCAGACACGCAGTACGTGAACATCCACCAATGGGCGCTTTTGCAGCTTACGCCCCAATGCGCGACGCAGGGCCGTTTTGGCGGCCTCACGGAAGGAAACATCATCCCCACGCAGTTCATCTGGAATAATGTCCAGCGCGTTGGCGAATTCTTCACGCACACGCACGCTTTCCAGATCATCCGGATCAAGCAGGCCCGGTGCGCTCACCTTGGGCTCACCAATCACAAAGCCTTCTTCATCCACTGCAAAACTGCCGATGACTATGCCGTTGAACAGCATTTTGCGGCGCGCAGCCAGCACCCCTCCGTTCATGGGCAGCAGACGGTTACCATCCAGCGCCAGACGGCCAGTAGGGGCTGTATCCACCACCTCCAGCTTGCCCGGAGAAAGACGCAGGATATCACCATCTTCCAGCAGAACCGGGGCAATACCCATTTCCTGCGCCAATGCGGCCTGTGCTGTCAGATGGCGCCATTCACCATGTACCGGCACAACATGCTGCGGCTTGAGCAGTTCGTACATTTTCTGCACATCGCCACCCGTTGCGTGGCCAGACACATGCACAAAATGCTCACGGTCCGTAATCACCCGCACGCCACGGCGTGAAAGATTATCCTGCACCGCCATAATCGCGCGCTCATTACCCGGAATCATACGGCTGGAATAAATAACCGTATCCCCCTCACCCAAAGCGATGTTGGGGTGGGTATCCATGGCAATGCGAGACAGAGCGGAGCGAGGCTCACCCTGACTACCTGTAATGATCAGCAGAATCTGATCATCTGGCACATCGTTTACATCCTGCTCTGTCAGGAACGGCAGAACGCCAGACAGATAACCGCAATCCCGCGCAGCGGTATCGAGATTGCGCAAGGAACGCCCGACCAGAACCACCGTACGCCCAGCAGCCTGTGCTGCCATAGCAATGGTTTCAACACGCGCCACGTTGGAGGCAAAGCATGTTACGGCAATGCGGCCCTTAAGGCTTGCCACCAGTTCCGTCATGCTGCGGCGCACTTCGGATTCTGAGCGGGACGGCCCCGGCTTCATCACATTGGTGCTGTCACACACCAGCGCCAGAACGCCTTCACGGCCAATTTCGGCCAGCCTGTTCAGGTCTGTTGCAGGCCCCACCAACGGGTCTGGGTCAAACTTCCAGTCCCCTGTATGCACCACAATGCCGGAGGGCGTGCGCAGAACCATGGACTGCGCCTCTGGCACAGAATGCGTTACCGGCACAAACTCAATATCAAACGGCCCTACATCAAACCGCGCACCGGGCTGGATGACATGAATAGGCACATCCATAATGCGGGCTTCGGCCAGCTTGCGGCGCAGAACAGCCGCTGCAAAAGGTGTGAGATATACAGGGCACTGCAACATGGGCCAGACATGAGCCACAGCGCCAATATGGTCTTCATGCGCATGAGTAATTACCAAGCCGGCCAGCTTATCCCGGCGCTCTACAATAAAGCTTGGATCTGGCACCAGAATTTCGGCTTCTGGCGTATCGTTGCCACTAAACCCAATGCCACAATCTATCGCCAGCCACGTGTCTCCCAACCGGTAAAGGTTGAGGTTCATGCCAATCTCACCCGTTCCGCCCAAAGGCAGAAAGGCCAGATCGCCGTTCTGTTCTGTCATTTCCGTGTTTTACCCTTCTGCAACATAATCTCGGTCCACTGTAAGTTTTGGCAGGGGGTTTCGCCCCGCCAGCAAACGCAACCCATTTAGGGTGAGCATTGAATCCACATGTTCAAAAACAGACGTACCTTCTGAGAAGAGTGGAGCCAGACCACCGGTTGCCAGCACCTTCATGGGGCCAACCTCCTTTCTGATCCTCTCGACAATCCCCTCAATCAAACCAACATAACCCCAAAACACGCCAGACCGCATGGCGGTTACCGTGTTGCGCCCAATGGCGGAATCTCCTACTGGCCGCCCTATTCCTATACGGGGCAACCGTGCTGCTGCCTGATGTAACGCTTCAACCGACAAATTGATGCCAGGAGCAATAACACCACCGCAGTAGCTTCCATCCTTATCCACAACATCAAACGTTGTGGCCGTTCCAAAATCTATAACCGTAAGTGGTCCACCATACATATGGTGTGCAGCCAGACCATTCAACAGCCGATCTACCCCAACCTCATCAGGGTTATCTACCTTGATGGCAAATCCCCAATCCAGCCGGGCAGATGCAAGAAGCGGTTCAACAGCAAACCACTGCCTGCATAAAGTGCGTAAATGATACAAGGCAGCGGGCACAACAGTGCCAATAACCGCACCATCAATATCATCTGCCACAATACCTTGGGTGCGCAACAGCGCATTCAGCCAGACAGCATATTCATCAGATGTACGCTGGGCCTGCATGGTAATGCGCCACACACCACGCCATCTTTCACCATCATGCACCGCAAACACGACATTGGTGTTACCTGCATCAATAACAAGCAGCACCCTTTATACCCCTTCTTCCAGCAGGATATCTCCTGTCGTGATCGTTTTCATACCGGTTTCCGTGTCCAGCAAGAGGCGGCCATCTTCGGCCAAACCCGCAAATTTCCCCTGTTCATAAGTAGTTCGGCTGCTAACGACAAGAGGCGTCCCTAGAGGATGCGCCCGATCAAGCCATGCCTGCCGTAATGCGCCAAAGCCGTTTTGCTGCCAAACGGCACACCAATCTGTCAGACTGGAAAGAATATATTGGGCAACATCCTTTACAGGCGGAACTTCACCATACTGGCCCAAGCAAGCGGCAAAGCGACCTGTTTGCTGTTGAGATGGCGCCTGCGTGAGATTAGCACCAAAGCCTATAACAAGCCGTGCGCCTTCCCGCTCTATCAGGATACCGCCAGCCTTCTGACCATCCAACAAAAGATCATTCGGCCATTTTATCATGAGATGCCCTGCCACAGCAGGCACGGCGCGCAGCAAGCCATCATAAAACGCCAAAGAGGCGGCAAACGGCCACCCCCCCAGCATATCCTGCCCCGCCTGTTGCGCGTCCAGCAGAACAGATAAAGCGAGACTTTGTCCGGCATCCACCCATTGGCGGCCACGGCTGCCTCGGCCTTGAGTTTGCCTATAGGCTAAAACCGCAAGGCCGGAATCTGCCCCCTGCCGTGCCTGTTCCAGACAGAAATCAGAGGTGGAGCCCAGTTCTGCAAAGCATTCAAGCCGCCACGGGCTAGACTGATCTTTCATCCGCCCAGAGCAAGTGCTGCCTGATGCGCCCATGCCATGAGAGGGCCCATTCCTGCAACAAACAAGGCAGTTGCCAAACCCATGCTACCAGAAACAAACAGCAGGCTGGGTGCAGGACGATCCAGCACTTCTGCTGGGCTATCAAAATACATCACCTTCACAATCCGCAGATAATAATACGCACCAACTATGCTGGAGAGTGCGCCAATTACCACCAGTACGTAAAGGCCAGACTGCCAAGCCGCGGCAAAAACCAGAAATTTACCAAAGAAACCAGCCAGAGGTGGGGCTCCCACCATGCTGAACATAAACAGTGCCAGAACAGCAGCCATTGCCGGATCTGTACGCCCAAGCCCCGCCAGGTCAGAAATGCTGACAACCTCCCGCCCCTTCCGCCGCATTGCCGTAATGCAGGCAAACACACCTGCGTTCATGACAAAATACGCGGCCAGATAAATAAGCGTGGCCTGCACGCCTGCCAGTGATGCCGCTGCCAGCCCCATCATGGCGTATCCCATATGGCCAATGGAAGAATATGCCATCAGGCGTTTGATGTTGCCTTGAGGAATAGCCGCAAAAGCCCCGTACACCATGGACAGAACAGAAACAGTTTCAATCAGGATTTGCCAACGCGGCGCGACCGTACCAAACGGCCCGGCCATAACGCGCAAGAATAGCGCAAAAGCTGCAAATTTTGGCGCCCCTGCCATATAAGCTGTTACCGGGGTGGGTGCACCCTGATAGACATCTGGCGTCCACATATGAAACGGCACTGCGGAGAGTTTGAAGCACAGGCCAGTAACAATAAAAACAATACCAACAATCAGCCCCATTGGCAGATTACCGGAAGCCCGAATGGCCGCCACCAGCCCAGTATATTCCATGGTGCCTGCGTAACCATACACAAGCGAAATACCATAAAGCAGCAGACCAGAAGCCAAAGACCCAAGCACGAAGTACTTTAGCCCTGCCTCGGATGACAGCACGCTATCCCGCTCCATCGCACACAAAATGTAAATGGACAGAGATGAGAGTTCCAACCCCACGAACAATGTCATCAAATTGGCGGAGGATGCCATGATCATCGCACCCAATGTTGAAAACAGCATCAGCACCGGGGTTTCAAACGGCAGAGTGGTTTTATCCCGCGTGCGGTAACTGAACGTTAGCACCACAGCGGTTAATGCACCTGCCAGTATCAGCATCTTCATAAAGCGGGCAAAGCCATCATTTACAAAGGTGCCTGCATAGCCTTCCCCCGTGGGAGACAGCAGAACCAGAAACCCGCATACGGCAAATGCTGCAATGCTCAACATGGCGGAAGAGAAAAATCCTTCCCCTTTCCGCTGCAACACACCGGCTACCAGAATAACAATACCAGACAATGCCAGCACAATTTCTGGCACCGCTATTGTCCAGTTAAAGCTGGTCATACTCATTGCACCATACCCCGCAGGTGGGAGGAGAAAGAAAAGGAAAAAACCGTTTCGCGCATCATGTTTGCTTCTTCCTCAGCCACACAGCGCCACGGTTAACAGCACAACCAGACCGGCCAGCACCGTAAACGCGTAAATGGCGATAGACCCTGTTTGCAGCTTTACGGCTTGGGCTGCACTTGTACGCGCGGCCTGCACCATGTCATGCGGCACGGCTTCCACCACACCTTCTTCTCCGTCTTTCCAGAGAACACGTGCGATTGCGGCATAGGGGCGCACAAAAATGGCATCATACAATTCATCAAAATACCATTTGTTCAGCAGAAAGCGGTAAAGCGGCCCAAAAGCCCGCGCTATATTGGTTGGCAAAACGGGGTTCAGCACATAACACAGCACAGCTACTGCAATACCAGCCAAACCTGCCAAAGAGGGTAAAATGGCAATCAGGCCCGGCACATGCTCCAGATTTTCCATAATCGTATTATCTGGAGCATTGAAAATGGCCCCTTCCCAGAAACCGATCTGGTGCGTTCCAATGTAAAATGGCGCCAAAAGAATACCTGCCACAACGGCGCCAAAAGCCAATAGCACTAAAGGTACGCTCATAACGGCTGGGCTTTCGTGCGCGGCATCCCGTGCATGGGCATCTGCTGCCTGGCCATGAAACACCAGAAAAATAAGCCGCCAGCTATAAAAAGCTGTGAGAAAAGCAGTGATTGTGCCCAAGCTCCATGCATACATGCTGGCAGAAGAACCGGTGGACCACAGCGCATTGAGAATGGCATCTTTAGACCAATAGCCAGCAAACGGAAACACACCGGCAAGCGCTAAGCTGCCTATCCACATCACCGTGTAGGTCAGTGGCAGCTTTTTCCATAAGCCGCCCATCTTAAACATATTCTGTTCATCATGCATTGCATGGATAACGGAACCAGCACCCAGAAACAGAAGCGCTTTGAAAAAGGCGTGTGTTGTCAGATGAAAAACCGAAGCCTGATACGCACCCACACCCACAGCGGCAAACATGTAACCAAGCTGGGAACAGGTAGAATACGCGATAGTGCGTTTAATATCTGGCTGCACCATACCCACCGTTGCGGCAAAAAAGCAGGTTGTCGCACCAATAAGAATAATAAACGTGCGTGTTGCAGGCGCAAACTCTAGCAATGGAGACATACGCGCCATAAGAAACACACCGGCCGTAACCATTGTGGCTGCATGGATAAGGGCAGATACAGGTGTTGGGCCTTCCATGGCATCTGGCAACCATGTGTGCAGGAACAACTGGGCCGATTTACCCATAGCCCCAACAAACAGCAGCAGGCAGATAACCTCCAGCATACGAAAGGAAATACCAAACAGCGTGTATGGGGCGTTTAGAACCTGCGGAACCTGTGCAAAAATGGCATCATACTGCACAGTGTGGAACAGCACATAAATCAGCCCGATGCCGACAAGGAAAAACAGATCAGCCACGCGGTTGACCACAAAGGCCTTGATAGCTGCCGCTGTTGCGGATGGACGATCATACCAGTAGCCAATCAACAAATAACTGGCGAGCCCGACCCCTTCCCATCCGAAAAAAAGCTGGATCAGATCATTGGAAGAAACCAGCATGAGCATGGCAAAGGTGAACAGGGAAAGATAAGAAAAAAACCTGTATGTGGGCATAGAGTCATGGCTCATGTAGCCAAGGCTGTAACAATGCACCAACAACGAGACCACAAGCACCATTGCAACCATAGTGACAGATAGCGCATCAAACCTTAGCGTCCATGTGGCATCAAACCCACCCGCATGAACCCATTGTGCAAGATGCACTGTGGAATGGCCAAAACCTGCAAGCCACCCACCCCACAAAGCCCCAATGGCGCAAAGCGTCGCAATGCCCATACACAAAAGGGTAACGGCTTTGGCCAAGGTATCACCCATGAGGCGACCACCAAGCCCAGCTACGGTAGCCCCTACAAGAGGTGTAAGAACAGCGGCGGAAAAGAGGTTAAGATCGGGCTGCATAGCCAATCATCCCTTCATCATCGTCACGTCTTCGACCTGGATGGATCCACGATTACGGAAATACACCGTAACAATAGCCAGACCGATGGCCGCTTCTGCTGCGGCAATTGTAAGCACAAACAGAACCATGACCTGCCCGGACAGATCTCCATGTGCGGAAGAAAACGCAACAAGATTGAGATTGGCCGAAAGCAGAATGAGTTCCATGGACATCAGCAGGATGATGACATTCTTGCGGTTTATAAAAATACCAAACACACCCAAAACCAGCAGTGCCGCGCTAACAAAAAGATAAGGCCCAATACCTATGGGAGCGATTGCGGATGTCATGGCCTGTTCTCCTCTGTTTCCGCTACAGCCTGATTTCCGGAACCATAGGAACCGGGAACTGCTGTTTCGTAATAGGAGCCTTTGGGCCGCAGGAAACCACCGCTTTCAAACACGTTTTCGCCAAGTGGCAGTTGTACAAGCTCCAGCGTTTCTTCAACTGTGCGTGCGTGTTGCTTATCTATGTTCTGGCGGCGGCCTGTAGCGCGTTCACGCAACGTCAACACAATGGCGCCTATCATGGCAACCAGCAGCACCAGCCCACACGCCTGAAACAGAAAAACGTAGTGTGTGTAAATAACGGTTCCCAAAGCTTCCGTATTGGTAAGCTGAGGCGCAGGATTAAGAGGTGCCACAATATTGGCAGGCGCCATTTTCCAGTTACTGAACGCCATAAGCAGTTCAGCAAACAACACGCCCCCAACACATACGCCCAAAGGTGCGTGTTTCTGAAAACCTTCGCGCAGGCTGCTAAAATCTATATCCAGCATCATCACAACAAACAGGAACAGAACAGCCACTGCCCCCACGTAAACAATAACAAGCAGCATGGCCAAAAATTCGGCCCCAGCTACCAGGAACAAACCCGCTGCATTAAAAAATGCAAGGATAAGAAAAAGCACGGAATGCACCGGGTTACGTGCGCTAATGACCATTACAGCCGAAAACAGCAGCACCGTTGCAAAAACGTAGAAAACAAGCTGTGCCATCATTGGCCAACCTCCTGCCATGTCATGGCCTGCATCTGCTCAGCGATACGGGGCATCTAATTCCAGACGCCGCGCAAGCAGCGCTTCCCACCTGTCTCCATTCGCTAAAAGCTTGTCTTTGTCGTACATAAGCTCCTCGCGCGTTTCGGTGGCAAATTCGTAGTTCGGGCCTTCAACAATGGCATCTACCGGGCAGGCCTCTTCACACAAGCCGCAGTAAATGCACTTTGTCATATCAATGTCGTAGCGTGTGGTGCGGCGAGACCCATCATCGCGCTCTTCCGCCTCAATGGTAATGGCCTCTGCCGGGCATGTCGCTTCACAAAGCTTGCAGGCAATACAGCGTTCTTCCCCATTTGGGTAACGGCGCAATGCATGCTCGCCCCTAAATCTGGGGGATAGCGGCCCTTTTTCGTAAGGGTAGTTCAACGTCACTTTTGGGCGAAACATCATGCGGAAAGTGGATGACATGCCCCCCACCAGCTCTTTCAGCAGGAAAGAGCGCAGCGTGTTACCTAAAGCACCCATCAGTTCACACCTCCCATATGGGGCAGCAGACCTGTTGCCATAAGAAAACCTGCCGTTCCGATCATCCATAGAAGGGAAAGTGGCAGGAATACTTTCCAGCCCAGCCGCATAAGCTGATCGTACCGATACCGCGGGAACGTGGCACGCACCCAGATAAAGACGAACAGACAAAAAAGGATTTTGAAAATCAGCCACAAAGGCCCTGGCACCCAAGTCAGCGGTGCAATGCCCAATGGCGGCAGCCAGCCCCCCAGAAACAGAATACTGACCATGGAGGACATAAGGATCATGTTTGCGTATTCGCCCAGAAAGAACAGACCAAATGCCAAGGATGAATATTCAACAAAAAACCCTGCCACCAGCTCACTTTCCCCTTCGGGAAGATCGAACGGTGCGCGGTTTGTTTCTGCCAATGCCGATATAAAAAACACAATAAACATCGGGAACATTGGCAAGCAGAACCAGACATGACGCTGCGCCAGAACAATATCGTTCAGGTTCAGACTACCCACAGCCAGCAACACGGAAACAATCACCAAGCCAATGGAAACTTCGTAAGAAACCATCTGCGCGGCAGAGCGTAAGCCACCAAGAAAAGCGTATTTGGAATTAGACGCCCAGCCAGCAATAAGAATGCCGTAAACACCTAATGACGAAATAGCCAAAAGGTAGAGAATACCCACATTGATATTGGCAACTGCCAAACCGTTACCTGTAGGAATAACCGCCCATGCCACCATGGCTAACGAAAAGGTAAGAAACGGTGCAAACAGAAACAAAGCACGGTTTGCACCTGCCGGAATGATTGTTTCCTTTACAATCATCTTGATGGCATCTGCAAAAGCCTGAAGCAGCCCAAACGGGCCATTCACATTCGGCCCACGGCGGCGCTGCATGGCGGCCATCACTTTGCGTTCCATCAGCGTAAGATACGCAACCGCAATCAGCAGCGGCACCAGAACGGCCAGTGTTTCCAGCAGCATCAGAATAATCTGGCCAGCAAGGGTGTGGTAGAAGAACTGTCCCATTGGCCTTACTCCGCTGCTATTGCGCGAGGCACGCTATAAACTTTTGAACATTCCGCCATAGTAGGGCTGGCACGGCTGATAGCATTGGTCTGGTAATAATCTGGGATGACAGACCTGAAAGGTGCGGACATAAAGCTTTTGTCCTCATCCTTTTTCTGTTGTGAGGCAATTGCCTGAGGGGCTGCAAATTTTGTGATATGCCCCACATGCGCAAATACAGGATTTACATCCGCCATACGCGCACGCAATTCCTCCACCGTATTATACGGCAACGTGTGCCCACACACTTCTGAAAAAGCCCTGATAATACGCCAATCTTCTCGCGCATATCCCGGGGCAAATACAGCCCGGAAGGCACGTTGTACACGCCCGGCAGTATTTACGTATGTGCCTGATTTTTCCGTATAAGCGGCCCCGGGCAGAATAATATCTGCCCGCTTGGCCGCTGCATCACCATGATGCCCTTGATACACAACAAAGGTTTCTGGCGCGATACGATCAATGGGAAGTTCGTCTGCGCCCATCAACCACAAAACTTCTACACCACCCCGCAGCATGCTGGCAGTGGCGCATCCGTGCGGGCCGGGCACAAACCCAATATCCAGTGCCCCCACGCGGGATGCCGCTGTGTGCAGAACATTCAGCCCGTTCCACCCATCCGCAACAACACCTGTTTTTGCCGCTAAATTCTTACATGCTGCATAAATAGCTGGGGCATCCTGACGGGTTAAGGCCCCATGCCCAAGGATAATCATGGGGCGTGATGCTTTTTGCAAAACCTCTGCAAAAGCATTTTCCCCTTTTAACAGGGCATCCAACGCATCTGGTCCATCAGCCAGAATATCAACCTGATATGTTGGGTCAGAAACAAACTGGCCAATGCTGGCTATGGGAAAGCCGCCTCGCCCTGCATCAAGATACCGCTTACGAATACGGGCATTTAAAACAGGGGCCTCACGCCGTGGTTCTACTCCTACCAGCAACAAGGCATCTGCCTCATCTATGCCGGCAATATCGCTATTAAACAGGTAATTTACGCGTGCACTCAAATCATACCATGCGCCATCTTGTCGGCAGTCCAAGTTTGATGAGCCAAGGTTATTCAAAAAATCCTTAAGAGCACATAGGCTTTCTATATCACACAGATCACCCGCAATGGCACCGATCTTTTCACCTGGCACGCCTTCTAGCCTACGCGCCAAGGAAACAAATGCCTCCTGCCACGTGGCTGGATGCAGCTTACCGTGCACACGCACCCAAGGCTGATCAAGCCGCCGACGCTTAAGCCCATCAACCGAAAAACGTCCTTTGTCAGAAAGCCATTCTTCGTTCACTTCATCATTCACACGCGGCACAATGCGCATGACTTCACCACCGCGTGCTTGAACCTGGATATTCGTGCCCAGCGCATCCATCACATCAATGCTGTCTGTTTTTTTGTATTCCCATGAACGCGCATGAAAAGCCGATGGCTTAGCTGTAAGGGCACCTACAGGGCAAACATCTATCAGATTTCCTGAAAGTTCTGATGTCAGCGCTTTTTGCACATATGTGGTGATTTCAGCATTTTCACCGCGTGAGACCATCCCCAACTCAGGCGTGCCAGCAACTTCCGTGCTAAACCGAACACAACGTGTACACTGGATGCAGCGCGTCATAACCGTTTTAACCAACGGTCCAAGATCTTTGTCTGTTACAGCGCGTTTTTCTTCATGATAGCGCGAAATACCAGATCCATACCCATAAGCCTGGTCTTGCAGATCACATTCCCCACCCTGATCGCAAATAGGACAATCCAACGGGTGGTTAATCAGCAGAAATTCCATAACAGCACGGCGTGCACGGCGCACAACCTCTGTATCCGTAAAAATCTGCATCCCTTCAGAAATAGGAAAACCGCAGGATGCAACAGGCTTGGGTGCACGCGCCACTTCTACCAGGCACATACGGCAGTTACCGGCAACGGAAAGCCGTTCATGATAGCAAAAACGCGGTATTTCCTTTCCGGCAGCCTCACACGCCTGCAAAGCACTAAAACCTGCGGGCACATCTACCGGTGTACCGTCAACAATGACCTTCACCATTATTCTTACTCCGCCGCCACTGGCACACCGCCCGCAGGCACCTGCACCAAGCCCGTGCCGCCATGCGCAGCCTTGTACTGCCGGATACGCGCTTCCATTTCTGGTCGGAAATGCCGGATCAATCCCTGAATAGGCCATGCAGCGGCATCACCCAGCGCGCAAATGGTGTGCCCTTCCACCTGCTTGGTCACCTGCTCCAGCAGATCAATTTCTTCTATTTCAGCTTTACCCTGCACCATGCGGTTCATCATACGCATCATCCACCCGGTGCCTTCTCGGCATGGCGTGCACTGGCCGCAGCTTTCATGTTTAAAGAACTTTGAAAAACGCGCGATAGCTTCAATAATATCTGTGGATTTATCCATTACGATCATGCAAGCTGTACCCAAGCCGGAACGTTCTGCACGCAAACTATCGTAATCCATCAGCACAGTTTCACAGATAGATTTAGGCAACACAGGAACAGAGCAACCACCGGGAATAACGGCCAGCAGGTTATCCCAGCCACCGCGCACACCGCCGCCGTGTTTTTCAATAATTTCTTTAAGCGGAACACCCAGTTCTTCTTCAAACACACAAGGTGTATTTACATGGCCGGAAATGGCCATAAGTTTTGTGCCTGCATTATTGGGTCGGCCCAAGCCAGAAAACCAGGCTGCACCACGGCGCATAATGGTGGATGTAACGGCTATGCTTTCCACATTATTCACTGTAGTTGGGCAACCATATAACCCTGCTCCTGCCGGAAATGGCGGCTTCATACGGGGCTGGCCTTTTTTGCCTTCCAGGCTTTCCAGCAGAGCTGTTTCTTCCCCGCAAATGTATGCGCCGGCACCACGGTGAATACGGAAATCAAAATCCCATCCGCTACCAGCTGCATTTTTTCCGAGAAGACCTGCCTCGTAAGCCTCATCTATGGCAGCCTGAAGGCGCTCGGCTTCTCTGCAAAACTCGCCACGAATGTAAATATAGGACGCATGCGCACCCATAGCGAAAGAGGCTATCATTGCGCTCTCTATCAGCTTATGTGGCTCATGCCGCATAACTTCCCGGTCCTTACATGTGCCGGGTTCTGATTCATCCCCATTGATAACGAGATAATGTGGGCGACCATCAGACTTTTTGGGCATGAATGACCACTTTAGCCCGGTGGGGAAACCCGCTCCGCCACGTCCACGCAGGCCAGAGGCTTTCATTTCTGCCACTACGGCATCTCGCCCTTTTGCAATAATGGCTGCTGTATTATCCCAGTCTCCCCGTTTGCGGGCTGCGGGCAAACGCCAATCATCCTGGCCGTAAAGATTGGTGAAGATACGGTCTTTGTCTTGAAGCATGGCCGTTTCTCCTATTTCTGATCCGAGGATGATGCAGACGTTTCCAGAAGGGTTTTTCTGCCCCCTTCCGGTGCTGAGCACATACGGTTGTTAGTCGGCCCAGCTTCTGGCTTCCGGCCTGCACGCAAATCCGCAATTAATGCTTCTGTGCGAGGACCATCCATATCTTCGTAGTAGTCATCATCAACTTGCAGAATAGGTGCATTAGCACATGCGCCCAGACACTCCACTTCTGTTAGAGTGAACAGACCATCTGCGCTGGTTTCACCAAAATGATGAATACCCGTTGCCTTACGGCAAGCCTCTGTTACCGCATCCGAACCACGTAGCCAGCATGGCGTGGTTGTGCAGACCTGAAGATGATAGCGACCAATCGGCTTTGTGTTGAACATGGTATAAAAAGAGGCAACCTCATACACACGTATTGGTGCCATCTCTAACCTGCGGGCAATGTCATCCATTGCTGCAAGAGGTATCCAGGCGCTGCCGGTTACACGGCCCATCTGGCGCTGTGCAACATACAAAAGCGGCATAACCGCACTGGCTTTGCGCTCTTCTGGATATTTTTTAAGAACATTTACAATTTCTGCTTCAGATTCATCATCAAAAGCAAAGCTATCCGGCTGTTCTGCCGGGGCCCAGGTGGTATTCATCGGTCAACCTCCCCGAACACAAGATCAAGCGATCCGATAATGGCCACCATGTCTGCCAGCATACCGCGGCGAGACAGTTCATCGATGGCCTGAAGATGAGCAAATCCTGTTGGGCGAATTTTACAGCGATAAGGACGGTTGCTTCCATCAGCAACCAGATACACCCCAAACTCTCCTTTAGGACTTTCAACCGCTGTATAGGTTGCGCCGGGGGGTACATGATACCCTTCGCTAAACAACTTGAAGTGATGAATGAGCGCTTCCATGGAACGCTTCATTTCTGCGCGTGGAGGCGGACTGAACTTAGGGTCCTGCACCTTTACATCCCCTGGGCGTATCTGGGCCAGGCATTGCTCAATAATCTTGACGCTTTCACGCATTTCCGCAACACGCACCAAGTAACGATCATAACAATCGCCCTGCCGCGCTACCGGCACATTGAATTCAACCTTGTGGTAATTATCATAAGGTTGATTACGCCGCAGATCCCATGGCACACCCGAGGCACGCAAACACGGTCCGCTAAAGCCCCAAGCCAATGCCTGTTCTGTTGTAAAAACGCCAATACCAACTGTGCGCTGTTTCCAGATACGGTTTTCAGTCAGAAGGCCTTCGAGTTCATCAATCCATTTTGGAAACTCTTTGGCCCATGCGCCTATTTTATCTTCCAAACCTGCCGGAACATCCCGCGCCACACCGCCCGGGCGGAAATAATTGGCATGAAACCGCGCGCCAGATGCTGCCTCGTAAAACTCCAGAAGTTTTTCGCGCTCTTCATATCCCCACAAAGCGGGGGTAACGGCCCCACAATCTAACCCCATCGCTGTAAGGTTGAGAATATGGTTTAGAACACGCGTTATTTCTGCAAACATAACACGCAGCCACTTGGCGCGTTCTGGAATATCAATGCCCAGAAGTTTTTCTGTTGCCAGAGCAAATGCCTGCTCCTCACACATCGGAGAAACATAATCCAGCCGATCAAAATACGGCAGAGCTTTCTGATAGGTTTTGTATTCTATCAGTTTTTCTGTACCACGATGCAAAAGGCCAATATGGGGCACAGCACGCGCCACCACCTCACCTTCCATTTCCAGCACCAAGCGCAACACACCATGTGCAGATGGATGCTGGGGACCAAAATTCAGCGCGTGAGAATCAATTTCCACAATCTTGCGTGGTTCTTCTTCCGCCACCTTTTCTGGCACAAGGCTTTCAGGAACATCTTGCCGCAGCACAGTATCTGCAGTTTCGATAAAGGTGTTTTTCAATTCAGTCATCAGCCGGACCTCTTCATGCCCTGTCTGACTTCATGAGCTTTTTCGTCTCCCGGCAAAGTCAGCATGCCCTCCCATGGGGAAACGAAATCGAAATCTCGAAAATCCTGTGTCAAGGAAACAGGTTCTTTTACAACCTGCCTGCGCTCCACATCGTAACGAACCTGTTCATAGCCCGTTAACGGGAAGTCTTTGCGCAGCGGGTGCCCTTCAAACCCATTATCTGTAAGGATACGCCGCATATCTGGCTGCCCAGAAAAGACCACTCCAAACAGATCGTAACATTCACGCTCCCACCATGTGGCACAGGGCCATAAATGGTGCACAGAAGGCACGGGGGTTACTTCATCTGTCTGCACAATGACGCGAATACGGTGGTTATGTGTGACAGACAGCAGATTATAAACAACCTCGAAGCGTTGTGGTCGTTCTGGATAATCTACCCCACACAAATCCATCAGCTGCTCAAAGCGATATGATGGATGATCCCTCAGCAGCTCGAAAAAATGCAATAAGTGATCGCGCTTTATGCGAACGACCAACTCACCTTTTTCTACTGCCGCATAGGAAACTGAAGGCACAGTTGCCATAAAGATAAAGGCCATGGCAGACAGCCGCCCCTCAAGGCGCCCCTGCCGAGGATTTACAGGAAGTTCAGCCACGGAGAATGGTCCCTGTCCGACGTATTTTTTTCTGAAGCAGCATGATGCCGTAGATCAAAGCCTCTGCCGTAGGCGGGCAGCCGGGCACATACACATCTACAGGCACAATGCGATCACACCCACGCACCACTGAATAGGAATAGTGGTAATACCCACCGCCATTGGCACAGGAGCCCATGGAAATAACCCAACGTGGCTCGGCCATTTGCTCGTACAACCGGCGCAGCACAGGGGCCATTTTGTTGGTAAGCGTGCCAGCCACAATCATGACATCTGACTGGCGCGGCGAGCCACGCGGGATAATACCCATACGGTCCAGATCATACCGCGGCATATAGGCGTGGATCATTTCCACTGCACAGCAAGCCAGCCCAAAGGACATAGGCCACAAGCTACCTGTACGCCCCCAGTTCACCAACTTATCCAGATTGGCAACAACAAAGCCTTTTTCGGCCAGAACCCCTGTAATGCCCCGCACAACAGCATCTTGCTCTGGGCCAGGCGGAAGCGCTTCGCGGTTCCATAAGACCGCATCCTGCTGGTTGGTTGTCATGGCTGTATCTCCCTCACCTCAATCCCAATCCAGCGCGCCCTTGCGCCATTCGTACAAAAAACCAATGCCCAGCACGGCCAGAAACCCAAGCATGGAAAGAAAGCCAAACAGCCCGATGCGCCCTAGGCTGATCGCCCAAGGAAACAGGAATGCAACTTCCAGATCGAAAATGATGAACAGGATGGCAACCAGATAGAAGCGCACATCAAACCGACGGCGTGCATCATCAAATGCTTCAAAACCGCATTCATAAGCTGTCAGTTTTTCAGAATACGGTTTCTGGTGGCCGCTTAGCAGCGCCATACCCAGCATGGCGGCGGCAATAATAACCGACATGCCCCCAAACACGAGAACTGGCGCATAATCACCAAGAACAGACTGCATGGTGTGGTTCCTGCACATGTTTCAAGCCGCAGTGGCTTTTGTTTCATGCAGCAACCCTAGCCCCAACATCCTGCGCACGGATATGCACGAACGCGTTGGGTATGGGGCACTTTCTTGTGAAGGCCGAATTTTAAGGGAGAAATTGAGAGACCAGAGAATGCTCTAGCAAAAACCACACAGGCAGCAATGGAACTAAGTCCATTGTGCATGTGGATTACCATTTGGGGAAAATGGTGGGCAATGACGGGATCGAACCGCCGACCATCTCGGTGTAAACGAGACGCTCTACCGCTGAGCTAATTGCCCGCGCCCTATGTGCCATAAACAGAAGAGGCCGACAACCCCTTCACATGATTCAAACCACAATGGCTTTTATTTCATGCAGCAACTCTAACCCCAACATCCTGCGTACGGATATGCACGAACGCGTTGGGTATGGGGCACTTTCTTGCACAGGCCGAATTTTAAGGGAGAAATTGAAAGGCCAGAGAATGCTCTGGCAAAAACCACACACAGGCAGCAATGGAACTAAGTCCATTGTGCGTGTGGGTTACCATTTGAGGAAAATGGTGGGCAATGACGGGATCGAACCGCCGACCATCTCGGTGTAAACGAGACGCTCTACCGCTGAGCTAATTGCCCGCGCCGTATGTGCCATAAACAGAAAAGGCCGACAACCCCTTTTTTGAGATTGTCGGCCTTTTTCAGAAAAAAATTTTCTAACGGAATTAACCGCTGACGGCATCCTTCAGCGCCTTGCCCGGCTTGAAGCGGACAGAGGTGGAAGCAGGGATATCGATTTCTTCACCCGTACGTGGGTTGCGGCCTTTAGCTGCCTTGCGGGTTGCGGTCACGAATGTGCCAAAACCAACCAGACGTACTTCCTGCTTTGTGGACAGGGCCTTTTCGATCGCACCGAATACGGCATCGACCACTTCACCGGCTTTTGCCTTGGGCAGGTCAACAGCTTCAGCCACTGCTGAAACGAGTTCCTGCTTGTTGAGCGGCTTCTCCATCCTTACGCCTTTCTATTTCTTATATCTGTTCGGAACGGCGGGCGGCCTATTTCGTCCGCCTGTCCGCTACCTGAACGCACTATGAAGCCGTTTTCCGCCACGTCAACCAAGCAAACGCAACTTCGTGGGCTCTTATCCCTTCTATTCAGTGTGGCAACACCGGAAGAGCGGATTCTCCACCAGCTGCTGGCAGTGGATCTGGCACATCTTCCCACTCAATGGGCTGAGGCTGACGCACTAGTGCACGCGCCAGAACTTCATCCACATGAGAGACAGGAACGATTTCCAGTTTCTTCTTCACGTTTTCAGGGATTTCCGTAAGGTCCTTCTCATTTTCCTTGGGAATGAACACTGTACGAATGCCCGCACGCAGGGCAGCAAGCAGCTTTTCTTTCAAGCCACCAATAGCCAGCACACGCCCACGCAAGGTGATTTCACCCGTCATGGCCACATCCCGACGGATAGGAATACCTGTCAGCACGCTTACCAAGGATGTGACCATCGCCACACCGGCAGAAGGTCCATCTTTGGGAGTCGCACCTTCAGGCACGTGCACATGGAAGCTGCGCTTATCAAACAAGGTGGGCACAATGCCAAAGCTGGTTGCCCGACTCCGAACAAAGGAGAATGCAGCAGAGATGCTCTCCTTCATTACGTCGCCCAGCTTACCGGTTTCAACAATACCGCCCTTGCCCGGCACCATAACGCTTTCAATGGTCAGGATTTCCCCGCCCACTTCGGTCCAAGCCAGGCCAGTTACAACACCAACCATGTCTTCAGCTTCGGTTTCCCCGTAGCTGAAGCGACGCACACCTGCGTATTTGTCCAGATTCTTGGGGGTAACAGAAACTTTCTTGGCCTTGCCGGTAACAATTTCCTTCACGGCCTTACGGGCAAGCCCTGCAAGTTCACGTTCCAGATTACGCACGCCGGCCTCACGCGTGTAATAGCGAATCAGATCCCGCACAGCGTCATCTGTAATCGACCATTCACCCGGCTTGAGATTATGCGCCTGCGTCTGCTTGGAAATAAGGTGGCGTTTGGCAATTTCCACCTTTTCATCTTCCGTGTAACCGGACAGACGAATGATCTCCATACGATCCAGCAGAGGCTGCGGCATGTTCAGGCTATTAGCCGTTGTAACGAACATGACGTCAGATAGATCGTAATCCACTTCCAGATAATGATCTGCAAATGTGCTGTTCTGCTCCGGATCCAACACTTCTAGCAGTGCAGATGCCGGATCTCCGCGCCAATCAGACCCGAGCTTGTCAATTTCATCCAGCAGGAACAGCGGATTCGAGACTTTCGCCTTCTTCATCCCCTGAATGATCTTACCGGGCATGGAGCCAATATATGTGCGCCGATGACCACGGATTTCAGCTTCATCACGCACGCCACCGAGTGACATACGCACATAATGCCGCCCCGTTGCCTTGGCGATGGAACGTGCCAGAGACGTTTTACCAACACCCGGAGGACCTACCAGGCACAGAATCGGACCTTTGAGCTTCTGGGACCGACTTTGGACAGCCAGATATTCCAGAATCCGTTCTTTAACTTTTTCCAGCCCGTAGTGATCTGTATCCAGAATTGTTTCTGCTTCTGTCAGATCATGTTTGACCTTGGTCCGCTTTTTCCACGGAATACTCAGCAGCCAATCCAGATAATTCCGCACCACTGTAGATTCGGCAGACATCATGCTCATGCCGCGCAGCTTCTTCAGCTCCGCTACAGCTTTTTCGTGTGCTTCCTTGGAGAGCTTGGTTTTGGCAATGCGTTCTTCCAGTTCGGATGTTTCATCCTTACCGTCTTCGCCTTCACCCAGCTCCTTCTGAATCGCCTTGAGCTGTTCGTTCAGATAGTACTCGCGCTGCGTTTTTTCCATCTGGCGTTTAACGCGGTTGCGAATTTTCTTTTCGACCTGAAGAACATCAATTTCCGCCTCAATATGCGCAAAAACCTTTTCCAGCTGCGCCATCACTGTTGGCGCCTCCAGAATTTCCTGCTTTTCCGCAATCTTGAGGTTCAGGTGGCTGGTTACGGTATCCGCCAGCTTTGCCAGATCACTAATCTGGTTCAGAGATACCAGCACCTCAGACGCAATCTTCTTGTTGAGCTTCATATACTGCTCAAACTGAGACACGATAGAACGCCCAAGCGCCTCGGCTTCTGGCCCTTCAGCCGCCTGCTCTGGCATATCTTCAATATCGGCTTCGAAGTGGCCTTCAACCTCGTGCAAGGTTTTTACGCGTACGCGCTTTACCCCTTCCACCAACACCTTCACGGTGCCGTCCGGCAGTTTTAGAAGCTGCAGAATGGTTGAAAGCGTGCCAACCCGATAAATGTCATCGGCGGACGGATCATCCTGCGCTGCATCTTTTTGGGCGACCAGCAGAATATGGCGGTCATCTTTTGTGACCGTTTCCAACGCTTTTACAGATTTTTCGCGCCCAACAAACAGGGGCACAATCATGTGCGGGAACACCACAATATCGCGCAATGGCAATACAGCCACATGAAGCGGAGCTTTAGCTTCCTGAACTTCCGGCTCTGCCGCAGCTTCTGCAACTGGTGCGGTTTTGGGCGTGGCTTCTGCTGCCACTTCCGGTTTGGTTTTTGTTGCAGTCCGGCGTCTGCGTTTCACTGGTTTTTCGTTATCAGCCATGATGATGACCTCCTGACAAGGACGATCCGGACACGGCACCCGCCTGCGGCATGCCTTGTTCCGTGCAAGAGCCAACGCGATGAAAGCTCCTTAGTCTATCCTTATGTCGTTATTCACAGCGTTTTACACAATGGGACAGTGACAAAAACAGCGCTGGAGCATGTGCCGCCAGCGCTGTTTTGTGAACATTTCCCAACTTAGGCAGATTGTTCTGCCGGGATATCTTTCTTTTTCCCGTAGACATAGACCGGACTGGCCTTGCCTTCCGCAACATCCCGGTTAACCACCACTTCCTCTACATTTTCAAGGCCCGGCAGATCGAACATGGTGGACATCAGGATACTTTCCAGAATGGAGCGTAGCCCGCGTGCACCTGTCTTTCGCACAATAGCGCGATCTGCAATGGCCTTAAGTGCATCATCCGTGAAGTCCAGCTGCACATTTTCCATCTGGAACAAACGCTGATACTGCTTGACCAACGCATTTTTAGGTTCTGTCAGGATCTTGATAAGTGCAGCTTCATCCAGATCACCCAGCGTTGCAATAACTGGCAGACGCCCGATGAATTCTGGAATCAGACCAAACTTCATCAAGTCTTCCGGTTCCACATCGTGCAGGATTTCACCTGTCTTGCGCTCATCTGGAGCACGCACATCAGCACCAAAGCCAATGTTGGTTCCCTTACCACGGGCAGAAATAATCTTGTCCAACCCGGCAAAGGCACCACCACAGATAAACAGCATGTTGGTGGTATCTACCTGCAGGAACTCCTGCTGCGGATGCTTGCGCCCACCCTGCGGAGGCACAGATGCCACAGTGCCTTCCATGAGTTTCAACAGCGCCTGCTGCACACCTTCACCACTAACATCACGCGTGATAGAAGGATTGTCTGACTTTTTGGAAATCTTGTCGATTTCATCAATATAGACAATGCCACGCTGTGCGCGTTCCACATTGTAATCAGACGCCTGCAGCAGCTTGAGAATGATGTTTTCAACATCTTCCCCCACATACCCTGCTTCTGTCAGGGTTGTGGCATCAGCCATTGTAAAAGGCACATCCAGAATACGCGCCAGTGTCTGGGCCAGCAGGGTTTTACCAGAACCGGTGGGGCCAATAAGCAGAATGTTGGATTTTGCAATCTCAACATCACCAGCTTTAGCAACCTGTGTCAGGCGCTTGTAATGGTTATGCACAGCCACAGACAAAACCTTTTTGGCTTCTGCCTGCCCAATGACATAATCATCCAGAACCTTGCAGATTTCCCGCGGTGTAGGCACACCCTCGCGCGATTTAACAAGGGAAGTCTTATTCTCTTCACGGATAATATCCATGCAGAGTTCAACACATTCGTCACAAATGAACACCGTGGGGCCGGCAATCAGCTTGCGAACCTCATGTTGTGACTTTCCACAGAACGAGCAGTAAAGCGTGTTCTTGGAATCACCGGACTTCGTATTCATCAGCCCACTCCCTCGATCATCCCAGGCCCCATCGCACCGAGAGCCGAGTCCCAGAACGTGTGTGCCTGCCTTACGGCAGGCGTCTCCCCTATTGTAACAGGAAGATTACTGTACGCCAGATTAAGGATGACTTTTATCCTTCTTGCCTGTTTCTGTCGCCTTATGGTGGCTGATCACCTCATCCACAATCCCGAAGGACTGAGCTTCCTGAGCGGACATGTAGGTATCACGCTCCAACTTCTGCTCAATTTCCTCCAACGTGCGACCTGTATGTTCACGGTAGATTTCATTCAGCTTCTGGCGAATGATCAGAATTTCGCGCGCCTGAATTTCGATATCACTTGCCTGCCCCTGCGCACCGCCAGAAGGCTGATGCACCATAACGCGGGCATTAGGCAGCGCGAAACGACGCCCCTTTTCTCCCCCAGCCAACAGCAAGGACCCCATAGAGGCTGCCTGCCCGATGCACACCGTGCTTACGGGGCTGCGGATGTACTGCATGGTATCATAAATTGCCAAACCGGCAGAAACCACACCACCCGGGCTGTTGATGTAAAAGGAGATTTCCTTGTTAGGATTCACGCTTTCCAGATACAGAAGCTGCGCGGAAATCAAGGATGCAACCTGATCGTAAACGGGACCAGTCAGGAAGATGATCCGCTCTTGAAGCAGGCGGGAATAGATATCAAACGCCCGCTCACCGCGAGAGGTCTGTTCGACCACCATCGGCACCAGCGCATTGCTGAAAATCTCAACGGGATCACGATCCCTCATACCACTCATTCCCGTATAAAAAACTGAATTAGCCTTTCCTGCCTCCCTGCGCGAACACAAGAAAGCTCAGGCACTCTGGTTCAAGATAGAGATAAAGTGGAAAGATGCCACCCCGGAAAAGAAAAACATGCCCAAAAAGAATGTCCCGCCAGTTCACACTGGCGGGACACGGCCTTTTTCTTATTAGATATTCGCTGGTGGAATATCTGAAAGTTCCTCTGGTGTGACCTCTTTATCGGTCACTTTGGCCAGTTCAATCAGGTAATCGACAACCTTGTTTTCAAAGATCGGCCCCCGGAGAGATTCCGCAGCCTGCGGATTCTTCTGGAAGAATTCGAACACCTGCTTTTCCTGACCGGGGTAGCGCATGGCTTCAGCCCGCACTGCACGGCCCAGTTCATCCGGCGTTACCGTAATGTTGTTCTTACGACCAATTTCAGCCAGAAGCAGACCCAGCTTTACGCGACGTTCCGCAATTTTGCGGTAATCAGCGCGCAGGGTTTCTTCATCTTTGTTCTTGTCTTCGTCATCAAGCTGACCGGACTTACGGTCTTCTTCAACGCGTGCCCAGATCTGGTTGAATTCTGCATCCACCATGCCTTCTGGCGCAGTGAAATCAGTTTTCTTTGCCAGTTCATCGAGCAGTTCGCGCTTGATGCGCAGGCGGGAAAGCTGATCATATTCGCCTTCGATCTGCTTGCGAATCAGATCTTTCAGCTGATCAAGGCTTTCAAAGCCCATCTTCTTGGCCAGTTCATCATCAATCGGCGCATCAACTGGCTTCTTGATCTGCTTGGCTTTGATATCGAAGGTTGCTTCCTTGCCTGCCAGCTCGGTTGCGCCGTAATCTTCGGGGAAAGTTACCGTAATAACTTTTTCTTCACCCGGCTTCATGCCTTCGATCTGCTCAGCAAATCCGGGAATAAAGCCTTCGCCGCCGATTTCAACGTTCACATCTTCAGCGGAACCGCCTTCGAAAGGCACACCGTCGCGCTTACCAACAAAGTCGATAGCAACCACATCACCCTTAGCAACGGGGCGAACTTCTTCCACCACTTCAAAGGTACGACCGCGCTTGGCGATATCTTCCAGCACCTTGTTGATGGCTTCATCGCTCACATTTGCCTTCAGGCGTGTCAGCGCAAGGTCAGACAGATCCGGCACAGCAATTTCTGGCAGAATTTCTGCTTCAACCGTGAATTCCAGATCTTTTCCATCATCGGTCTGACCGGAAACCAGATCTACCTTAGGCTGACCAGCAGGACGAATACCGCGTTCATCAAAAACGTTACGCAGAGCGTCAGATACCGTCTGTTCCAGAACTTCTGCCCACACGCTTTCGCCGTAACGCTGCTTGGCCAGAGAAACAGGCACCTTACCCGGACGGAAGCCCGGCAGGTTCAGGTTTGCTGCAACTTCCTTCAGCCGCGCATCACGCTTGCTGGCAATTTCCGCCGCTGGAACTGTTACGGTAAAACCACGCTTCAGCCCTTCGGAAAGGGTCTCGGTAACCTGCATCGGTCAGGCCTTCCTTTCGGTACAAAACTCAAACACCCGCTACGCAAAGGCCGTCGCGGACCAGGACGGGAGCATGATCGTAAAATAATTGGTACGGGTGGAGGGACTTGAACCCCCACGACTTGCGTCACCAGAACCTAAATCTGGCGTGTCTACCAATTCCACCACACCCGCGCATTAACGTGCTCACCGTCACGAGTTGGGTGGACTTAACTCAAACATTCGCCGACGGCAAGATGCCGATGTGCGAGTTCACCCTCTGTTTCTGCATATGAGCTGCTTTTTCTCGCGCTGCACCCAGATGAAGGTCCAAATCTTCGGCCACAGGCCACGGTCCTGCCTGTCGCCCAGCTTCCCCGTGCAGCCATACACCTGCACATGCAGCCTCCCACGCAGGCATACCAGCAGCCAGTAGGGCTGAAATGACACCAGAAAGTGTATCGCCAGAGCCAGCCGTACCTAATGCAGGGGTTGCATGATTATTGATGGCAAGCCGCCCATCTGGCGCTGCAATCATGGTCGAAGCCCCTTTCAGAACAACCACAGCATTAATTTGCTGAGCCGCCTGCCGGACATGCTCTGGCGGGTTACTGCCAATCGGCCCGAATACGCGGGTAAACTCGCCAATATGCGGCGTTATGACTGCAACACCCTTAAGTTTTTCAGGAGCACCAGCAGAGGCACTTAAAGCCCCAGCATCTGCCAGAATATCTTTTCCTGCTGCCAACAATACAGGCAGTGTGGCCTGCACTTCTGCTTCCGTTAGGCCAGGCCCACAAACCCACACACGGCGACGTTTATCTTCCAATAATGCCGTTAACGGCGCGTCATCTATAATAAGGCCGGGCGCACCCAATTTATAAGCTGCGGCACCTGCCCCAGCAGCCACGCGCACCAAACCAGCACCAGCAGCACGTGCGCCCCCCGCACACAAACGCGTTGCGCCCGGCATGGATTCGCCAGCACAGATACTCACCACGCCGCGCGTATATTTATGACTTTCAGGGCCGGGAATCGGCAAATGCCACAAGCCGGGCTCATTCTGCCATGTTGTTGGTGGCACCTGATCAAGCGCAGTTTGCGGGATTCCGATATCCGCCAGAATCAACCGCCCCAGATATTCCCTGCCGGGATACAGCAAATGCCCCGGCTTGAACCGGCAGAATGTTACTGTCATGACAGCATGTGGAGCATATCCACGCACCAATCCCGTCGCGCCATCCACGCCAGATGGCATATCAACAGCAACGATACGCCGCGCGGCTTGCAAAACTTCAACAGGCAAACCAGCAACATCTCTGCTCAGCCCCGCGCCAAATACGGCATCCACCACCAAATCTGCCCTTGCAGATTCCTGCGCAGAAAACGGCACACGAACACCACGGAATCGGGCCGAGGCTTCTGCTGCCGGGCCACCGGGCTTGGGCGCCACCATTTCCGCCACGGCCACAGGCCAGCCTGCATCGTAAAGATGCCGTGCAACTACGTAGCCATCTCCTCCGTTATTACCGGGGCCACACAGCACCAGCACACGGGCTGGCTTTTCATACCGAAGAATAGCGCGGGCCACGGCGCGGCCAGCATTTTCCATCAATACGGAAACAGGCACTGTTTGCGCCGAAATATGGTCAATTTTCCCCATTTCGTCAGGAGAATAAACGCTCAGAAGTGAAGGATATATTGCTGCCATATCGAGCCTCCGCACACAGAGTAGACGATGATCTGTGCAAATATAGCCCCTTGCGCAGCGTCCGTCCCCTTGGCAATCAGGCAGCAGACAAGCGTTGGACGATTACCCCTTCCCCGCCCCGCGCCTTTTTCCTGCATTAACGCCAAGCGGAGTTCAGCATGCCCCATTCCATTCTCTGGAGCCTTGTTCTCACCCTCCACCTTGTCAGCATCATCCTGTGGATCGGTGGTGGCGCTTATGCCGTTATGATTTTGCGCCCTAGCCTGCGCCTGCTGGATGCAACGCAACGCAATTCCGTGCACCTGCAGACACTAGCCCGCTTTTTTAAGGTTTTAACGCACGTTATTCCCACGGCGCTGATTACCGGCTGGCTGCTGATTATTCATGAAGGTGGATTTGCCAATGCTCCATGGACAACAAACCTCATGCAGCTTTTGGGCATTATCATGGCTGTGCTGTTTGTCATGATGTACACGGGCCCTTACCAGAAAGCCCGGCGCTCCATCCGCCCACAGCCTTCTGTGTTCGACTCCATTCGCTCCCGCGTGTTGCTTATTGTGGCTCTGGGTGTGCTGGCTGTGCTTTCTGCCTGCCTTGGCCATCCTTTTGCCTAAGAAATGCAACACATTCTGGCAAAAACTTGATTTCAGGCCAAAACAGCTTTATCGGAACTAACGCCTGACCGGGTAGATACGTGAATCGGTGCCTCAGTCATTTTGTTGAGGCACCCCGATACGGGCAGGCTCTTCAGCCAGTGCTGACAACAGACAGACCTACGGTTCCGAGAGCAGATTGACAGCTAAAACGCCCGCCTCCCCCCGCAAGACAACAACACGTAGCCGCAAAAAAACGGCTACCCCTGCCCCTGTGAGCGCCGCAGACGCCACGGAAGATACAGGCACAGCAACTGAAGCTCCTGCTGAAAATGCGGTTGTAGCTGAAGCAAAGCCTGCCCCCAAAAAACGTGTTGTAAGACGCCGGAAGCCTAAAGCTGAAAAGGTGGAAAAAGCCGAAGAACCAGCCGCAGCTCCGCAAGAAGCAGAAGCAACGCCAGAAGCTGAAACGCCTGCTCCCGTAGCTGCCACAGCTTCTGCTGTTGAAGTTGTTGAGCAAGCTCCTGAAGTTGCGCCTGAGCCACCTCCTGAAAAGCAGGCTGCCCCGAAGGCTAAAGCCAAAGAAACAGCTGCACCAGAGCCTGCACCTGTTGAAAAAACAGCCGAAATTACGGTTGAAGCAACAGAAGATACCAAGTCTGTCACATTTGCTGACCTCGAACTGTCCGAGCCGATTTTGCGTGCCATTTCGGACATGGGTTACACGCACCCCACCCCTATTCAGGAACAAGCCATTCCGGCCATTCTAATGGCGCGGGATGTTATGGGCGTTGCACAAACGGGAACAGGTAAAACTGCTTCCTTTACACTGCCCATGCTGGAGATTTTGTCCGATTCGCGGGCACGGGCACGTATGCCGCGTTCTCTTATTCTGGAACCCACGCGTGAACTGGCGTTGCAGGTTGCAGAAAACTTTGTGAATTACGGCAAATACCTCAAACTCAACCATGCTCTGCTGATTGGCGGGGAAAGCATGGCAGATCAGAAAGAAGTGCTGAACCGTGGCGTGGATGTGCTGATTGCCACCCCCGGCCGCCTGCTTGATCTGTTTGAACGCGGCGGTTTGCTGCTGAACCACACCAGTATTCTGGTGATTGATGAAGCCGACCGTATGCTGGATATGGGCTTCATTCCTGATATTGAAAAAATTGTCGGGCTGTTGCCACCTAACCGGCAGACACTGCTGTTTTCTGCCACTATGGCGCCTACTATCCGTAAACTGGCAGATGCGTTCCTGCATTCTCCCAAGGAAATTACGGTTGCACGGCAATCTTCTGTCGCCACAACCATTACAACTGGCATTGTGGTGGTGGATGAATACAGCAAGCGGGAAACGCTCCGCCAGTTGCTGAAAGATCCGGCGCTACAAAATGCTATTGTATTCTGCAATCGTAAGCGCGATGTGGATATTCTTACCAAATCACTGGTGAAACATGGCTTTTCTGCCGCTGCGTTGCATGGTGATCTGCCGCAGTCCGTCCGCTTTTCCACACTGGAAAAGTTCAAGAATGATGAACTAAAAGTGCTTGTGTGCTCCGATGTGGCTGCACGCGGCATTGATATTGGTGGCCTTTCCCACGTCTTCAATTTCGATCTGCCCTTCCATGCGGAAGACTACGTGCACCGAATCGGACGTACTGGCCGCGCAGGACGTGAAGGCCACGCCTACAGCATTGCAACGCCGTATGATAAGGCGCTGGCAGAAGCCATTGAGAATCTGACAGGCAAAGAAATTCCGCGCATGGCGCTGGATGGTGTGAAGCAGCTTGAATGGTCTGATGAAAAACGGCCACCAGCAGGGCGTAGCCGTAAACCCCGCACACCTCAGCGGGAACGCGAGAACCCAGCACCTGCAGCGCGTGAACAGCAGCCTGAAGCTAAGCCCCAGCAGCAGGCAGCACGCCCAGAACGTCAGCCCACACGCAACACGCGCTACCAGCGGGATGAAATTCCTCCCGCACCCGGTGGTGACGTGCAAGGCTTTGGCGATATGGTGCCAGCATTCATGCTGCTGCCTCGGCGGAGTTCCGTAAGACCTGCCTCACCGGGAACAGACGCTGCGGCTGAACATGCTGTAGATGCACAGTCCTGAACACGTCTGTGACTGAAACCTACGATACGGACGTTCTTTATCTGGCAACGCAGGGTGATGGGGCCGTGCGTACGCCAGATGGGCGTATGGCCTACATTCCAGAAACCCTTGCTGGTGAGCGTGTTCGTCTGACAAAAAGTTCAGATGGAAAATGGCAGCTTGTTGGGGTGCTTCAGCCTGCACCAGAACGGCAAACACCACCCTGCTCCTTGTTTAAACATTGCGGTGGTTGCACGCTCCAGCATGTAAAGCCTGCTGCTATTTTGCAGTGGAAAGCGGCTACTGTTCAGCACGCTTTGCAAAAGGCCGGTTTTACCAATCTGCCAGTATTTTCTGCCAAGCAGGTACAGCCTCATTCACGCCGCAGAGCAGATCTGGCTGTAAGACGCCAGCCTGATGGCATTATTATTGGGCTTCATGCACGCAACAGCCACGCGGTTACAGATCTTACGAGCTGCGTTGTATTGCACCCCGATATTCTGGCTGCCCTGCCTGCTTTCCGCACCACGCTCCGCAGCTTAAATGCCATTCGGCGTGAAGCCAATTTGCATATCAATTTGCTGGATTCCGGGCTGGATGTTCTGTTGCAAACGGATGGACCTCTAACTGCACCAGATCGTGTTCGTTTAGCGCAATTAGCTACAGAGCAGCATATTCCGCGCATCAGTTGGCAGCTGATCAAAGATACAGGGTTGCCGGAAGTTGCGGCACAATCGGGCTCTGTTGTTCAGACAATCGCTTCTCACCAGATTACGCCGCCTGCCGGAACTTTTTTCCAAGCAACGCGTGAGAGCGAAATATATATTCAAGATGCCGTTGTAAAAAGCCTGCCGACCAAGCTGAACCGTCGGGATATTATTACCGAGCTTTATGCTGGCTGCGGCACCCTTACCTTCCCGTTGGCAGAACGTGCCCGCGTAAACGCTTACGAAGGTTATGCTCCTGCCCTAGACGCCTTAAAAAAGGCGACTGGCGGCACACGTATCAGCGCATTCTGCCGAGATCTGAACCATCAGCCTCTTCTGGCTAAGGAAATAGCAGCCTCTGCTGTGGTTGTGCTGGATCCCCCACATGCAGGGGTAAAGCTGCAAATGCGCCAGATTGCGCGAGGGTTACCAAACCACATTGTTTACGTAAGCTGTAACCCGGCAGCCTTGGCGCAGGATGCAAGCCTGCTGGCCAAAGCCGGATATACGGTGGAAAATGTAACTGTAATTGACCAGTTTTTATGGTCTGCAGAAATTGAAGCTGTTTGCAGCTTCAAACGTGAAAGCTCTCGCCGCAGCCGCAACGGCCTTTCTCGTTAGGGTTAGCAAACACAAACCCTGCTTCCAGATCACCCTCCTGATAATCCATTTCAGAACCAATCAGGTAAAGCGTGGCTTTGCGATCCACCAGCAGGGTTACGCCGTGGTCTTTCACCACTTCGTCCCCTTCACCCGGCGCATCCACAAACTGCATGTCATATGCTTTGCCAGAGCAGCCTTTGGTGCTGACAGAAATGCGTAGCAACTGGCCTGCGTGTGCTGTGGCATATAAATGCTGCAACCGATCTGCCGCAGCCTGAGACACCCGCATAAGAGGAGGAAGCTCCCGCTTTACGGGAGCCGCAGCCGTTTTCTGAGACATTTTATACCCTCACCTGAGTTCGCGGTTCAGAACATGTTCAGCGCAAGACGGGCTTCATCACTCATACGCGACATATCCCACGGCGGATCCCACACCACTTCTACTTCGGCAGATTTCACGCCCGGCACTTTTTCTACTGCTTCCTTTACCTGCACAGGTAGTTCCTGCGCACTGGGGCAGTTGGGGGCTGTTAGTGTCATTTCAATACGCACGCGGCCATCATCATACAGATCAATCGCGTAAATCAGGCCGAGTTCGTAAATGTTTACCGGAATTTCCGGGTCATGCACTGTGGCAATCGCCTCAATAACCGCATCTTCCGAAACAGCACCGGCAGCCGGAGGCTTGGCAGATTGTTCTGCCCCTTCATCCGGTGTCCAGCTTTCTACTTTTCCGGCTTCATCTCCGGCAGGCGCATGGTCAGCATGCAGCACATCGGCAGAAGCCTCTGCTGTTTTAGCTTCCTTTTCTACCTCTGGCAGAACGGGAGCATGCACGTCTTCAGACGTCGGCATGAGAAAGCGCCTCCTTTAACGCAATCCAAGGCAGTTCGGCACATCGTATCCGTGCCTTGTGAGACCGCAGAGGCTGGAAAACCTCTAACGGCCCTAATGAAGTATCAGCCGTTGCCGCAGGAGAAGCTTCCCCCACCAGCATCGCAGAAAACCGACCAGATAAGCTGACAGCTTGCTCAACATCCAAACCAGAAACCTGCTGCGCCATTAAGTCAGCCGCTGCTGCGCAAATGGCGCACCCTCGTGTGGTATGGCGCACACTTTGGATATGGGTTGCATCTAGCGCGATATCCACCCGTGTTTTATCCCCACACATGGGGTTTTTGCCTTCACCCTGTACGGAAGGTGCTTCCAGCTTGCCTGCGTATTGTGGAGCGCGTGCACGCTCTACAATCACACGGTCATACAGGGCATCAGAATCCGGCACAGTTTGTGTCACACAAAAAATTCCCGGATACGCACCAACGTACCGGCAAGTGCATCTATTTCTTCCTGCACGGTATAAATACCAAAGCTGGCGCGTGCTGTGGCGGTTAAACCCAAGCGGCGCATAAGCGGTTCTGCACAATGGTGGCCCGCACGCACGGCAATACCGTTACGATCCAACAAAGTGGCAATATCGTGCGGGTGCACATCTGCCATGGTGAAGGAAATAACGCCGCCGCGCTCTTTAGGGTGCCCAACTACGTTTAGCCCCGGCACAGTCGCCAGACGCTCCAGCGCATAGGTCGTCAAAGCCTGTTCATGTGCCGCAATGGCATCAAAACCAAACTTTTCCACCCATTCAATGGCAGCACCCAAGCCAATAGCTTCTACAATTGCAGGAGTACCAGCTTCAAACTTATGCGGAACATTGGCCCACGTGGATTTTTCAAACGTCACGGTGGAGATCATATCTCCCCCGCCCATGAACGGCGGCATATCTTCGAGCAGTGCACGCCGCGCCCACAAAACGCCAATGCCGGTTGGGCCATACAGCTTATGCCCGGTAAAGGTGTAAAAATCCGCCCCCAGAGCCTGCACATCGGTACGATGATGCACGACCGCCTGGCTCCCATCAAACAGCACCAGCGCTCCGGCTGCATGCGCCATATCGGCAATTTGGCGCGCTGGCGTAATGGTGCCCAGCACGTTGGACATGTGGGTGATGGCAACAAGCGCCACCTTGCCATCAGACAAAAGCTGGCCGAACGCTTCCATATCCAGATCACCGGCATCAGTAATCGGGGCTATGCGCAGCTCAATACCCATACGGTCACGCAGCATCTGCCATGGCACCAGATTGGCGTGGTGCTCCATTTCGGAAATAACCACAGCCTGTCCCGGCGTAAGCAGAGAGCCAAAGGAATACGCAACCAGATTGATGGCTTCTGTGCTGTTACGGGTGAAAACAATTTCTTCCCGCGAAGGTGCGTTCAAAAAGCCCGCAACTTGACCCCTCACAGCTTCGTAAGCCTCGGTCGCACGTTCACTCAGCCAATACAGGCCGCGGTGAATGTTAGCATACTGATGGTGCATGGTATGCACCATGGCATTGATAACAGCATCCGGCTTTTGGGCCGAAGCAGCGCTATCCAGAAACACCAGCGGGCGATCGTGCACTTTTTCCGACAAGATAGGAAACTGCTTACGAATAGCAGCCAGATCCAGCCCGGATGTGTCTGTAATAGAAGGATGAGACATTACGCGGCCTTCCTTTCAGCAGAAAAACGGATTGCCAGCATGGCGCGGCAGTATTCCTGCGCCGTTTCATCTTCAATCAGAGAAAGAGCTTCATCCAGAAACGCTGCAATCAGGATATGGCGGGCCTGTGCCTCTGGCACACCACGGCTGCGCATATAAAACAGTTGATCATCATCCAGCGCACCCACGGTTGCCCCGTGGCTGCAGCGCACGTCATCCGCGTAGATTTCAAGCTCAGGCTTTGCATCAATTTCTGCGTTTTCAGAAAGCAGCAATGCCTGATTCATCTGGTAGCCATCGGTTTTCTGGGCAACCTGCTCAACCAGCACCTTGCCTTGGAAAACACCCCGCGCATGACCATCCAGCACATTGCGCACAGTCTGGCGGGAAATGCAGTCCGAAGCAGCATGGGTGATGACGCTGGTAATATCCCCTACCTGATGTTCGGCAAGATTTTGCGCACCATTCACATGCAACTGAGCATGTGGCGCATTCAACCGCGCATGCACTTCATGCCGAGACAACAGGCTACCCAAACCAAGGGCAAAGCTATTGTAAACGCCATGCCCAGCAACCTGCACATAGGTTGTTGCCAGCGCTATGGCCTGCGGGCCTTCGGCCTGCAAAGTGGTATGGTAGAGTTTGGCGCTTTCCCCCACAGTTACTTCCGTAACCGGATTATGGAAATACGCTCCAACGCCAGCGCTGAGTGACAGCAAGGAAAGATGTGCCCCTTCTTCCAGCACCACGCTATGGCGTGGATGGAAAGAAATGGCAGTATCCCCGGCAACACCCAAGGAGATCAGGAGCACACGCCCTGCATCCGCACCTTTGGCAACGTGCAATATCGCCCCATCATCCACCAAAGCCGTGTTCAGCGCGACAAGGGGATCTCTGTCCGGGCTGGCCTGCACATCTGATGTCAGGCTCTTTTGGCTGAAAAAGGAAACATCCACACCTTCAGGCAGAAGGCTAAGATCTTTTACAAACCGGCCATTTACAAACACAATGCGCGGCAGAGATTGCACGGCATCATGCTGGCTAAGCAGGTTATCCAGCAGGCTTTTTGCCTGCGCTGCATCATATTGCGCTGGTGGGGCCTGAAACTCCTGTGCCGACAACGGGCGCAGGCTGGTATATTTCCATGCCTCTACATGCCTGTCTGGCAGGCCGGTTCTGAGCAGTGCGCCAATGGCTGCTTGCCGCTCTGCCCCCTCAACATCGTTCAGGCGTTGCGCGAACGAAGACAGAGGGCCGCTCATATCTTTGCTGATCGCGTTCACGCCGCCTCCGCCAGAAACTTGGTGTAGCCTTCCTGATCAATTCTCTTGGCCAGTTCTGGCCCACCAGACAAAATGATCCGCCCTTTGGCCATAACGTGAATGCGGTCTGGCACCAGATAATCCAGCAGCTTCTGATGATGCGTAATAACCAGAGCAGAGAAATCTGGTGAGCGCAGACGGTTCACCCCCTCCGCCACAATACGCAGGGCATCCACATCCAGCCCGCTATCGGTTTCATCCAGAATGGCAAAGGAGGGCTGAAGAAGTGTCATCTGCAACACTTCATTGCGCTTCTTTTCACCGCCAGAGAAACCGACATTGACGTTACGCTTGAGCATATCCGGCGCCATGGAGAGAGACTTGGCTGCCTCACGCGCCATTTTCAGGAACGCAACAGCATCCAGTTCTTCTAGCCCACGGGCGCGACGCACGGCATTAACCGCCGTACGCAGGAAGTTGGCGTTATTTACACCCGGCAATTCAATAGGAGACTGGAAGGCCAGAAACAGGCCAGCTGCAGCACGTTCTTCCGGCTCCATAGCCAGCAGATCCTGCCCCTTGAAGGTGACAGAGCCAGCCGTAACTTCATAATCCTCACGCCCGGCCAGAACATAGGAAAGGGTGGATTTGCCGCACCCGTTTGGCCCCATAATGGCATGCACTTCACCCGGTGGGATGGTGAGATCCACACCACGGAGGATCTGCTTTTCCTGCCCATCGGCATCAATCCGGGCGCACAGACCGGAAATTTCCAAAAACTGGCTCATGTTCTGTACTCCCTTAACCTACGCTGCCTTCAAGGCTGATCTGCAACAGTTTCTGTGCTTCTACAGCAAATTCCATGGGCAGTTCCTTAAGAACATCCCGGCAGAAACCGTTTACAATCAGCCCAACCGCGTCTTCTTCAGACAGGCCGCGCTGGCGACAATAAAAAAGCTGATCTTCTGAAATCTTGGATGTTGTGGCTTCGTGCTCAATACGCGCTGCCATGTTCCGGCTTTCGATATACGGCACAGTATGCGCGCCGCATTCATCACCAATCAGCAAACTATCGCACTGGGTGAAGTTACGTGCGCCAGAAGCCTTGGGCTGCACGCGCACCAGACCGCGATATGTGCTGTCTGACCGCCCTGCACTGATTGTTTTGGCAATGATAGTAGAACGGGTATTGCGCCCGATATGGATCATCTTCGTGCCTGTATCTGCCTGCTGGCAGTTGTTGGTAACAGCCACGGAATAGAATTCACCCACAGATCCATCACCCTGCAGAATGCAGGATGGATACTTCCATGTAATAGCAGAACCTGTTTCTACCTGTGTCCAGGAAATTTTGGAGCGTGCCCCACGGCATGCGCCACGCTTGGTCACAAAGTTGTAGATACCGCCGCGCCCTTCGGAATCACCGGGGTACCAGTTCTGCACCGTGGAGTATTTGATGGAGGCATCTTCCATCGCCACCAGTTCTACCACTGCGGCATGAAGCTGGTTTTCATCCCGCATGGGGGCTGTGCAGCCTTCTAGATAGGAAACCGAAGCTCCATCTTCCACCACAATCAGGGTGCGTTCAAACTGCCCTGTGTTGCGCGCATTGATACGGAAATACGTGGAAAGCTCCATTGGGCAACGCACCCCTTTGGGCACGTAAACAAAGGAACCATCCGTAAACACGGCAGAGTTCAGTGCGGCATAAAAGTTATCTGCCACCGGCACCACGCTGCCGAGATATTTCCGCACCAGCTCAGGGTGTTCCTGCACGGCTTCAGAAATCGGGCAGAAGATCACGCCCGCTTCTTCCAGCGTTTTGCGGAAGGTGGTGACAACAGAAACACTGTCAAACACCGCATCCACAGCAACGGGCGGCCGCGCTGTTTCACCTTCAGGCAATTCCACACCAGCCAGCAGTGCCTGCTCATGTAGGGGAATACCCAGTTTTTCGTAGGTTCTCAGAAGTTCCGGATCAACCTCATCCAGAGATTTCGGGCCTTCTTTCTTACGCGGGGCGGCATAGTAATGCGCATCCTGATAATCAATCGGCGGGTAAGAAACCTTGGCCCACGTAGGTTCCTTCATGGACTGCCATTTGCGGAACGCCGTCAGCCGCCATTCCAAAAGCCATTCAGGTTCGTTCTTACGCGCAGAAATCAGACGTACGATGTCCTCATTCAACCCTTTCGGGGCGAGGTCCATCTGAATATCTGTTTCAAAGCCCCACTTGTAGGTGGACTGGCCGAGCTTTTCGACCGCTTCGCGGGTTTCAGTAACTGCCGGCATGGTTCAGATCCCCTCACGTGGCATAGCAGCGCTGGGCTGCACATTGGATCGTGGCATGTTTGAAAAACACGATGCCTTGCTGCGCATGCTTTCCAAGGAAATACCCTCCAACGTGGTTCGTATGGCCTGATTGATGGTATCCCAGCTGCCACACAGACCACACGACACGCCGGTATCACACTCTCCGCCATCTACACAGGCTGTGAGCGCAATCTTGCCATCTACGGCTGTAATAACACTGGCTACAGAAATATCTACCAACGGTCTGGCAAGGCGGTATCCGCCCTTTGCCCCACGCTGGGAAAGCACAAACCCATGCGCAGAGAGCACCTTGAGCACCTTGGCCACCGTTGGCTCTGGCACCCCTGTAATGGCTGCAAGTGTTGGAGACGTAACAACGCCGGCCTGTTCACCCAGTTTCACCAAGATGACGATTGCATAATCCGCCAGGCGGGAAAGTTTCAGCATTATCTGCCCTTGACCCAATTAAAGACCTGAGCGGTCCTGTTTCGGATACATGGCGACACACTGCTCTTGCGTCAACCCAAAACAAGCAGACAAAAGCATCCATCGCAAACGTGATCGGCTGCCCTACTGTGCGTTCAGCCCAAACAGAAGCCGCAATACGGCAAACAGCAATGCCCCCACCCCAAAGCCGACAAGGGTGCCATTAAACCGGATAAACTGCAGGTCCTTACCAACCCGAAGCTCCAGTTTTTCAGCTATTTCAACAGCATTCCAGCTTGAAACCACGCGCGCAATAAACTCTGCCATACGTTCCCGCATGAAGGGGAGCATCTTTAGAACCGTGCGGTTTACGCTATCCATAATCCGCTGCCGCATGTTCTGATCATAGCGCATCTGGGCAGCCATGCGTTCAAGTGCATCCTGCACCACAGATGCAATGCGCCCTTCCGGGTCTTCCACATCGGCTTCCACCATACGGCGGAAGCGCTGCCAGATATCTCCCCACCAGCCCACAACACTTTCATGGGAGAGCACGCCCATGATGGTTTGAGAAAACTCTTTGCCCTTTTCCGGGTCTGTTTCTATGCGATCAATCTGGCCACGCACCCAACTGGTAAAGCCTTCGCGGATGCTGGAGTTCTGTGGATCGATTCGCTCAAGCTCCTTGGCTGCTGCCAACAGAACCTTGGTAGCAATGGAACCACCTATGGCCCACCCGAGTAAACGCCCACCCTGCTCACGCACGCGCTCTTCAATCATCTGGCGCAATGCGCCTTCCTTGGATTGTAACGCATCTTTGATCTGCTCAAGCAGGAAGGAGAGCACTTCCTGATGCTTATCATCATCCACAAGGCTACGCAGGGCCCGTGCGATAATAGGCGCCAGATTACTGCCCCCCAATAGCTTGGGCATAATACGGGCAACGGCATTACTGGCGCGGCCATCTTCCAGCCTGTCCAGCATCTGCGGCAAGGAGCGTGTGATTGATTTTACCAAGGCATCCCGCGTGCCGGGGTCATCCAGCATATCCGCCAGAAAAGCTGGCAGATCCACCTGCCCCAATACACGCTCAACTTCCTTTTGGGTAAACACCTGCCCAGCAACAAACCGCCCCAGCGCTCGGCCAAGCCTATCCTTTTGCGCGGGCAGAATAGCAGTATGCGGGATAGGAAGCCCCATAGGCCTACGAAACAGCGCAACCACGGCAAACCAGTCTGCCAAGCCGCCTACAACACCGGCACGCGCTCCGGCACGCAGCATTTCCAGCCAGAATCCATCCCTCACCCAGCCGGCAGCGGGCGCTGCGTAACCCAGCACCGTTACCCCAGCCATAAGGCCAACCAGCCCCGTAGCTGCATTCTTGTATCGCCGCAGTGTCTGGCGGGCAGCGAAATCCGCGTCCTGATGGGGATGAGATGTCATAACTCACTCAATAGCACTGTGCGCAAACACCCCCAAGAGTGCGTGAGCTGGTTGCATACAAAACATAGACGTGAAAAGTTGTTCATCACTCTTTTCAAGCTATTTCGTTGTTATTTCGATTCATTCCGGCTTTATAACTGTTCTATTACAGGAACCTTCAGGACGCCCTTATGACTATGGATAACACATCTTCTCTTTCCCGTTTGGACAGTATCCTTGCGTCCGCTACTGCTCACCCAGATGCCGGCACAGCAGCTGAAGGCACAAATCCTGTAATGGGCATTGCGCTCCGGCTTGGAGAAGCTTTGGACCGCAAGGAAATCTCGCAAACAGATATTGTGAGCCTGGTGCAAAAGCTGCGTGATGAAGCCTTTTTGGCGCGCGCTCGTAAGCTGCATCGCTACGTAGGTGGCGCGACACTTGAAGCCACCAAAGAGAAGCTCCGTAATGTCGCGCGTGCGATAGCCGAAGCATGCCCTACCGGTTCTTTTGCAGAGTATCAGGCACGCATCTCCGCTATTCAATTTGCTGCGGTTTTTACTGCGCACCCCACGTTTGCCCTGAGCAATCCTGTGTATGCGGCTTTGGCAGAAAGTGCTTCTCAAGCCATTCCCCCGCAGGAAGCGCCATTTTTTGAAACGCACAGACGCGCAGCCCCACCCACGCTGGAAGAAGAATTTACACTGGCCGCGCAAGCCATCACCCGTGCGCGGGATGCCATGGATCTGCTGGCCACAGCCCTGCTGGAAGAAGCCGCCACACGCTGGCCGCAAGAATGGACAAGCCTGAAGCCCTGCCCGGTTATTGCCACCAGTTGGGTGGGCTATGATACCGATGGCCGCACAGATATTGGCTGGTGGGATACCCTGCGCCTGCGGCTGCGCATGAAGCTGTTCCAACTGATGCGGTTGGAAAGCCAGATCATGCATGAAGGCTTACTGGCGCCAGAGCTAACAGAAAAACTGCAACGGGCCATTGCCTGCGTAAAGGAACAGATCAGCGCCGTTCCTGCTGGCCCCAGTGATGCCCAGGCTGTTGCGCATTTTGCAAAACTTCTGGTTTCTCAGCGCAACACCGCGCTCACACATGCTGCGGAATTGGATGGCCTGCTTAAAACCGCTATCAAGAGCGCGCCGCCTTCTGCACGCATTCCACTGGCTGTTGCCCGGGCAGGCTTTCTGGCGCATGGACTGGGGTTGGCCCATACGCATGTGCGGCTCAATGCCTCCCAGATACACAACTTCGTCCGCCAGAAGCTGAACCTGCTGGATGACCCCAACAATCCGGCCCATCGCCGGGCATTGCTGAACCAGATTAACGAAGCGCTGGAAGCTGTAACGCCTGTTCCTGTGGACTTTGGCGCGCTGCTGAGCGATCCTTCCAGTGCCGGACGGCTGATGATGACCATTGCGCAGATGGTCAAATTTATCGATTCCGATACGCCTGTCCGCTTCCTGATTGCAGAAACAGAAACCGGTTACACGTTACTCTCGGCCCTATGGGTGGCCTCCTGCTTTGGCGTGGCAGATAAAATTGAAATCTCGCCACTGTTTGAAACAGAAGATGCGCTCATGAACGGTGAGCACATTGTGGAAGAAGCCCTGCGCTCTCCTGCATGGCGTGCGTATATCCGCCGTATTGGCCGCATCTGCTTCCAGTTCGGATATTCCGATTCTGGCCGATATGTTGGCCAGTTGGCCGCAACGTACCTGATAGAGCGCCTGCGCCTGCGTATTCATGATCTGCTGGTGCGGTGGGACATGCAGGATATCACCGTGGTGTTTTTTGATACGCATGGTGAAAGCATCGGCCGTGGTGCCCACCCTTTCCGTATGGCAGATCGGCTGGATTACCTTTCTCCATCGCATGTGCGTGCACGGTTTAAAACCACAGGCATTGCCTGCCGTGAGGAAACGGCTTTTCAGGGTGGTGATGGTTATCTGCTGTTTGGCACGCCAGAACTGGCAGGCGCTACGCTGGCCACCATTGCAGAAAACCTGTTTCTGCCCTTACAGCAGGAAGAAGACCCGATTTATGATCAGCCCGATTTTTCGGCCGATTTCTTCTCCAGCATTAGTGAGGGCATGAAAAAACTGGTGGAAGACCCCGGTTATGCCGCGCTGTTGGGGGCTTTCGGTCCATCGCTTATTGATAGAACCGGTTCTCGCCCCCCTGCACGTCAAAGTGCAGAAAGTGCAACCCACAAGCGTATTACTCACCCAAGCCAGCTACGCGCCATCCCCAACAACGCCATTCTTCAGCAGTTAGGATGGTGCGCCAACACCTTGCAGGGCTTAGGGGCTGCCGTACGCCGCCACCCAGAAACCTTTGAAACATTCCGCACATCCAGCCCGCGCTTTCATCGTGCTCTGGATTTTGCCCAGCATGGCCTTACCTGCTCGGATGATAAGGTTTTGAAAAGTGTTGTCTGTTTGCTGGACCCCGGCTTCTGGCTCGACCGCGCCACAGAGGAAAAAACACCAGCGCGCCGGAAGGCTTTTCTCTCCCTGATGCAGGATCTGGAAAAGCTTGATCTATCTGCCGAGTTGCTCACCATGTTCCGCCGTATTCAGGCCGACCATCTTGCGTTGAGAGAAGCGTGGAAACATGCACCACGCACGGAACCACAGATCCGCCTTCTACATGCCATTCGTATCATGCTTATTGAGCAGATATGGCTGCTGGCATGCCGCGTGCCCTTCTTTATGCCGCGTGGTGGCTTTAACCATGACGTCATGATGCAACACATACTGTGCCTGGATATTCCGGCAGTGTTGGAAGAACTTGAGCATATCTTCCCCACCAGCACAGGCCCAACTAACCTTGATTTTCATGAACCACGTGGCCCGCGCGAAGAAGGTATTTACGAGCGCGAACACAGAGACATCTTTGTGCCAATGCAACAGATGTTCGAGCTTATTCGGGAAATTAGCGTCGCCATCATGCACAACATTGGGGCATTTGGCTAAGGCACTTTTGCAAAAAAGGGGCTGCCTTACCGGCAGCCCCATATAGTTTACCGTCCGCCCAAAAAGCTTTCTACCGCCAACGTAAATAGTTGCGGATTCTGCAAAAAGGCAAAGTGGCTGGTATTGGGCAACACCAAAAGGCCAGCCCCTTCTACCGTAGCGGCCATATGCTCGGCCTGCACACGCCCCACAACACCATCATGATCTGCAGCAGCCACCCATAGTGGTGCTGTCACTCTCATAAGATCTGCATCTGTCCAATTGGGTTGCCTGCTGCGCATGGCCTGCACTGCGGCTTCCATATCTCCAAACCGATGGGGCGTAGAAGAAAGCTGCCTGTATTCCTGCCGCGTTCTTTCCATAAAGGATTTGTAAGCAGGAATATCCTCTGCGCGAGAGAGGAGACCATCTGGAGTGCTCCACGGTGCAAAAGCAAATATCCGGCTGACACTGCTGGGGTGCCGCATACCAACATCTAGCGCCTGCACGGCACCATCTCCCCACCCAACCAAAGCCACGCGCCGCAGGTGCAGAAATGCCATGACCGTTAGCACATCATCGGCCAGCAAATCATACCCCAAGGGCAAGGCACCCATTGTGCTGCGCCCATGCCCTCGCATATCCATAACAATCACACGGCATCTGGCGCGCAACAGTGCACGGGCAAGGTCTCCCATATAATTGGAATTGGCCAAACCATCATGCAGCAGCATGACCGGCACACCCTCCCCCGCCGATGCATAATATAATTGCGCCTTACCCTGCGCTGGCACCATGCCCGTATCAACAGACAGGCCTCCACTTTCGGCCTCAAGCGCCAACGGTGTGGGTGGCAATGCACGCCAATCATACACCCCGTTGATAGGCGGCATTTTATCTACGGAAGAAGACGCAAAAGCTAACGAAGGTGCCTGAGCAAAAGCTTTATGCGCAGCAAAGCCAGATGCCAGCCCCCCTAACGTAAGCTGCATAAGCGCACGCCTGTTTACCCGTGTTTTCTGCGCGATCTGATCAGGTGCACATTCAAACAGCTTTGGCATCTTGTTCGTCTTTCCGTTTCTTTTCTGCGCTATCACAAACACTCAAAGCATCACAGATTCATGCCATAGCATGCCGCTTTGTATGAAGCGCACGCAACGTAATCTGGTTTTACACAATAAAAAAGGCCGCCCCCTTTGCAGGGAGCGACCTTTATATTCCGAAACCGAAAAACGGCTGAAATTACTTGGACTGAGCCATGATTTCTTCAGCAACGTTGCGCGGCACCGGATCGTAGTGATGGAACTGCATGGTGAAGGAAGCACGGCCCTTCGTCATGGAACGCAGATGAGAAATGTAACCGAACATTTCTTTCAGCGGCACGTAAGCGCGCACCATAACAGTGGAACCGGAGGTTTCCTGGCTCTGGATCATGCCACGACGACGGTTCAGGTCACCCACCACGTCACCAACGTGATCGTTCGGGGTGGTGATTTCCACGTCCATGATCGGTTCCAGAATAACCGGACCAGCTTTTTTCATACCTTCACGGAAGCAAGCCTTTGCCGCGATTTCGAACGCCAGAGCGGACGAGTCAACGTCATGGTACTTACCGTCAAGCAGCGTGAACTTGAAGTCCACAGTCGGGAAGCCTGCCAGCACACCTGTGGAAGACTGAACGCGAATACCCTTTTCAACTGCCGGGATGTATTCTCTAGGAACAGCACCACCAACAACCTTGTTTTCGAACAGGATACCTTCGTTACGTTCAACCGGCTGGAATTCAACCTTAACTTCAGCGAACTGACCGGAACCACCAGACTGCTTTTTATGGGTGTAGGTTTCCGTATGCGGCTGCGTGATGGTTTCACGGTATGCCACCTGCGGTGCACCTACGTTTGCATCCACACCATATTCACGACGCAGACGGTCGATAATGATGTCCAGATGCAGCTCGCCCATGCCGGACAGAATGGTCTGGCCAGTTTCCTGATCGGTCTTGAGCTGCAGGGAGGGATCTTCACCAGCCAGCTTCTGCAGGGCCAGTGTCATCTTTTCCACTGCGTCCTTGGTTTTCGGTTCGACGGAGATGTCGATAACCGGAACCGGGAAGGACATACGTTCCAGAACAACCGGATCAGCCGGGTCTGCCAGCGTATCACCTGTCTGGGAGTCTTTCAGGCCCACAAACGCAGCAATGTCACCAGCGTGCACTTCTGTCAGTTCTTCACGCTTGTCAGCATGCATCTGATAGATACGGCCGATACGTTCCTTGTGGCCCTTGGTGGTGTTCAGAACCGTATCACCGGTTTTGAGTACGCCACGATAAACGCGCACAAAGGTCAGCGTGCCGTACTTATCGTTAATGATCTTAAAGGCCAGACCAGCGAACTTACCATTCGGGTCAACCGGAATGATGGGCTGGTTCTTTTCGTCTTCTTCTTCACCTTCCGGCGGAGCGCAACGAATACCTTCAACGTCATTCGGGGCCGGCAGGTAGTCGATGATGGCATCGAGCAGAGGCTGCACGCCTTTGTTCTTAAACGCAGTGCCGCACAGAACCGGACGGAATTCACCAGAAATAGCGCCCTTCTTGATGCAGCGCTTCAGGGTTTCGATAGAAACTTCACCCTTTTCGAAGTATTCTTCCATAGCTGCATCATCAACAGCCAAAGCCGTATCCAGCAGGTTCTGGCGTGCTTCTGCAGCCTTTTCCTTCAGATCAGCCGGAATTTCTTCATCGTGGAACTTCGCGCCAAGTTCACCGCCTTCCCAGACGATGGCCTTCATTTCCACCAGGTCAACAACACCAACAAACTTGTCTTCTGCACCAATTGGCAGCTGCAGCGGGATAGCAACGATATCCAGCTTTTCTTTCAGCGTATCAAATGCGCGGTAGAAGTCTGCGCCGGTACGGTCCAGCTTGTTGATGAAGATGATCCGAGGCACCTTATAGCGGTCTGCAAGACGCCAGTTGGTTTCGGACTGCGGCTGCACACCAGCCACACCTTCAATGATGAACACGGCACCATCAAGCACGCGGAGGGAGCGGTTCACTTCAATGTTGAAGTCAATATGTCCGGGCGTATCAATAATGTTGATACGGTGGCCTTCCCATTCACAGGTTACGGCGGCGGACGTAATGGTAATACCACGTTCACGTTCCTGAGCCATGTAGTCAGTCGTGGTGTTACCTTCGTGCACTTCACCAATCTTATGGGAAACGCCGGTGTAGTACAGAATGCGTTCGGTCGTGGTCGTCTTACCAGCGTCAATATGCGCGGTAATACCGATATTACGAATCTTGGACAGATCGGATGTGGCGGACACGAAAACCTCCAGAAAACAGGTCAGGCGCGAATGGGAATCCCTTCGCGCCTGTGGCCGCCGCGCACCGTATTGGCACCTGTGATGTTAAAATCTTCAGGAAACCCGGCTGCCGGAAACCGGCCGATAGACGACGATGCCTGACACCTTGCCAGACATCTACACCGCAGAAACCGGCCCTACTCTGTTAACTGAGCAGACCCGGCTCCACTGAATAAGGTAAACCCCTGAATCAGGCGCCTGCGGCTGCCTGCTTTTTGGCCTGAGCGCGCAGAACGCGGCGCTTGATGACCTGTGCTTCTTCAGGAAGCTTGCGGTTAGGCGTGCTCAGCAGGAATGCATCCAGACCGCCATTGTGTTCAATGGTACGCAGGCCGCGGGTGCTTACGCGCATGCGCACGGCAGAACCCAGAATTTCGGAAACCAAGGAAGCATCCTGCAGGTTAGGCAGGAAGCGACGACGGGATTTGTTGTTAGCGTGGCTGACGTTGTTTCCGGTCAGCACACCTTTGCCGGTAATCTGGCAACGACGGGACATTGTCTCATCCTTGTCTTATACAAAATAGGAACAGAGGGCCGAGACAAGCGCCCGGCGACCACATTCAGGATTGGCGCGGCTTATGGCTTAGCCACGGCTTTCAGTCAAGGGTTCTGCTCAGGCTTTCTCGTTTTCCTGCCCGGTCTGTGCCCGAACAGACGCATGTACTTCGCCTGATCGAACGCTCTGAGCAGCTGAGTCGAGAATGCGCAAAACGGTATCTTTATCCATAATCTGGGCAAGAATACCCACAGAATTACCCAGAAGCGCGGATGCTACTGCCAATGGAGGATATTTTTCATTCCGCAAATGCTCAATGGCATGCTGAATGACCATATCGCACCGCGCCAGATCTTCAGGCACTTCCATGTTCGGGCCTGCTTCGGGAGTCTGCCCTGCTGTTTCGGTCATCTTTTTTGATCCTTCATTTTTCTGCGGCCTGCATCATCTGCGGGCGCGCGATTCGTCAGACACAGCCAAGCCTTACCAGCAGGCCTACACCTTTTATCACGTCTCCTGCCCGCTTTCTCCCCCCTGAGCGGCCCACATAGATGCATACACCGCATTCTGGGCCAGCAGGGCTGCATGCGTGCCGCGCTCAACAATGTGCCCCTTGGCCATAACCAAAATTTCGTCTGCATCCACAATGGTGGACAAACGATGGGCAATAACAAGCGTTGTGCGGCGTGCTGAAACCGTTTTAAGCGCTGCCTGTATTTCTTTTTCAGTATGTGTGTCTAACGCACTCGTGGCCTCGTCAAGCACAAGAACGCGTGGGTCTTTCAAAATCGTGCGGGCAATGGCCACACGCTGCTTTTCTCCACCAGAAAGTTTTAGCCCACGCTCACCCACCTGCGTTTCATAGCCTTCGGGCAAGGACATGATAAAATCATGTATCTGTGCCAACTGGGCTGCGTGCTGCACCTCTGCTGGCGTAGCCCCTAAGCGCCCATAGGCAATGTTGTAGCCAATGCTCTCGTTAAACAGCACGGTATCCTGCGGCACCACACCAATGGCCGCGCGCAAGTCTGCCTGCCGGTAATCGCGCACATCATGCCCATCCACCAGCACAGCCCCTGACCAGACATCATAAAACCTAAAGAGCAGCCGGCTGATAGTGGATTTTCCTGCCCCTGTGGTGCCTACAATGGCAACCTTGCGGCCTGGCTCCACCTCAAAGCTGATACCGTGCAGAATTTCACGCTCGGGCCGGTATCCAAAATGCACATCTCTGAATGCCACCCGCGCTGGCGCAGAAACCTGCAAGCGTGTGGCAATGGGCAGCGGATGTGCAGGGTCTGCCACTTCCACTTCCTCTTCCGTCAATCCCAGCATGTGCTCAAGATCAACCAAGGCGGTACGAATGGCGGAATACACGGAACCCAGAAAATTCAGCGGTCCATAAAGTTGCAGCAGGTACGTGTTGACCATAACGAACTCGCCAACCGTAATCCGTCCCGCCTCAATATCATGCCCACCTAACAACATGATGGCTGTAAGAGACAGGGCGATAATGGCCGCCTGCCCGAAGTTGAGAAAACCCAAGGAATACTGCGTTTTTTTGGCAGCCTGTTCGTAACGCGCCTGTGCGCTGTCATACCTTTGGGCTTCGTGCTTCTCGTTCCCAAAATATTTTACGGTTTCGTAGTTCAGCAGACTGTCTAAGGCTTTGCCTGTGGCCTCACTGTTGGTTTCATTCATCTCGCGCCGGATTCCCAACCGCCAAGATGTAAATCTCACGGTAAACAGAATGTAGGCCGCAATCATCAGCGCCATCAGCGCCACATACTGCCAATTAAAAACACGCCAGATCACCACCATCACCAATGCTGCCTGCAAGATGGTGGGAGAAATGGACATAATCATCCGCAGCAGTGTTTCCACGGCCTCTGTGCCACGCTCAATGGCCCGTGTGACCCCTCCGGTGCGACGATCGAGATGAAACCGCAAGGAAAGTGCATGCATATGCTCAAAACTGCGATAAGCCGCCTGCCTTGCCACCCGAAACCGGACTGGTGCGAACAAGGCATCACGCAAATTGGTAAGAGCTGCAGAAGCGAGGCGTACCAATCCGTAACAAAGAATCAAAGCCGCTGGCGCCATAGCCAGCGAATGAGGGTGCGTAAACCGATCCACCACACGGCTATAAACAAGCGGAATACCCAATGTGGCCAGTTCGCCCCCAAGCATGACCACAAGAACCAGCACAACGCGCCAACGCAAGGCACGATTTTCCTGTGGCCACAAATATGGCAGCAAACGCGAAAGGGTTATGGAAACCGGCTTTTTGAGCGGCCCGGCAGCCGCACGACGTGGTGGCATAACCCGCATGTGCCATGCTGGGCGCATTTTGCAACCCCGCCACACCTTGCCACCGCCTTTGCCACACCCGATAACAACTTCAGACACGCTAGGCACAGTTCAACAGGATCTTGTTTCCATGTCTTCTGACATCACGCCTTTTCTTCGGCATCTCAGGCAGTGCAACACTGCTATCATTCCTGGCAAACGTGCCCCTTTTTCTCTGGCGGGTACGGCGGCCGGGTGGATTACGCCAGAACTGTTTGACAGGCTGGAAAAAGACGGTCTGGGCAACCGTGCAACCGGCTTTAACCTGCCAGACCCAAGCAAACTGGAAACGTTGGGCGAAGCCTTGGCGCAGGAAGGTTTTTACCGCTCCCACCACGAACTGTTTGATGTGCGAACAGATGTAGGTAAACCTGCCATTGCCCGCATTGACCGCGGCGCCTTGCCTCTTTTTGGGTTGGTTGCCACAGGCGTACACATGAACGGGCTGGTGCGCAAAGCAGATGGCCTTTATCTATGGACAGGCCGTCGTGCCGCAAACAAGCGGCTGGACCCATCCAAGCTGGACCATCTGGTAGCTGGTGGCGTACCCGCTGGCCACACACCGCGTGAAGCCCTAATCAAGGAAGCGGCAGAAGAAGCCAGCATCCCGCATGATCTTGTGGTTCAGGCGCAGGAAACAGGGCATCTGGTTTACGCCATGGAACGGCCTGAAGGGCTCAGGCGGGATATTTTAGTCTGCTATGATCTCTATCTACCTGAAGACTTCAAACCAGAAGCAGCGGACGGCGAAGTGGAATCTTTCGCGCTGCTGCCTTTGGCGAAAGTGTTTCAGATTGTGCGCGATACGGATGAATTTAAGTTCAACGTTAATCTGGTGTTGATTGATCTGTTCCTGCGCCACGGTCTGATAGACGCCAACACACCCGAAGGCCAGCAGCTACGGACGGGGCTTAACCACGGCCTTTCCGCGGCTAGCCCCGGGCACCATCCTGTTTCAGCCTGATATTTCAGGCTGAATAGCGCGCATCTGCACAAGCGCTGGCCTCGGCTTCTGCTTCCTTTAGCCCGGCCAGCAAGCGCTCACGGATTTCCTCCAAACGTTTTTTATCTGTGATTTTCAGACCAAACAGGTCCTTCACATAAAAAACGTCCACGGCTCGCACGCCATAGGTGGTGATATGGGCAGAGGCAATTTGCAAGTTTTCACGGCTCATGGCGGCCGTTACATCATGCAGCAGGCCGGGACGATCGCGCCCGTTGATTTCGATAACGGTGTAGGTGTTGGAAATTCCGTTATCTATCACCACGCGCGGCGGCACATGAATGGCGCGCATACGCATGGGCATGTGCCCAAAGCCGGCTCGGGCAATTTCTTCACTAATATCAATATGGCCGCTTAACCCCTGTTCGATCAGAGATGCCAGACGGGCAAGCTTGTGCGTTTCTTCATACGCTTGGCCAGAAGTATCCTGAATCCAGAATGTATCCAACGCCATACCGTGTGTCATGGTATGGATGCGTGCATCCACAATGGAAGCCCCAGCCAACGCCAAGGCCCCTGCTATTTTGGAAAACAGGCCCGGCACGTCCACCGTGTAAATGGTAACTTCCGTAACCCCACGCGCAGGTAGGGGCAGCACTTCTACTGTAAGCGGTGCATCCTTGGCATCTGCCGCACGGATAAGCCGTGCATGGCGGCGATGTGTCTCATAATCGAAGGAAAGCCAGTAACCAGCGTATCCCAGCCCCAAAAAGCGTTCGATATCTTTTTGCGGAACGCCTTCTTCTGCCAGAATATCGGCTGTAATTTCCTTGGCATGGCGCACACGCACATCTCGTTCCGTAGTGGCTAGGCCACCGGCCAGAACTTCTGCCACACGCACATACAACTCACGCAGCAGCGTAGCTTTCCATGCGTTCCACACACGGGAACTTACGGCACGCATATCAACAATGGTTAGCAGCAGCAGCAGACGCAGCCGTTCTGGAGACTGCACAATATCTGCCACATCCAGAATGGTTTTGGGGTCATCAATATCGCGCTGAAACGCCGTATGGCTCAGCAGCAGATGATGCAGCACCAACCAAGAAACTGTTTCTGTTTCTTCGCCAGACATCCCAAGACGCGGGCAGAGTTCAGCGGCAATTTCCGCCCCGATTTCGGAGTGATCCCCACCCCGCCCTTTGGCAACATCGTGCAGCAGAACAGACATATACAACGCCCGTTTAGAATGCAGCCCCTTTACCAATTCGTACGCAATGGGGATTTCATCCGCCATGCGGCCAGAGGCCACTTCATCCAAAATACGCACGGCCTCTATGGTGTGCTCATCCACAGTAAACACGTGGTACGTATCAAACTGCATCTGCCCGACAATGCGCGCCCAATCTGGAATCAGGCGGCCAAAAATGCCGGTTTCGTTCAGAATATGTAGCCAGTGTGCATGCCCTGCGGGCGGATACTCCCCATAAGCCGCGGAATAAGACAGACCACTTTCTTCCACCACAGACGGCACAGAAGCTGTTGCTGGGCGACGACGTGGCTTTTGCTCCACCGTAGATTCATCACCACACAGCAGATCAAGAAAAATACGTGAAGCTTCCGGGTTGTCCCGCAGGCTGGTGGCTCTACGCTCCCACCGGATAAGCTGATGCCGCGCCAATGGATGCAGCGGACGGCGGCGCAGACGCGCCCAATCCAGAATCTGCATCATTTTAATGGGTTCTTGATCGAAACTTACGCCACGATCAGGCAAAATCTGCCCATCCAGCAGGGTAAACCCGGCTTGCCGCATAGCCTCATCAGGCTTGGCTGCGTTAGCCACCGGCCCCTGAGCCTGCCGCAGCACTGCGGGTTCCAGAACATGGGTTAAACGCATAACTTCCCGAGCTGTCAGGAAGTAGTGGCGCATAAAGCGCTCCACCCCATTTTGCCGCCCATGCCGGGTATACCCCATGCGTGCGCCAATAACGGGCTGCATATCAAAAGTCAGCCGTTCTTCCGCCCGCCCTGCCACGTAGTGCAGATGCAAACGCACCGTCCACAAAAAGTCCCAAGAGCGGCGGGCACGTGCGGCTTCCTGCTCCGTTAGCAGGCCCATCCAGATAAATTCTGGAGCCAGCAGATCTTTAACGTGACGGGTGCCAAAAGTATTGCGGCACATCCAGTACAGGGTTTGCAGATCACGCAGTCCCCCGCGCCCTTCCTTTATGTTGGGCTCTACCAGATATGGGCTATCACCAAAGCGCCGGTGACGCTCCAGACGTTCACGGCGCTTGTCATGAATAAAACCAGCGGCACCTGCATCCACACAAGCCAGAATGTAGCGGGCCTCAAACGTGGCAAAAAGGGCTGAATCTCCAGCCAGCAAACGTGCATCCAGCAGCGCGGTACGCACTGTGGTGTCTTTTTTAGCTTCCTCAATGCACTCATTAATGGTGCGGGTGGCATGCCCCACCTTCACACCCAGATCCCACAGAAAATACAGAACGTATTCAATAAGCGGATGCGCGCGCTCTGCACTTTCTTCCGCTACCAGAAATAGCAGATCAATATCGCTAAAAGGTGCTAGCAGCCCACGCCCGTAACCACCCGTGGCGGCAATAGCGAAGCTGGGCAATACGCCGCTTTCTACAGTACCCGCCCCAATAGTGGCGCGTACGGCCAGATCAACAATGGCGCGCACCATCACGTCTGTAAAAACAGCTATCTTTTTGGCTGCGCCTGCGCCTTTAAGCTCATGCCGCTCAAACCGGTTGCGTATATCTGCCTGATACCGCCCCAGATGACGGCGGAAAATGGCAACAGCATCATCCCGTTCAGGAATAGCCGCATCTTCCGGTGTTGCGTCTCTTAATTCCCGCGTCAGACACGCAGAAAGCATTTCTGGCGTTAGGGTAGCCAGCATGGTCATGTCGGACTGCTGCGCGGCGGCAGGCTCTACGGAAGGGGTGGGCATGAGAGGCGAGTTCTGCTCCTGAATGGGGTCTGGCGTCATAGTATCTAGCCTGCTGCCTGTGCGTGGTCTTCCTGCGCGGCTTCCTTGCGCAATTCATACAGAAGATCCAGCGCGGCACGGGGTGTCAGGCTATCCGGGTCAATGTCCATCAAACGTTTACTTAACGTATTTTGGGGCTCAGGGGGTAATGTCTTCTGCGTGTCAAACAGCGGAAGCGGTTCGGGTATTGTATTTTCAGCACGTTCCAGCTCCCGCAGCAGGCGCCCTGCCCGGTCCACCACCGCGTGTGGTACACCGGCCAACCGCGCAACGTGTACACCCCAGCTTTTTTTGGCTGATCCTGCAAGCACTTCATGCAAAAACACAATTTGTCCCCGCCATTCCCGCACCGCCATAGTATGCAGGGAAAGCCGCGGGAGTGTATCCACCAAGCGCGAAAGTTCATGAAAATGCGTTGCAAAGATTGCACGGCAGCGCACGCTTGAATGCAAAGCCTCCAACACAGCCCATGCAATTGCCAAACCATCCAACGTGGCCGTGCCACGCCCTATCTCATCCACCACAACCAAAGAACGCGGGCCAGCCTGGTTAAGAATGGCGGCGGTTTCCGTCATTTCCACCATAAAGGTAGAACGCCCGCGCGCCAGATCATCCGAAGCACCCACGCGGGAAAAAAGCTGATCCACCACCCCGATTCGTACCCGATCAGCCGGAACGGGAAAACCGCCTTGCGCCAGAATAACCGCCAGTGCTGTCTGGCGCAGATAGGTGGATTTACCAGCCATATTTGGCCCGGTTAGCAGCATAACACGCTGCTGTGGCGCCAGATCACACGTGTTGGGTGTAAAACGTGTGCCGGCTGGCAGGGCGGCTTCCACCACTGGGTGGCGGCATCCTTCCAGCGCAAAAGCAAAATCCTCAGTCACCTCTGGCCGGCACCACGTTCCATTACCCGCCAAATCTGCGCAGGATTGCAAAACATCCAGCACAGCCAAAGCCTGCGCCAAAACCGGCATGCTGCGTTCTGCCAAAACCTGTTCAACCAGCGCGCCGAACAATTCTTTTTCACGCTGGGATGCTTTTTCTGCGGCCTCGGTTATGCGGGCATCCAGCGTTGAGAGTTCTTCTGTAGCAAAACGCGCATTGCTGGCTGTGCCTTGCCGTAAAATAAGCTCTGGCTTGTCCTTAAGCTTGGCGCTGGCTGCTACGGGCACTTCCATCACATAGCCAAGCTGGGCGTGATGGCGAATTTTAAGGCTGTTCAGGCCATAATGTGCCGCATATTTGGCCTGTAAGCCCGCTATCAGGCGGCGTGAATCATCTCGCAATCCACGGTATTCATCCAGCTTAGCATCATAGCCTTGCGCAATAACACCACCATCATCCAACCGAGCCGGAAGGTTTTCCGCCAGCGCACGTGCCAGTTCGGCCTCCAGCGCCTGCCCTCCGCCCAACCGTGTAACCGCCTGATGTAACGCCGGGGGCAATACGGCATCAGCAGCCGTAAGAATACGCGCAGCCTCCCGCGCCACCATAAGGCCATCACGCATGGCAGCCAGATCTCGCGGTTGCCCACGCCCAAGGGATAAACGGCCAAGTGCGCGTGCAATATCTGGAGCTTTTTTAAGCGTTCCGCGCAACGCCTCACGTCGCACCGCATCTTCCTTCAGCCACCACCAGCCTTCCTGCCGGGCGGCAATCTGGCCTGCATGTGTAAGCGGGGCAGCCAGCCATTCTGCCAACATACGTGCCCCGGCTGCACTAACCGTACGGTTTACGGCAGAAAATAGTGTGTGCTCATCCCCTCCGTCCCGCGCACGTAAAATGTCCAAACTGGCGCGTGTGGCCGGATCTATACCCAGAATGCCACTTTCATTTTGCGGAACAGGATGTGCCAGACGCGGCAACTTGCCTGCCTGACTGCGCTGAACGTATTCCACCGCCATAGCAGCGGCCACGCTTTCTTCATCCGTAAAGGTGCCAAAGGCTTCTATGCTGGCCACATCAAAAGCACTGGCCAGACGCTGGCGTGCCGTATCTGCGCCCGATGCCACGGTTTCTGGCGCACGGCGGGCCTCGTAATCCGCCAGATTAAGAATGGCAGGCGCAAGAATTTCCGCAGGGTCCAGACGGCCTAAAAGCGCGGGAAGCCCTTTGCCTGTCAGGCTTTCAGTTTCAAACAACCCCGTTGAAACATCAATCCACGCAGCGCCAATAACTGTATCGGCAAAGGATGCCTCTGCTTTTTTGCTTTTTCCCTTTGTTTGCGGCGCTGTGAGTGCCAATGCGAGCAAAAGGTTAGAACGCCCAGGCTCCAGCAGTTCATCTTCTGTAAGCGTGCCGGGAGTAATGACTCTTACAACGCCACGCGCCAAAGGCCCCTTGCTTGCTGGCCTGCCTTTACGGGGCGTTTCTGTCTGTTCTGCCACCGCCACCCGGAAGCCGCGCCGGATCAAACGCGCAAGATAGGCCGGCGCTGCCGCCACAGGCACCCCACACATGGGAATCGGTTCCCCCGCATGTGTGCCGCGTGCTGTTAGGGCAATATCCAGCGCAGCCGCTGCGGCCGTGGCATCATCAAAAAACAATTCGTAAAAATCACCCATGCGAAAAAACAGCAGGGCTTCAGGATTTTCGGCCTTAAGGGTGAACCACTGCGCCATTGCTGGCGTAGCACCTTTGGAGGAAATGCGTGTCATGCCGCTATCATAAAGTGCTCTCACACAGCGGCAACAGCCTTTAGGGCACCATATCCGTGCGTTTTTCAGCCATCTTCTGCAAAATCTGCACAACGGTTGCGATGCAGGGCTGCCACGGGGCATCCCCCTCGCCCGCCTGTGGCTGGCGAATAACCCTAATGGAAGGATACCACAGGCTGCGCACCTCTCCATCTGACTGAGTAATGGTAGAACCTGCAGCCCAGCGCCAGTCGCCACCAAAACGGTCAAGCAGCAACACGGGCAAACCTAGCAGGCCACCCAGATGCGCTATCATGGTATCTACAGTTATCACCACATCCAGCCCCGCCATAACACGGGCTGTTTCCAGCACATCACCTTGCTGTAATTGCGTCATTGGGAATGAAGGCGGCTGCCCTTCCTCATTTTTTTGAAGCGACTGAAATTCAACATGATCCAACTGCCCCAACGGTGCGAGGGCCTGCAGGTTCATCGAGCGCCTGCGGTCAAACTGATACGTTGAATTACCCGCCCAACATAGCCCGATACGCAAAGCAGCTTTCTTGCTGGGGGCTGGTTTATGAATGCCTGCAATATCGGGCCGCCATGCAAACGGTGTTTCCATACCAAGCACATCAGGCAGGCTCATCAGGCCGCAAGCTGCTACGGCTTTTGGCGCATGTTGGCTTGTGCAAACCGTGACATGAGGCAGACGAGCTAAATCCATCTGCTGCACAAAGCTGCGTATGCTTTGCGGCACATACAGCAAAACCGGAACACGCTGAGCCGCCGGAGCAACATAGCGCAGAAACTGCAACACATCGCCCAATCCCTGCTCTGCATAGAGCAGCACAGGCTTTTCCTGCGGAGTGCCATCCCACCGAGGCAACCCGGCTGCACAAGTAGGAGGGGCAATAAGGTTCTGGCGTGCCTCAAACAGCTTCCAACCTTCAGCAAAGCGGCCTTGGGCCAGATACAGCACGCCGCGGTTCATACGTGCTCGGGCGGCATCCGTGCTATTACCTGCCTGTTTTTCCACCTTGCAAAACAAGGCCTCCGCCTGCGTATTTTCACCCAGATCAGCAAGAACCGTGGCGTAATTGAGCATCAGGCGCGTATCATTCTGCTGCAATGCGCATGCGGCTTGCAATTCCTGCGCGGCTTCTTGCAAGCGGCCCAGCGCCATCTGCACCAGCCCCAGATTACTGCGTGTTTCTGCTGCTTTGGGGGCCAGTTGCGCAGATTTCACTAAAACATCCCGGGCCTTCTCATAACTGCGTGCCGCAAACAACGCCGCCCCATGATTGGCCAGAGCAGGTGCGGATGTTGGAAGTTCAGCGGCTACAATTCGGAAATAAGGTTCGGCCTCTGCCGCTTTGCCAGCGCCATGCAGGATCATGCCATGCAGATTTTGTGCAAACAGGTTTTGTGTATCCAACCGCAAGGCCTTGCTGGAAACCTCTATTGCTTTTTCCAACTGCCCATGACGTGACAAAAAAGCAGCCAGAGCCAGATGCCGCTCCTGCTCCAATGGCCGTAACTTTATAGCTGTGCGCAAAGCACGTTCAGCCTCTGCAATGCGCTGCTGTGCTTCCAGAACAGAGGCCATGGCATCATGCGCACGCGGATCTTTGGGAGATGCAAGAACAGCCACATGAATGGCTGCCCGTGCCGCCTCCACCTGCCCTTCTGCCAGCAAGGCCAAACCCAGTGTAATATGAAAATGCGGTTCTGCCTGTAACTGCACAGCCTTAGCCGCAAAAGCCACCGCGGCACGGTTATCCCCACCCGCACGCGCCACACAGGCCATGCCATGCAGTGCGCCAGCGTGGTGCGGATTCTGCCGCAAGCAGTTTTGCAGAAGACGTAATGCCTGCTCCGCATTGCCCTGCGCCAACAATACCAGTGCAGATTCTACCTGCGTATCCATCTGCATGGGTATAACTGGCTCCTTTTTGTCATCTGATATGCCTCACAAAGTGCATTCCGTGCGCGGCGTGTATGCTTTACCATATGCATCATGAATAAAGCCTATCTTTCCCTTGAACGCCACTTTGCCCGCCTTTCCTCCCTCAATGATGCCATTGGCATACTCTGCTGGGATAAGGAGGTGATCATGCCCTCCGGCGCAGCAGAACGTCGGGCAGAAAATCTGGCCATGCTGGAAGGCATGCGCCACGAAATTCTAACAGCCCCAGTTATTGCAGAACTGCTGGAACAGGCAGAACCAGGCGATGATGTCTGGCGCCGTGCCAATCTGGAAGAAATGCGCCGCCTGCATGCCCACGCCACGGCGCTACCCGGAGAACTGGTGGAAGCCAGCACGCAGGCCACGGCCCGATGCGAAATGGTATGGCGTACCGCGCGCGAGAATGGTGATTTTGCAGCCATTCTGCCCACACTCTCTGAAGTGCTGCGCCTTACGCGTGAAATTGCGGTTGCCACAGGGGAAAAGCTGGGCCTTTCCCCCTACGATGCGCTGCTGGACACATTTGACCCCGGCACCCGCCAAACGGATATAGATCCGGTTTTTACACAGCTTGCCGCCGGCCTGCCTGAACTGATTGGCACCGTGCTGGAAAAACAGAACAGCCTGCCCGCCGCCCCCCCTCTGCCCGGACCATTTTCCGTGCCGCGGCAGGAAGCACTGGGCCGCCAGCTTATGCAGCAGCTTGGGTTTGACGTCACTCGCGGGCGGCTGGATGTCAGCACGCACCCATTCTGCGGTGGAGCAACGCATGATGTGCGGCTGACCACCCGTTATGATGAAAATGATTTCATTCCCGCCATGATGGGCGTGCTGCATGAAACAGGCCACGCCTTGTATGATATGGGCTTGCCAGAAACGTGGCTCTCTCAACCTGTTGGGCAGGCTGGCGGCATGACGCTGCATGAAAGCCAATCTCTGCTGATGGAAATGCAGGTGTGCCGCTCCAATGCCTTTGCAGGTTGGCTGGCCCCCAAACTTCAGGCAGCTTTTGATGTGCCCGCAGGCACAACTGGCTGGGATGCACACAATATTCACCGGCTGCTCACCCACGTACAGCCCGGTTTTATCCGAGTAGATGCGGATGAAGTAACATACCCCGCTCACATTCTGGTGCGTTATGAACTGGAAAAAGCGCTGATTTCCGGGGATTTACCTCTAGCTGATCTGCCTGCCGCATTTAATGAGCGCATTCACGCGCTTCTGGGCCTGCATGTGCCAGATGATGGTCGGGGCTGCTTGCAGGATATTCATTGGCCGGAGGGGCTATTCGGTTACTTCCCCTGCTACACCCTTGGTGCCTTAACAGCCGCACAACTGCGGGAAGCCGCCTGCAAGCAGGTGCCACACATTATGCCTGCCATTGCAAAAGGTGATTTTACGCCGCTATTGGGCTGGCTGCGTGAAAACGTGCATGGCCGTGCACGCAGTGCCTCCATGCCGCAGATTGTGCAGGATGCTACAGGACGCAAGCTGGATGCCTCGGCCTATATGGCCCATATCCACCGCCGTTATGTGGAACGTGCGGAAGACGCATAATCGCAAAAGCCCCTCTTGCCTGACACCTGAATGTGGCAGAGGGGCAGCCGCCCCGCACAGAACGCGTTTGCATAAACACCGTGCAGGCCCGAAACTGCTGCATTCATTTTTCACCTGTTTGCAAGATTTCTGACCGGACGCCCCTGATGAAGCATTCTTTCCTGCGTTCTGTTCTGCCGCGCCGCACGGTTTGCCGTGCCATGCTGGCGGCTGCCCTGTTTTCTCCATTTATGGGCCACCCTGCATGGGCTGTGCATATGCCCAAAGTGCCGGAACTTCCTGCTTCTGCACTGGTGCCTTTCATGCAGTCCAACCAGCAGATATGGGATGCTGTCTTGCCTCTGCCCGATGGCCGGATGCTGCTGGAAGCCCCGGCATGGGTTGGCAATACTGGCCCGCAGCTATGGGTTCGGCAGACCGATGGCAGCCTTGCTCCATACCCAAATGCAGACTGGAACAACCGCGAGGCCACAAACGATACCCATTTTGTAGCCCTTGCAGGCATGACACGCACAGCAGATGGCAGCATCTGGGTGCTGGATAGCGGCGTGCCAAACCGTGAAAAACCACCTGTTGCGGCCCCACGCCTGATCCAGATTGACCCAACCACCAACACAGTGACCCATACTGTGCCAATAGAAGCCAATCTGCTGCATCAGGGCAGTATTCTTTCTGGCATTGCCGTGCATGGCTCTACAGCTTATGTGCCAGATTCTGGCGTGGCAGGGCTATTGCTTATCGATATTCCATCTGCATCAGGGCGGCGTTTTCTGGACCACCACCCAGCCCTTACCGCCACCAAACCGATCCAGACCCCTACAGGCCCGCTGCTGAATGCAAATGGTCAGGCCATTGCCGTAGATACCAGCATGATTGCGGTAAGCCCGGATGGCACATGGATTGTTATGCAGCCGCCCGCAGGTTTTCTGTATCGTGTGTCCACCTCCTTGTTCACGGACCCGGACGTAACGCCCGCAGCGTTTGAAGAAGGTGTGACACAGTGGTATAAAACTCCCGCATTGGGCGGTTTGACCATTGATAATGATGGCACGCTTTATTGGTCTGATATCACCACAGGCAGTATCCTCAGCTACACCGTTGGGCGCATTCCGCGTCGGCTGGTTACGGATGAACGCCTGAAATGGCCCACCACACCCGGTTTGGATGGACATGGGCATTTGTATGTAGCGGCCAGTCAGCTTGATCACAGCGTGGGCTTTGGGGCGGCAACGCCTTCTATTTCATGGCCTATCACGGTGTATCAGCTTACGCTGCCCACAACGCCTCCACCCCAATAAAGGCTACAGGCTTTCCCCCTAAAAAGGACACTTCGCGGCGTTCGCCATTCAGGATATAAGTTTCTCCATGCGCTATATTTCCACTCGCGGGAATGCTCCCGTCCTTTCCTTTGCCGATGTTCTGCTTACCGGTCTTGCCGAGGATGGCGGCCTGTATCTGCCCGAAACATGGCCCGAACTCTCGCTATCTGATTGGGAAAGCCTGCGTGGCCTGCCCTATCCGGAACTGGCGGCCCGTGTTCTGGCCCCGTTTGCAGCACCGGATATTGATCTGGAAACACTGCGCAGCCTGTGCGCCAGGGCCTATGCCAACTTTGACCACCCAGCCATTGTGCCACTGACACAGGTGGAAGATGGCCTGTTTGTGCAAGAACTGTTCCACGGCCCCACGCTGGCGTTCAAGGACATGGCCATGCAGGTGCTGGGCCAGCTTTTTGAACATGTGCTGACCCAGCGGAATGACCACGTGACCATTGTTGGTGCGACCTCTGGCGATACAGGTTCTGCCGCCATTGAAGCCTGCCGCGGGCGGGACCGTCTGTCTGTTATCATCCTGCACCCCAAAGGCCGCACATCCGAAGTGCAGCGCCGCCAGATGACAACCGTGCTGGATTCCAACGTGACCAATCTGGCCGTTGAAGGCACGTTTGATGACTGTCAGGATCTGGTAAAGGCTCTGTTTGCTGATCTGCCTTTCCGCCGGGAAATGCATCTTTCCGCCGTCAATTCCATCAACTGGGCGCGTATTGCGGCTCAGATTCCCTATTACGTTTATGCGGCCCTGAACTTTGGCGCCCCAGAGCGTGAAGTTTCCTTTGCTGTGCCAACAGGCAACTTTGGCAACATTCTTGCCGCTTGGGCTGCACGCAAAATGGGGCTGCCTATCAAGCATCTGTGCGTTGGCTCCAACCGGAACGATATTCTCACCCGGTTCCTGAATGCCAATGACATGACAATCAAAGGTGTGGTGCCCAGCCTTTCACCTTCCATGGACATTCAGGTTTCTTCCAACTTTGAACGCCTGCTGTTTGAACTTCTGGGGCGTGATTCCGCTGCCTGCGCACGTATCATGACGGGCTTCCGCGCCACCGGGCATATGGATGTGCCTGAAGAAGTATGGGAAAATGCCCGCACCGTCTTCTCCGGCCTTGCGCTGGATGATGAACAGACGGAAGCAGAAATTCGTAACCTGCACCAGAAATCCAATTATCTGGCAGACCCCCACAGCGCCATTGGCATTGCTGCGGGCCGCAAGTTCCGGCAGCCGGGCGTGCCCATGATTGCAGAAGCCACAGCGCATCCGGCCAAGTTCCCGGATGCCATGGTGGCGGCTACGGGTATTCATCCAGCATTGCCTGTGCATCTGGAAGATCTGTTTGAGCGGGAAGAACGTTATCGCACCGTTCCGGCAACCGAAGGCGCAATTAAAGATGCCGTGCGCGCTGCGGTACTGGCAAACGCTCCCTAACACCCCACATCTTACTTTCCCGTGTCAGGCCGCCTTGCCCGGCGGCCTTTCTTTTTCAGGACAAGAATGACAGACCCCATCAACATTACCCGCCTGCCCTCCGGCCTGACTGTTGTGACAGAACGCATGGAACGGGTGGAAACTGTTTCTTTCGGGGCCTATGTGGCCACAGGCACACGCCACGAAACGGCAGAAGAAAACGGTGTTTCTCACTTTCTGGAACACATGGCCTTTAAGGGCACAACCAGCCGCTCCGCCCTGCGCATTGCCGAGGAAATCGAAAATGTTGGCGGGCATATCAATGCCTACACCGCGCGGGAGCAGACTGTTTATTACGTCAAGCTTCTGAAGGAAAATCTGGGGCTGGGCGTTGATATCATCGGTGATATCCTCACCAACTCCACGTTTGATCCGGCCGAAATGGAGCGCGAACGCGGGGTTATTCTGCAAGAAATCGGACAGGCGAATGATACGCCTGACGATGTGGTTTTTGATCATTTTCAGGAAACAGCTTTTCCTAACCAGCCCATGGGCCGACCCACTTTGGGCACGGAAAACCTGATCCGGGAAATGAGCCGCGAAACCCTGATGCGCTACATGAAAGCGCATTACACCACAGACAACATGATTGTGGCTGCCGCAGGCAACTTGCACCATGAAGACGTGGTGCAGCGCGTGCAGCAGCATTTTGCCAATCTGTCTTCTTCTTCTGCGCCAGCCACTCTCTCTGCCCGTTATGGTGGCGGTGAATTCCGGCAGATGAAGGAACTGGATCAGGCACATGTTGTGCTGGGCTTCCCCTCCTTTGGGTATGGAGACCCGGACTACTTTCCCGCTCTTCTGCTTTCCACCGTGTTGGGTGGTGGCATGTCTTCCCGCCTGTTTCAGGAAATTCGGGAAAAGCGCGGGCTTGTCTATTCTGTCTATTCCTTCAACGCACCGTTTACCGATGGCGGCATCTTCGGCATTTACGCTGGCACAGGTGCCAAGGAATGTGCGGAACTGGTGCCCGTAACGCTGGAAGAGCTGAACAAGATTCAACGCTATGTTACGGAAGAAGAGCTGGTGCGGGCACGGGCACAGCTTAAAGCCTCGCTTCTGATGTCCCTGGAAAGCACTGGCAGCCGATGCGAACAGATTGCCCGACAGTTGCAGATTTTCGGCCGGATTATTCCCACAGCCGAAACCGTCAGCAAAATTGAAGCCGTAAAAGCTGGGGACATTTGCCGTGCGGCATCGCGCATCTTTACAGGCGCACCCACGCTTGCAGCCCTCGGCCCGATTGAGCACATTCCTTCCTTGCAGATCATTACGGAGAAACTGGCAGCATGACAGAACAAACCCTAGACCGTATTTCTGATCTGGTTGCCCGCGCACGCAAGGCTGGGGCAGATGCAGCAGATGCTGTGTTTGTCCGCAGCGTGGCGGCTGGCGCCGGTGTCCGCAATGGTGTGACAGAAGAACTGGAACGATCTGAAACCACGGATCTGGGGCTTCGTGTTTTTGCTGGCAAAAAAAGTGCCATTCTTTCTACCACCACGCCGGAGCCTTCGCGCTTTGATGCGCTGATAGAACAGGCCATGGCCATGGCCCGTGTGCTGCCAGAAGATCAATATGCCGGGCTAAACCCACTGGCCCAGCAAGGCCGCTTTACCCAGAATGATCTGGAACTGGCAGATTCGGCAGAGCCTACAACCGAAGAACTTCTGGCTCGCGCACGCGCTGGAGAAGAAGCCGCGCTGGCCATAAAAGGCGTTACCAACAGCGCTGGCAGCAGCGCCTCTTGCGGGCGCACAGAAGTGTTTTTGGTGACATCCGCTGGTTTTGCCGGAAGTTATACCCGCACACACCATTCCAACTCTGTTTGCGTGCTGGCAGGTTCTGGCGATGGCATGCAGCGTGATTACGATTACCACGGCACAGTCTGGCTGCGTGATCTGAAAGATGCGACAGAGCTTGGCAAAAGTGCTGGGGAAAAAGCCATTGCACGCCTTAACCCCATTAAACCCCGCACTGGCCGTTACCCTGTGGTGTTTCACCCTCGGGTAGCTGGTAGCTTTCTGGGCCACTTTGCCGGGGCCATTACAGGCACAGCCATTGCACGAGGCACATCCTTTTTGAAGGATAAACTTGGGCAGTCCATCTTTGCCAAAGATATTACCATTACGGATGATCCCACCCGTAAAAAAGGCCTGCGCTCCCGCCCGTTTGATGGTGAAGGCATGCAGGTTGCACCGTTGCATCTGGTGGAAAATGGCGCTTTGCAGAGCTGGATTCTGGATAGCCGAAGTGCTCGCCAGCTTGGGCTGCAAAGCAATGCCCACGCTGCACGCGGAACATCTGGGCCGCCCGGCCCTTCTGCCACCAATCTGTTTTTTGAGCCCGGCACACTCTCCCCCACCGAGCTGATGGCAGATATCAAGGAAGGCCTCTACATTACCGAGATGATGGGATCCTCCATCAATGGCCTGACCGGTGATTACAGCCGTGGTGCTTCCGGGTTTATGATTCGCGATGGCAAGATTGCAGAATCCGCTGCCGAGTTCACCTTGGCGGGCAACCTTCTGGATATTTTTGCGTCCATTACGTTAGCTAATGATCTGGACTTCCGTTTTGGCACGGATGCCCCCACATTACGTACAGATGCCCTCAGCATTGCCGGGGCATAACCTCTTAGCCGGAGACTATTCTTTCTGTGAAACCCCGCATTCTTGCACCTGTTCTCACCGCCTTCCTGAGCATCGGCCTTATTGCGGGGCCTTTGGCCCTGCATGCTGATGCCCGACCCGGCCAAGGTGGCTCTATGGGCAGCCGTGGCAGCAGAACATGGAGCGCGCCTCCGCCCACACGTACGGCTCCTTACAGTGCGGCCCCAATGGAACGCTCCATTACGCCGCGCACGGCGCCTTCCCCTAACTATGGGCCGCAAACAGCACCGTTTGCACGCCCGGCAGCCCCCTTTGCACAATCCGGCGTTCGGCATCCATTCCTGACCGGGTTTGCTGGTGGGTTTTTGGGGGCTGGCTTGTTCGGTCTGCTGAGCGGGCACGGCCTTTTGGGCGGCATGCACAGCTTTTTCAGCCTGATCGGGTTGATGATCCAAGTGGCCTTTGTTGTCATGATCGTCATGTGGCTGGTGCGTCGCTTTACGGGCAATAAAAGCTCTGGTGGCAGCGGTTTTTCCATGGGTGCTGGCGGTGTGGCCAATTCACCGGGAGTAACACCAGGGGCTATGCCTTCTGCTGGTGGGAATGCCTCCTTGCAGATTAACACTGCAGATTATCAGGCCTTCCAGCAAACGCTGATGGATATTCAGACAGCGTGGAACCAGCAGAATATTGCGGCCATGCAGCAAATGGCCACGCCTGAAATGGTGTCCTACTTTAACGAGCAGCTTTCTGCCCTTGCCAGCCAAGGGGCACGCAACGTTGTTTCGGATGTGCATTTCATTCAGGGCGATCTGGCCGAGGCATGGCGTGAAAACGGCATGGACTTTGCCACCGTTGCCATGCGCTACAGCCTGATTGACCTCACCACCAATGCCATGGGGCAGGTTATTCAGGGGAGTTCTACCGAACCGGTGAACATTACCGAGTTGTGGACCTTTACCCGGCCCTCTCGCGGGGGGCGCTGGCTGCTTTCGGCCATACAGCAAACCCGTCAGTAAGCACTGGCATTTTATAGCCCCGCCCTTTAACCTCAAAGGGCGGGGCTTTTTATTGCCTGACTGACATTAACGGGAGATAGGCTGTTATGCTGCTGCTTGAAATTGTAACTGCATGCAGTGTTACGTTAGCAATCTGCTTTGGGGTGTTTTTTCTATTCTGGCAGAAACGTAAACTGGCAGAGCTGGAATCTGATCTCACCCGTTTGCGCACACAAGGCATAGATATCAGCAAAGAGACGCTTCTAAACGCACAAAGCCCTGCACAGAAGCAAGGCTAAGCGTTTGCCTCACCACGCAGCTACATGGGCTGTGGTGAACGAGTATTATCTGGCTTTAACAGCTAAAGCCTACGGGTGAACCAAAGTTAGCCCAAACATGATGGTTGCCAGCACCATCATAAACCCCAGCATGGTGCGCACACGTTCTTTTTGCCGTTTGTGCTTTTCTGTCTGCTCAAGCAGACCATCCTGCTGTGCATTCATGCCACTTACACCCATGCCTGAAGGAAGTGGTCTGCCAGCAGACCACAGAAAAGGAAGAACAGATAAGCCAGAGAAAAGCGGAAGGAAATACGGGCCGCTTTATCCCCTTTCTGGCTTACGCCCTGCGCATCCTGCGGTTCCAGCAAAACACGCACAGCACATGCTACAAACCCCAAGCCAAGCACCAAAGCGGTGGTCGTATAAAGCCAACCACACAGATGCATGAAAGATGGCACCAGAGAAACAGCCAGCAGCACCAGCGTGTAAATAAAGATCTGCCAACGTGTATGCCGTGCACCACGCACAACCGGCAGCATGGGAATACCCGCACGCCCGTAATCCTTACAGGCATACAAAGAGAGCGACCAAAAGTGCGGTGGCGTCCAGAAAAAGACAATCCCGAACATCACTACGGGCAGAACGGCCATATGGCCTGTTACCGCTGCCCAGCCGATCATGGGGGGGAAAGCCCCTGCTGCACCACCAATCACAATATTCTGCGGCGTGGAACGCTTAAGCCACATTGTGTAGATAACGGCGTAAAAGAAAATGGAAAATGCCAGAATGCCAGCAGCCAGTGTGTTGGTTGCCATCCACATTAAACATACAGAAAGACAGGAAAGTCCCACCCCGTAAGCCAATGCTTCATTTTCTGGAATACGCCCACCCGGAATAGGGCGAGTAATGGTACGCTGCATGACGGCATCAATATCGCGGTCATACCACATATTGATAGCACCAGCCGCACCCGAGGCCATGCAGATGCAAAAGATGGTCACCAACGCCACAAAGAAATTCATGTGGCCCGGTGCGACAATCATGCCTGCTGCGCCTGTAAAAACAACCAGCGAGATTACGCGTGGCTTTAACAGCTGAATCCAATCCCGCGCACGGGTGCCAACCTGATCGGCCTTAAACCGTGGGCGCCGTTCTGCTGCCGCGTCTAGAGAAGCTGTTGCCACGCTATCACTCATGCCCGGTATCCCTTGGAATCCTGAACAGAAATTGCGGCCCAATGTGCAGTTGTCTGCTGGTTACGCTTAAAGCTCATCACTGCAGCACCAACAAAGCACAGGGCTGCCAAGCCAAAAAATGCACCACTGAGCATTTGTGCGCTCGGTACAAACACTAGTGCCGTAGCAACAGCAGTGCAGGCAAAATGCAGATACGCCATAAGTTGCGGATACCAATATCCACATTCCTCACCGCGCCACAGATAGAAACCACCGCACACAACATACAGCGCGCCAAGCTGAAGTGCGGAATGCAGGCCGCTCCCCTGCACGAGTTGCACAAGCCAGCCACCGGAAACCACGCTCATAAAGCCTAAGCCCCAGAGCAACGGCACACGCAGCGAGGCACGGGCATTCCATGCACCAGCCAACCACAGCACTGCCAGACAGGTGGCCGCAAAGGAGCACAGAGCCAGCATGGCGCTGCCAACCTGCATAGCGCCTGCACTTTCAGTGCCCTGCATAAAAACGCTTTTGGTCCACGCCACAACGCCAGAAGCCGCGGCAGCAGCCATAATGAATGCAACCGGTTTTTCAGAGAACTTGCCAACGCGGGCGCTCATTTCAAACACCACACCAAAACCGGCAAGCAGCACCACCAGCCCCACGGGGCCAGCAAAGCTTTCTACATTTACTGCTGCGGCATAATGCCAGTGTTTTACAATCTGCCCGGCCATAACCGGCACGGTAAGCAGCATAACAACGGCTGCCAGCATTTCCCCCCATACAAAAGGAGAGAACGGCTTGCGCTCTTCCATATCGGCACGGCTATCAAACACGGTTACCAGCAGGGCCATGCTTGTCATTAATGTGCCAACACACCACAGCAAGGTGGCTGTTTTAAGCTCGGCTCCTGTAACTGTTAGCGCAGCCCCAGCAAACACACACAGAAAACCGGCATCGTTCATCCGAGAGAGCAATACGCCGGACCGCTGCACGGCACGCGGAAGCCACAAGGAGCCAAAACCACCCAGTAACGCCGGAACAACAACATATAAAAGCATAAGAACAGGATGAGCCTGCACAACCGCATGCCATCCGGCCGTAGCAGGCATAATGCCCATTTCAGAAAGTGTAGAAGCACCTCCGCCAGCTAATGCTGCCAGAGCGGCCAGCACCACATAAGCGGCGCCTGTTCCATTCCCTTTTCTGGTAACACGCATGCCATTTCCAGATGTCTCATTCTGTTGGCTCTGGTTATGGGCGACCATCATGCTCCAATTTCCAATTTCTTACTGGCATCATGCAACCCTACGCCCTTGGCGCGTGGCACGGCATAAGACTGTTCCATCATATTCATGTTACATACGCGCAAATGCCATTTTCTGCCACGCAGAAGAAACGCCCCTGCCTTGGCAGGAGCGCACAGGTTATGCAGGCAGATTTTCCAGCGTGACCAAAGTAAACAGCCCTAATGGCGGAACAGGCTGAATATAGGCGCGGCGTATATCCTCATCTGGCAGCAATGATTGCATTGCAAAATCAGGATGCCACCCTAAAGAGTGAGATGCCCGGCCTAGCGCATGTTCTACAGCGCCACGCACACCACCTGGTGCCAAAAAGTGGTTTACAAACAGAATATAACCACCGGGGCGCACAACGCGTTTAAGTTCACGCAACAACTGCCGTGGATGCGGCACCACAGAAGCCACAAACATGGCCACGGCGATATCGAAGGAAGCATCTTCAAACTTCGTATCTTCGGCATCCATTTCAAGCAGGCCGTTCACGTTTGTCAGCTTATCGCGCTGCACACGCTCACGCGCCTTGGCCAGCATATCGGCTGAAAGATCAATGCCGGTGATCTGCTTTTCTGGCCGGTAATGGGGCAGTGCCAAGCCGGTGCCCACCCCCACTTCCAGCACATCCGTGCCGGGAAGACCGTTTACGGCTTCTACAGCACGCAAACGCCCAAACCGGGAGATGCCGCCAAAAACAACATCATATACATTTGCCCACCGGCGATAGGCTGCTTTGACAGCCTCCGCATCCAGTGCCGAGCGGGAAGGAGGAGGCGCGGGATTATCCCCCCCGCCGGAAGGATAATTTTGGAGAACGTCACTCATGTCCTCTCTCTGCCTGCTGGTGGACATTTCTTCAAGAGCCACAAAAGGTCTTCCTCTTCTGCACAAGGCACGCGTCACAAAAGCGCCCTTGTGTAAGGGCATATACTCCTTTTACGCTGCAACTGTGCAATAGATAGTGTTAATATAGAGCTATGTTTCAAATTCTTCTCGCCATCATCGCTATTGCCATATGGGCAAGCATCTTCATCTACTACTTCCGAGACCCAATATATCAGTGGCTGGACAACAAGTTTGGGAAGGACACGCCACTGGCTGATCTGGAAGCAGCCGACAAAAAGGATGACACCCATAAGCAAAACAAGGGCTAGAAATCACGCGGCATTCAGCTTGCGCTCTATGCAGTTCCAGATTGCACCAGCGCCATTGATACCATCAAAGCGTTCCAGCTCCTGAAGGCCAGTGGGAGATGTTACGTTAATTTCTGTCAAATACTGGCCAATCACATCTATACCCACAAAAATCAGGCCGTGTTCTTTTAGAAACGGGCCAATAGCCGTGCAAATTTCGCGGTCACGATCACTCAGCCCAATCTGTTTGGCCACGCCGCCCACATGCATGTTTGACCGGTGATCTTCTCCCGATGGCACACGGTTGATGGCACCTATGGGTTCCCCATCCACCAGAATAATACGTTTATCTCCGGCCGTTACAGCAGGTTCGTAACGCTGAATCATCAATGGCTCGCGCGAGCGCGCAAAATGCATTTCAAGCAAAGCATTCAGATTCTGGTCATCTGCACGGATACGGAAAACCCCGCTCCCGCCATTCCCGAAAAGTGGCTTCACAATAATATCGTGCCATTTGGCTCGGAAGGCCCGAATCTGTTCGATATCCCACGTCACCAAGGTGGGGGGCATTAAATCTGGAAAATGAGTGACCAACAGTTTTTCCGGGCTATCACGTACCCAACGTGGGTCATTCACCACCAACGCTTTACCCGGACCAATACCATGCACGTGGTCCAACATGTGTGTGGCTGTAATATATGCCATGTCAAAAGGCGGGTCCTGACGCATCAGCACCACATCCATATCCCCCAATGACTGGCGTGTTGGCGCACCAAACGTGGCGTGGTTTCCTTCTTCCCGCCGGACTGTTACAGGGCGCATCAAAGCTGTTACCCGGGTTTTGGAAGACTGCTCCGGTTCCACCGCCCCTTCGCCCAATGCCAGCGAATTCACCTCATAGACATACAAGGTATGCCCACGTTTCTGAGCTTCCAGCATAAGCGCAAAGGTTGAATCCCCATGGATATTAACGTGCTCCAGAGGGTCCATCTGAACCGCAACCTGTAAGGATGATGCCATTGAGGTATGTTTCCTGTTATTCTTGGCTATCTAAACTGTAGCCAGCGTATCCTGCCTTGCCTGCCTGCTGCAAACAACACCAAGCAGCAAGCCACGTACCTAACGCTTATTGGCAGGCAATATTGCCGTATCTTCCCGCACCGCATCGCTCCCCAAGCAGCGCAATCTTACGCGATAAACTGCGTAACTATCGGCCACGGCCCCACGGCGGCTGCGTGAAATATCTGGATATTGCGCGAGAACATCAAAAAGCGCGGCATCAGGCTGATCATGCCGCCTGCGGCTACGCAGTAAATAGCCCTCCACCCCGCATGTAGAATGCGGAAACGCAAAAAACTGCCATCTCGGTTCAACCGCTAGCACTTCGCGATTCTGCGCATAAAAAGACAGTTCACCCGCCAGCCCATATTCATCTGCAATCAGCAGAGCATCAGGTGAAATCTGGTTTTCTACGGTCTGCACAAATTCAGGCCAGCCGCCCATTTGCCGTAACGTCATGTCAAAATGAGGCGAAAGATGTGCGGGGGCCCACAAAGCCTGCCCGACCACCACAACAAACATGGCAACGCCAAGCGCGCAGGCGGCTTTCCACCACCGATACGGTACGCACACTACAGACAAGGCAAGAGCGGGATACAACACAACAGGCCAGTTTGCCTGCACGCGTGCGCCTATGGCGTGCTGCACAAAAACAGCCACGGGCAGCAAGATCATACACAGCAAGAGCTGGGCGAATTGATCCCGCAGCCTAAGCAAATATTTTATGGCCACCACGAACAGCACAAAGATAAGCGGAGATGCCAAACCAACCTGGCCGCCCAGCAATTCCCCCATAAAGGTGAACATACGGCCGGGCTGCCAATCCCCAGCCCGGCCGCCCTGCTTGAGAAAGCTGACCCAGTGATGTGTTGCATTCCACTCCACCACAGGGGCCATGCATATCACCGCCACCACAGCACCAAGCCAAGGCCATGGCGTGCGCAGCCATTGCCTTCCCGCATGCGTTGCCAGCAACCACAAGCCCAAACCGGCTACAGGTAAAAGCGCCGTATATTTGCTATCAAACCCCAGCCCGGCAGAAAGCCCCACCAGCAACCAGAATGCTGGATGCTTACCAGAAAGCAGGTTGCTCACGCTCCACAGCAGCAAGGCCATAAAAAACACCAGCGGTGTATCTGGCGTCATGATGAGCGTGCCCAGCCCCACGGCCAATGTGCTGTTAAGCACAATACCGGGCTTAACAGCCGTTACGAACCTGCTGGAACTTTCCGCCAATACTTTCTGAGATTGAAGCCATTGCTGCGCAGCCTGCACCAACAGAATCGTGCCAATCGCGGCAGAAACAGGCCCCATAAAACGCAGGCCTTCTGCGGTATCACCGGCAAAAAACATGCCAATGCGCATCCACAGCGCCACCATGGGCGGGTGATCAAGATACCCCGCAGCCCGAGCCAAAGCCCAGAGACGGTAATAGGCTTCATCGGGAGAAAGTGGGATCCATGCGGCCAGAATCAGCCGGAGCAATGTAAGCAGCCCCAGCGCTATCAGGCACATCCATGCACCACGCGTGTGGCTTGCTGTTTTTACGATCACGAGCGCCAGACAACGGTTGAAGACATGGCGTAATTCCACACCACAGCAAGAATGGCACCCGCCAGACTGGCCTCATTAAGCATATGATTCTGGCCGTAAATCATGCGGGCAATGCCCACATCCGCCAACGCGCCAACCGAACACACCAACATAAAGAGAACAAGCCCACGCATACACGCCCAGCCACGCAAGCGCCTGTCACGATACGTAAAATTATTATCCAGAAAGAAATTCAGAATCATGGCGGCAACAGTGCCAATGGCCTGCGCCACGGAAAAATGCGCCCCTACCAACCGGGCGCACTGCATAACCACCAAATTTGTGCCAACGCCTGCCAGCCCGACCATACAAAAGGCGACAAACCGCAAAGGTACCCAGCCTTTGGCAAACTTATCCAAAAGGAGTGCGCCAAACTGGAGCATAACCAACGCATCCAGCTTGCTTTCCCCCGCCACCCGTGGGCGAAAGCCGCAAGGCACCTCCTGCACACGCAGGGGTTTGGGGGCAGAAAGCAGTAAATCGAGTAAGATTTTAAAGCCTGTGCCAGACAAACGCGGGGCAATTGCGGCGAATGTTTCTTGCCTTAACGCAAAAAAGCCGCTCATCGGATCTGTCAGCTTTACCGGCAAGACCCGTTGTGCAAGCCAGATGCCGCCATCAGACAACACATGCCGCCACGCATTGGCCAAACCAGCATTATTGCCGCCCTCAACATGCCGACTCCCAACAGCAACATCACATGTGTTGTTCAGAACGGCATCTATCAGCGCGCCAAGGCGTGATTCGTCATGCTGGAGATCTCCATCCATCACCGCCACAACCTGCGCGGATGAAGAGAGCGCACCCTCTATAACAGCAGATGAAAGACCCCGGCGCCCTATGCGGCAAATGCCGCGCACGCGTGCATCATTTCGGGCCAGATCGCGCACACGCTGGCTGGTATGATCGGGCGAGTTATCATCTACAAAGATAACTTCCCACCGCCTGCCCGCTAGCGCCTGCTCCAGAGCTTTGACAAGAGGCACCACATTTGCCGATTCGTTGTAGCATGGCACAACCACGCTAATATCCGGCCCCTTTACAACGGCTTCAGTTGAAACCGTTTGATGGTCTGTCACGGGGCCTGCCCTTCCTCCTCAACCTGTACTGGCACACCCCAACGCTCCAGACTTGTCCGGATAGTTTGCAAGGTTTGCACACGTATTACGTGCTGTGCTTCTGTCAGTTGTTTGGTCAGCAGGTTTTCATGCGCGGCATCACGCGCAATCAAACGGACAAGAAAGTCTCCCCCACCGCGGATCATGTGGCATTCGCGCACTTCTGGCCATTGGGCCAGTTGCTGCTCAAAACTGCACAGAATGGCCTCTTTCTGGCTTTCCAGACCAATCAACGCAAAAAAGGTAATGGGCCACCCCAAAGCTGCAGCATTGGGTTCTGCATGATAGCCACGGATAATGCGTTCTTCTTCCAAACGCCGGACACGACGCAGGCATGGAGGTGCGGAAATACCGACACGGCGGGCCAGCTCCACATTGGTCATGCGGCCATCATTCTGAAGCTCTGCCACAATGCGAAGATCAACTGCGTCCAGATCTGTCACGTTTCCTGATCCATCCTGCACAAGAGGCATGCACCCCAATTCAACTCGCGCGAGTATATGCCATGCAGCACATCCGGCGGCAAACACCTAAAGATACACGCCCTTGCCCAAAACCCATGTGGCAGCCATATGCTTCCAACAGTTACATGCAGGCTGCCCCCATTACAGCGGCCTGTATGCTGGATTTCCATATGCGGGAGCGCTGCCAATATGGCTGAAACCATTACAACTGATCTGCTCGTTATTGGCGCAGGGCCGGCCGGGTATACTGCTGCCATCTATGCAGCACGTGCCAACCTTTCTCCTGTTCTGGTTGCCGGGCTGCAACCGGGTGGCCAGCTCACCATTACAACAGAAGTTGAAAACTACCCCGGTTTTGCCACAGCCATACAAGGCCCTTGGCTGATGGAACAAATGGCTGAGCAGGCGCAGAATGTTGGCACACGTATTGAATACGACATTATTACATCTGTTGATTTCAAAGCGGGCTCACCATTCCTTCTGACGGGTGATTCGGGCACCATTTACAAAGCGCGCGCAGTTGTTGTTGCTACAGGTGCTCAGGCTCGCTGGCTGGGCCTGCCAAGTGAAAAGCACCTTCAGGGCGCTGGTGTTTCTGCTTGCGCCACATGTGATGGTTTTTTCTACCGCGGGAAAAATGTGGTGGTTGTAGGCGGTGGCAATACTGCCGTTGAAGAAGCCCTGTACCTTACCCACCATGCTGCGCACGTCACCTTGGTACACCGGCGCGATAGCTTGCGGGCAGAAAAGATTCTGCAAGACAGACTTTTTGCCAACCCCAAGGTTTCCGTTATCTGGAACAGTGTTGTGGAAGATATTCTGGCTGATGGCACGCCAGAAACAGTGTGCGGCGTACGGCTGAAGAATACGCAGGATGGCAGCGAACAGACAATCCCGACAGATGGTGTGTTCATTGCAATCGGCCATGCCCCCAACACCGCCATCTTCCGCGATCAACTTACACTGGATGCTGAAGGGTATATTGAAACCACACCCGGCACCACGCGTACTTCTGTGCCCGGAGTCTTTGCCGCGGGGGATGTACAGGACAAAACATATCGCCAAGCCGTAACAGCCGCAGGAACTGGCTGCATGGCAGCGCTGGATGCGGAACGTTATCTTGCAGGCTTAAGCTGATAACTTAACAGAAAACGGCTTCATCCCTTGACCAAGGGGGCCAATTCCTGCACGTAATACACCGCATAAAACACGGCTGTGTTTTTGTAACTTCATTCAATTTGCAGGAGGCATGCGTGGACTGGGACAAACTCCGGGTTTTCCATGCAGTGGCAGAAGCCGGTTCCTTTACCCACGCGGGGGATGTGCTCAACCTTAGCCAATCTGCCGTATCACGGCAGATTTCCGCGCTGGAAGACGTCCTTCAGGTTCCTCTCTTTCATCGGCACGCCCGCGGCCTGATCCTGACGGAACAGGGTGAAACACTTCATAAAACCGTGCGCGAAGTCTTTTCCAAACTGGAAATGACGCAAACACTGCTGACAGAAAGTAAGGAAAAGGCAGCCGGGCGGCTGCGCGTAACCACAACCACCGGCTTTGGTAACTGTTGGCTTATGCCGCGGCTTCATCGCTTTATGGCAGATAACCCCGAAATAGATATCTGCCTGATTTTGGAAGATAATGATCTTGATTTAGGCATGCGGGAGGCTGACGTGGCGGTGCGTATGCATGCACCCAGACAGCCAGACCTGATCCAGCGCCATCTGGCCGATTTTAGCCTGCCAATTTTTGCTGCCCCTCTCTATATCGAGAAATACGGCATGCCGAAATCTCTGGAGGAAATCAAAGAACACCAGCTGGTGCTGTTTGGTGAACACCATCCTCCGGTTGCACATGTTAACTGGCTGGCACAGGCCTGCCGCACCGATGGCAGCACACAGACTGCTCGGCTAGAAGTTAATAGCATGGCTGCCATGGCCTCTGCTATTGCCGCTGGTTTGGGCATTGGGTCTATCCCAACTTACGCCGCAAAAGAATTTCCTGATCTGGTTCAGATCCTGCCGGAAATTACTACTCCAACTGTAGATGCTTATTTTGTTTATCCGGAAGAACTGCGTAGCTCCAAACGCGTTGCTGTTTTCCGTGATTTTCTTATGAGTGAATTAGGTATTCGGTAAATATCATCGCCTTACCAAATATCATACACTAAAAAAGCCTGCCCTTATTCTCAGGGGCAGGCTTTTTTATTTTCATATTCTATCGCCTTCACTCACCAAAACACCCCAACCACTTTTATGCTTAATTTTCTCTGATAGATATATGCAATATTTATCCTATTTATCCGTTATTATAATATTTTACTTGGATATTATGTAAAAACCAAACATTCCAGAAAATCATAGCAGCACATATTTATTGGAACCGGAGATGATATTTCTGCGTTTACATAAAACGAGCGCACACCACCAAGCAGAACAATAAACCCGAACGGACGATTACAGACCCACCAAATATTACCGTTTGTTTATTATTTGAAACACGCCAAATTTCAGGCATTGCTTTGAATAATGTTCTTTTATGGCTAATTATGCGCCGAAATTGTGAGTTCACCATTCACAAACTACAGTTAAAGGAGTATGGAGTGCAGATATTCACACCAAATTCCTATTGGATTTATCATGAGTGAGAACCAGGACTACTCTCCCCTTCTTGATCTGGTATCAGAGATCGTTTCTGCACACGTCTCCAACAACCAGACAGATCCCGCACTTATCCCGGGCATGATCCGTGATATTTATCAGGCACTGAAAACAGCTGAACATCCGCAGAATGAACCAGAAAAACTGCAGCCAGCAGTTCCGGTAAAGCGTTCGGTATTTCCAGATTACATCATCTGTCTGGAAGACGGGAAAAAGCTGAAAATGCTCAAGCGCCACCTGCAGAGCGCTTATGGCATGACACCTGAACAGTACCGTGAACGTTGGGGCCTGCCAGCAGACTACCCGATGGTTGCGCCTAACTATGCAGAACGTCGTTCCACCCTTGCGCGTGAAATTGGCCTCGGCCGCAAAATTCATGCCGCTGGGGATGAAGAAGAACAGAATGGCCGTGGCCGCCGCAGCAAGAAGTCTCCTGCAGCATAAAATCTGCAAAAACTGATTGCCAAAAAGGTCTGGCGGTATTTCTCTGGTTCATACCGTCAGACTTTTCTATCTTGACGTCTTCTTCATCATTACGGAATGTTCTGAGTATCATTATTGTACACACAACAGCCGGGTGGGAGAACTTAAGATGACCAGATCCGAGCTGATTACAGCCCTGATGCAGAAAAATCCGCATCTTCAGCTGAAAGAAGCAACACGACTTGTAAATATTGTATTTGGCACCATTACCAGCAGCCTTGCAGAAGGTAGCCGTGTAGAATTACGCGGGTTTGGTGCATTTTCTGTAAAAGAGCGAGACCCACGTATTGGCCGCAACCCTAAAACGGGGGTGCAAGTGCAGGTTGGCAAAAAGCTCGTTCCCTTCTTTAAAACAGGTAAAGAGCTACATCAGCGCCTGAACAAGCCTGCTGCCAGCAATAAGCGCTCACGGTCATCAGTCTGACTGCTGCGTTATAAAACTATGTGCCAAGCGTAAGTCTTCTACAAAGCGTGCGTATTCACGTGCTTTGGCTTCTTCATTCGGCAGACGCAGCAGATAAGACGGGTGCACTGTTACCAGTCCCGAACACTGCTCATCCAACTGGAATACGCGCGAACGCTCACGCGAGATGGTAACAGGCCGCTTGAGAAGACTCTGTGCTGCCGTAACACCTAACATAACAATCAGCTTAGGATGTACCAGCCTACGCTCTGCATCCAACCAGATTCGGCAGGCATCGACAGACTCCATATCTGGCTTTTGGTGAAGGCGCCTGTTGTTTCTCCATGTGAAGCGGAAGTGCTTTACGGCGTTTGTCACGTAAACGTGATCTCGCAAAATGCCAGCCTCTTCCAACGCCCTATCAAACACCTGCCCAGCAGGCCCCACAAATGGGCGGCCTGCCAGATCTTCCTGATCTCCTGGCTGTTCACCAACAAACATCAGAGGCGTATTTTCTGCACCCTCGCCAAAAACCGTGCGGTTAGCTGGTTGCCATAAGGAGCAGGCTCTACAATCCATAGCCTCTGCTGACAGAGAGGCGAGAGAAGGTGCTTGTGCAACATCTTCTAGCGTCGGCACCAGCACAGTATTGGGGTACCCCTGCCAGATACCCTGCCCGTCTTTCTGCCACATCTCAGCAGATACGTGCGCGGCCTCTGCTTCCCCCTGCGCGAAATGGAGTTGGGTTCCATCCCACCACATACGCCGATAAGGTGTAATCACCTCCCACGGTTGGGCATTGCGCTCTACACAGAAGTGTCCGTTTGCTTCCACAATATAATTCTGCGGGGTGTAGTGTAGGCTTTTACCTTGGTGTTGCGCACTGAATGCCGAGAAAGCCAGACGAAATTGTTCCGTTTCTTGCTTAACATTTTGCACAAGCTCTCGAAGCCGCTGAATATCTGGATCTTCCCGCAGATCCTCCATATCCAGTAAGCCATGCGCAAAACGATAAACAACACGATATAAAAGCGCGAAACGTTCAGGAGGATGCGCCTGCAATGCTTCCAGCACGGCTGTCACCAATTTGCGTGGAAGGTTAAGGGGAGCATCATTATCTGCGGAATCTGGGGCTTCCAGCTTCCAAGGAGCTTCCCCTTTGCCCGCAACACGCCAGCTTATACTTTCAGGAAGCACCTGCTTTTGCACATAATGGCGCGCAGCAGCCCTCCATGTCGCCAGATCTACCTGATGCGCCAGAACAATCTCAACCATCCCCGGCTCCCCTTATTCCTTACATCCGTCAGGCGCGTTTACGGTTTAAACGCCTGCGCAGGCCTGCCAGCACATCTGCCAAGTCCATAACCCCCAGCACATGCAACATACCCGCATAAAATATGCCCCCAAGCCCGACCATAACTGTCAGCCATATCAGGCGCATGAGAAAATGCGCTGGTAGCGGCAACAAGGTTTCCACCCCAACAAGAATTACCGCCATAACGGCAGCAGCCAGCCCCACCCGGCCAATACCGCCCAATGTTTCCGGCGCAAGAAGCAGGGCATTTTTTTGCCGCAGTAAAAAGGCCAACACAGCTACATTGATAAAAGCAGCCAAACTGCTTGCCAAAGGCGGCCCCATGTGAACGAGCGGCTTCATGAACAATAGATTGAGCACAAAATTAAGCAGCAGAACGCCAATACCAATGTAAACCGGTGTGCGCGTATCGCCTCGTGCAAAAAATGCCGGAGAGAGCACCTTCACCATTACAAAAGCGGGCAAGCCAATAGCGTAAGCCCGCAAGGATTGTGCCGAAAGCAGCGCATCATGCTCTGTGAAAGACCCGTGACCGAACAGCACAATCATGATCGGCCCAGCCAGCACTAACAAACCGGCCACAGCAGGAAGTGTCAGCAACAACACATATTCAATGGACCGATTTTGTGCAGCATGGGCTGCATCTGTTTCTCCTGCCGCTAAATGGCGCGTCAGAACAGGCAACAGCGTGGTACCGGCAGCGGCTCCCAAAACCCCTAACGGCAACTGGTTAATCCGATCTGCAAAATACATGAGGGAAACACTGCCTGCGGGCAGCAGCGTGCCAATAATGGTATCAATGGTAAGGTTAATCTGCCCAACGCCGCTGCCTATCAGCCCTGGCACCATACGGCGCAGCAACAGGCGTATACGGGGCGTAAGAGAGGGCCACAAAGGCGTAAGACCAAAATGCGCCCGCTCACACGCCCAGAACAATAACCCTAGCTGTGCAACACCAGATGCCGTTACCCCCCATGCCGCAGCGTAAGCAACATTTGGCAAAAAGGGCGAAGCCAGCAGAATGGCTGCAATCCCCACCACATTGAAAGCCAAGTATGCCGCTGAGGCCACACCAAACCGATGCAAGCCGTTAAGAACGCCAGCCAATAAAGCCGCAGCACAAATCAGCACCAGATAAGGAAAAGTAATACGACTTAAACTGACAGCCAGGGCGTATCTATCTCCACTTTGCAAAAAACCGGGGGCGATAACCTTAAGAACCTGCGGCATAAAAATTTCGCCCAGCACGCATAAAAACAGCAGCCAGACCAGCATGACACCTAATGCTCTGCGCGCGAAAAGCTGCGCTTCTTCCTTACCTTCCCGCGTCAGCACAGAAGAAAACAAAGGTACAAATGCTGCGTTAAACGCGCCCTCTCCAAACAGACGCCGGAACATATTGGGCAGACGAAACGCAACCTGATAGGCATCCTGCAATGCCCCCGCCCCCATAAAGGCAGCCAGAAGCTGATCACGAACAAGACCAAGAATACGGCTGAGCATTGTCCAGCCGCCAACGGTAAGGAAATTTTTGAGCATGACAGGATCAGTTCTTACTACGCCGCAGGAAACTGCGCGACACTAACGAAAGTGTCAGAAAAAGATACGGGAATATGATCCTTATGCGGCATATCGGGTTATGGCATAGGCACGACCGCCATAGCGCGATATGGTCTGATAACTAAACTTATGCTCACCACAGCATACAAGGTATGCTGAAGATAGAATGTTATTGCGGAACCCCTCGGAGAACACACCGGAATATGCCCGATTCATTGCCATCACAATTTCTTCCGGATTCACCACGGTGCTCTCTTATCAAACCAAGCCAGCGCTCTCGCCGGGGGCAGGAAATGGCGCGTACAGTTCTGGCGCTGTTTATTGTAGGGGTAGCCGTTTACACAATTCAGGGCTTTCTGCCTGCATTGGCGTGGGGGAGCGTTTTTGCCATTGCCACATGGCCGCTTTATACGCGCGCCTGCAATAAATGGCCCCATGCGGCATCTGGCACGCTTTTGCCCCTGTTATTTACAGCGGCCATGGCATTGCTATTTGTTATACCGCTTACGCTTGTCACGCTGGAAGCTGTAGGCGAGGCCCAGAGCGCGCTGGAATGGGTATCTCACGCACGTGAATATGGCGTGCCTGTACCCGATGCCATTCATCGCCTGCCTTTCGGCAGCGCCGCCATAAGCAAATGGTGGCAGGCCCATCTTTCAGACCCGCGTGATCTTTCTGGCATGCTGGGTAATCTAGATAGCAAAGGCGTAGCTGTTACGCGTGCCGTGGGTTCGCAAGTTGCGCATCGTGCCACATTGTTCTGCTTTTCCATCCTCACCCTGTTTTTTCTTTATAAGGATGGGCTTTCCGTTATCCGCCAGTGCCGTGTTGTTTCATGCCGGGCTTTTGGCAAACGGGGGGAAAGCATTGGACGGCAGATTGTTGCGTCCATTCACGGCTCTGTTCAGGGGCTAGTGCTGGTAGGTATTGGAGAAGGCCTGCTGCTTGGCATTATTTACGTATTTGCCCATGCACCGCATCCTGCTCTATTTGGCGTGATTACTGCCGTAGCTGCCATGATCCCTTTTTGCGCCATGATAGCAGTTGGTTTGGTTTCCCTGCTTATTCTGGTGCAGGGTAGCTCTGTTGCCGCCATTACAACCTTTTGTGTTGGCGCTGTGATTATTTTTACAGCTGACCATTTTATCCGCCCTGCCCTTATTGGCGGCAGCACCAAGCTACCTTTCCTTTGGGTGCTTTTGGGTATTCTGGGCGGCGCAGAAACCTGGGGCCTGATTGGCCTGTTTATTGGGCCAGCCGTTATGGCCGCACTTAATCTGCTGTGGTGCCGGTGGGCATACGGAAACAACCCAAAAGCCAGTTAGGCTTTTGGGTTGTTCTGCAACACTGATTTTTCAGAGAAAATATCGGGCAGGCGGGATTCGAACCCACGACCCCCAGTCCCCCAGACTGATGCGCTACCAGACTGCGCTACTGCCCGTTAAGTGTGAAGTGGTATTTAGCAGGAGGTTTTCTGCAACACAACCCACCCCAGACACAATTTTTAAGAAACCAGCTTTTTACGGAACTCTTCTAGCTCCACCAGCACATCTGCCAGATCCTGACGTAGCTGACGGTTCTGTTCCACCAGTTCCGTCATATGCGGATGCGGCTCAACAGATGCAAATGTCACCACCGCGTCTTCCATTTCTGGTGACAAATCTGTGGCATCCTGAACATCCTCAGCAACTACTGCTGGCTCTGGCTCTGGCTCTGGCTCTGGCTCTGGCTCTGGCTCTGGCTCTGGCTCTGGCTCTGGCTCTGGCTCTGGCTCTGGCTCTGGCTCTGGCTCTGGCTCTGGCTCTGGCTCTGGCTCTGGCTCTGGCTCTGGCTCTGGCTCTGGCTCTGGCTCTGGCTCTGGCTCTGGCTCTGGCTGGATTGTGGATGCGTTATCATCCACAGCAACCACTTTTTCAGAAGAATCTTCTACATTTTCAGAGTCTTCTGGAGCAACTTCAGATGTTTCAACTGCTTCTACGGCAGTTTCTGGCTGTTTTTCAGCCTCATCTTGGTGGGGTGTTTCAGGCGCAGACGCTTCGGCGGTAGGCACGCCACCGTTTTGCAAAACGCGCTGCACACCTTTGATGGTGTAACCCTGCGTATAAAGCAAATCTGCAATATGCCGTAAAAGCTCTATATCAGCAGGTCGGTAATACCGGCGGCCACCGCCACGCTTTAACGGCCGAACCTGATGAAACTGGGTTTCCCATAACCGAAGCGTATGCTGCGGCACATGAAGCTCATCTGCCACTTCGCTGATGGTGCGAAACGCAAAAGGCCCTTTTTCTGAAGGCGCTGAATTCGTGCTTACATTTTCCGGTGTGGGGGAAGAAGATTCTGCCCCTGTTTCAGAAAAAGTATGCGCCTCATCAGTCATGATCATGCTCCGCTTCTGCATCTAGCGTTTCGTGGTTTACTTCAGCGCGCAGAAGCTGACTCGGACGAAAGACCAAGACCGAACGCGGCAAAATCGGAACTTCCTCACCCGTTTTCGGGTTTCGGCCACTCCGTTGGCCTTTTTTCCTCACGGAGAAAGTGCCAAATCCGCTGATTTTAACACTTTCGCCGCGTTCAAGAGCGTCCATCACCGTCTCTAGAACATCTTCCAGAAGAACGGAGGATTCTTTACGAGACAGGCCAACCTGCTGATAGATCTGCTCTATCAAGGATGCACGTGTGACAGTTTCCATAAAAATTAAAGTAACACGCTTACACGCCGCGTCAATTCATTCACGCAGTTGTGCTTACAATATGTTCTGAAATTATAGCCTTACCAAAGCAGAACCCCATGTCAGGCCACCACCCAAGGCTTCCATCAAAACCAGGTCACCTTTCTGGATACGCCCATCACGCACAGCCTCATCCAATGCCAAAGGCACAGATGCAGCCGATGTATTGGCATGCCGATCAACCGTAACCACTACCCGTTCAGCTGGCAGATTCAGCTTTTTGGCAACACCTTCAATAATGCGGATATTGGCCTGATGTGGCACCAGCCAATCTACATCTGCGTAAGAAAGACCTTCAGCTTCCAGCGCTTCATCTACAGAGGATGAAAGCTTGCCAACGGCATGGCGGAACACATCACGCCCGCTCATTTTCAGATGTCCGCTTTTATCTGGCTGCCCCACAGCACCGTCCACATACAACAGATCTCCTGCTGTCCCATCGGAATGCAAATGCGTGGAAAGAATGCCGCGATCACCCGGCTCATCCGAAGCGGAGAGCACAACGGCCCCGGCACCATCCCCAAACAGCACGCAGGTTGTGCGGTCTTCCCAATCCATAATGCGGGAATACACTTCAGACCCAATAACCAGCGCATTCCGAATCTGGCCAGAACGGATAAACGCATCTGCTGTGGAAAGTGCAAAAATAAAGCCCGAGCACGCAGCCGCAATATCAAAGCCAAAGCCCCGCTTCATGCCCAATGCGGCCTGAACACGTACTGCTGTTGCTGGAAAAGCCTGATCTGGCGTGGCTGTTGCCACAAAAACCGCATCAATATCTTCAGCCGTCAGCCCTGCATAATCCAGAGCACGCCTTGCGGCCTCTGCCCCCATACTGGCTGCCGTATCATTCGGCCCAACAAGATGGCGGCGGGTAATACCTGTGCGGGTTCTGATCCATTCATCTGATGTTTCAAGACGTTCTGCCAGCTCTGCATTGCTGACAACCCGATCTGGCAGGAAACCGCCAAACCCTACCAGAAGCGAACGTTTCGCCATAAACCGTTCTTTCATTATCAGCCAACAGCATGCGGTAGCGACCCAACATGCCGCTACTGATCAGACAGTCTTGCACCAATCAGGAAACGGGAACCGCTGGCTCGCGCTCCTCCGCATTTTGCTGGGGAGAGAGAAGTGCACTCATATGGGAGAGACGATCACGAATACTGTCATTAAATCCGTGCGTCACCATATCCATTGCCACATCAACTGCTGCGGCAAATCCTTCTGCATCCGTGCCGCCGTGAGACTTAACAACCACACCGTTCAGGCCCACAAAAACGGCCCCATTGTACCGGCGTGGATCAAGCCATTCCTTCATGCGTTCCAAGCCCGGACGCACAAGCAGATATCCAATTTTGGAAACAATACCACGCTTAAATACGCGCCGCAGGAGAGTGGTTGCCATTTTAAGCACCCCTTCCCCGGTTTTAAGCGCGACATTTCCGGTAAAGCCATCAGTCACAACCACATCGGTTGTGCCTGCGGTAATATCATGCCCTTCCACAAATCCGTGGAACTGCGAAGCCAATGGGCTTTCTCGCAGGGCTTCTGCTGCTACACGCAGCTTTTCATCACCCTTCAGTTCTTCCGAACCGATATTGAGCAACCCGATAGAGGGCGCAGGCAGCCCCAACACAGCCTTGGCAAAAGCTTCACCCATTACGGCAAACTCTACAAGGTTGCGCCAGTCACACGCCACATTCGCACCCAGATCCAGCATGACCACATCACCCTTGATGGTAGGGCTGATGGCCGCCATGGCCGGACGGGAAATACCCGGAAGGGTTTTAACAACAATCTTGGCCAAAGCCAGCATGGCGCCGCTGTTGCCAGCAGAAACCACACCACGGGCGCGGCCACTTGCCACGGCATCCATGGCAAGGCGCATGGACGATTGCCGCATCCGCAAAGCAGATGTTGGCTTCATATCCATTGGGATAGACTGATCCGTATGCCAGATGGTGCATATGGATGCAGCCTTGGGGTACTTTGCCAGCAAAGGCCGCAACTGGGCTTCATCCCCCAGCAGCAGCACCTTGATGCCTCGGTGCCGTTCAGCGGCGGCGGCGAGCCCGGCCACAACAACTTCCGGAGCCCCATCACCTCCCATTCCATCCACGGCAAGGCTGAACACCTCGTCCTGTTCAGAAAGGGAATTATCTGGAATCTCGGTCTTGTTCATGCCTGCTTCTCTGCCATACCGCAGATGCCTTGCTCCCACAGAACGCGCATCACGCTGTAATGCGCGTTTTACCGCAAACCCACGCTATTAAGCGCGGACAGCAACCTTAAGTGCCTTACCGGAAGCAACCACTTCACGACCATCGTAATGGCCACAATGGCTGCACACATGGTGCGGGCGCTTCAGTTCGCCACAGTTAGAGCATTCAGCAAAAGCTTCCACGTTCAGAGCTTCATGGCTGCGACGCATGCCACGACGTGAAGGCGAGGTTTTCTTCTTGGGTACAGCCATGAGCCCGAGCCCCCTCTTGAAAAACGGTTTAAAAACGCCTGGCAGCGTGTTTTTTCACCCCACCAGACAACAACACAGGTTTATCACCAGACTGAGCCGGGGCCTCTAGCAGACGACAAGCTTTTTCGCAAGCAATCCAGAAAGAAAACCCGTACCGCGCCCAGATCAGGCCTTGCCCGGTTTGAGCCGAGACAGGGCCGCAAAGGGGTTCTGCTTTTCATCCTGCTCCCCTTCTTCCAGAAGCTTCTCTGCCTCTTCCTCGCTCAGGACAAGGCCTTCTGGCAGATCAATTTCTGGCGCATGTGGGTATGGGTCCAGATCAAGAGCAAACTGCTCTACAGCGGCTTCGCCCAGATCTATATCCTGACCTTCATACGGAATTTCATCAATTGCATCCAGATCAGGCTCATCCGGTTCTACAAACCGTTCAGAAGGCACAAACCGAACACTGAATGCTCCTGCCAGAACATCCTCAAAGTTTTCAAGGCTAACAACGCAGGTCTGCGTATAATGAACAGCCAGCGCCCCTTCTGCCTCCACCACACTGTGCCTATCTGCCTTTAGCAGATACCGACAGCGGAAAAGCGTAATTTTTGGCAAACCAAGGCGGCGGGCAATTGCTGCGCATTCCTGTTCTGTTGCTTCCACCGTCACTGCTGTTTCCTGCCCCCCGATTCGGCGCAATGCCATTGGGCGGGAAAATTCTGGTTTTTCAGACATAGCAGCCTCCTGAGCTGGCAGAGGAAGATCGTTTACAGAGGCGCATACACTTACGGGTATCCACCCTTCTGCAACGCTTTTTCTAATTGGGGCTTTTTGAAGGAAAGCTAAAGGGGGTAAAGTGCAAAAACAGATGGAAAAAACCATTCTGTAATTGACGCTTCGTATCAGTTTGAGGCATCGGACTGTTACATGGCCGCGATGTGCGGATGCCTTAAATGTTATGCTTAGGGAAGCCCCAACCGAATGAAGCAGCCACGCCAGCATAAAATATCACGCCTGCGTAACACCTGTGGCGCACTGGCAGCAGTGATAGCGCTTTCTGGCTGTGCCGTGTTTGGGCCAACGCCAACGCCTCGTGGCTCTTTGGTTGAAGCGGATGATTACAACCAGCTTATCCCCGGTGCCAGCACACGAGCCGATGCGTTGGATTTGTTAGGCTCCCCCACCACCAAGGGGGCGTTTGATGACAATACATGGATCTATATTTCCATGAGCACATATCTGATTCCCATGGATTTTCCGGGAATCGGCAAGCAGCAGGTTGTGGTGCTGAAGTTTGATGATGCCGGGAACCTGCAAAGCCTGCGCACACTGAATAAAAAAGATTCCCGCTCTGTGGCCATGATCAACAGCATCACCCCCACACCGGGCACAAAAATCAACATCCTCCAGCAAATTCTGGGGAATGTGGGCCGCTACAACCCTATGCAGAACATGATGGGTGCTGGTTCGGCTGGTGCTGGCGGCATGGGCATGAACAACCAGGGTCCAGGCCACTTTGGTTCGGGCAACTCTCTGTAATCACCTATGGGTCTAGCGCGGTAGGAACAGCCTGACGCGCAAACCACCCATTGGGGAATCCAGCAATTCCATCTCACCACCATGCGCGCGCACGATGTCGCGCGAGATTGTGAGCCCCAGCCCGGTTCCACCCCCACGCCCGCTCTCAAAGGCCCGTAGAACGCTGTCTCGGCGTTCTGGGGGGATACCCGGCCCATCATCATCTACCATCATCACAACGCCATCTGATCGGCCCTGAGCGCTTAAATTGATATGCTTTGCATAACGGCGCGCATTATCCACCAAATTGATTAATGCGCGCCGCATGGCATCTGGGCGCATATGCACCCGCAACCCCAGCGCCACACGCACCGAGAAAACATGCGCACCAGCGCGCCGGGCTGCGGCAGCCACATCTTCCAAAAAGGGTTCTATTTCGGTGTCCGCAATATTTTCGGTCCCTTCCCCGCGTGCAAAGGCTAAATAACTGGCAATCATGTGCTCCATTTCCGCCACGTCACCAATCATGTCCTCTACATCGGGCTGAATGTCTTCTGCTCGCACCATGCCGGTACGGGGCATCATGTCCAGAGAAAGCCGTAGGCGGGTAAGTGGCGTGCGCAAATCATGCGATACGCCCGCCAGAACGCCCGTGCGTTGCGAGACAAAACGGTAAATCCGGTCTTGCATGCGGTTAAAGGCCACAGCTGCCTTGCGCACTTCCTGCGCCCCTGCCGGACGAATAGGGCCAATATCACGCCCAAGCCCAAACTGTTCAGCCGCGTGGGCAAGCCGCCGAATAGCCCGCACCTGATTACGCATGAACAGGCTGGCAATCACAAACAGGAGCAAAGAACTGCCAACCGCCCATGCTACAAACAGCCATATCTGCCCCATATCCAGCCGTTTACGTGGGGCTTCCACATCCAGTACACCATCTGGCAACTGGATGGAGATTTTGACTGTGTGGGGATCTTCTCGCCAATTTACGAAAAACGGGTAGCTGATAGAGGCACGTAGCGCACGAGCCAGATCTTCATCCATAGGCCCCAACACGTGGGTGGAACCAAATCGCCTAAGCCGTGCATTGGAATGCCACGATTCTACCAACTGCAAATGCTGTTGGGCCTGCTCTACAAACCACTGCCTGTCTGCCGGTTTTTTTAAACGCTCCAAGGCATTTAATGAGAGCACAATTTCTGATGTGACCGAATCTGAAAGACGGCGCGAGGCAACCTGTAGAAAATTGCCGTAAAATACTTCCAGCGCGATGCCCTGCGTGATCAGCAATGGGATCAACACAATCAGCAAAGACCGCGCCAGAAGCGAACGTGGAAGCACGCGCCGCATGGATTTTTCCACCCTGCGTGACTTCCAGAATGAGGATGGAAAAAGCTTTAGCCCGCTGCGCCGCATGATTTATGTCTTACAGCCCCGGTTTGAGCACATATCCACGCCCACGGATGGTATGCAGGTATCTTGGCTCCTTGGGGTCAGGCTCAATACGTCGCCTCAGGCGCGTTACCTGCACATCTACGGCGCGCTCTCCAATTTCCGCCATATCCAGCGCCTTGGCAATTTCCTCGCGCGAGAACACATCATTGGGCCTACGTGCCAATACGGAAAGCAGAGCGGCCTCGCCTCCCGTAAGATGAATGGTGCCATTGGGCCCGCTTAAAATAAGCCGAACGGGATCAAACTCTTTATCCCCCAACCGCACGATACGCAGATTATCCGTTGCCGGAGCAGGTTGATGCCGCCGTAAATGGGCTTTCAGGCGCAAAAGCAGTTCACGTGGCTCAAAAGGCTTACCGAGATAATCATCAGCACCGGCTTCCAGCCCCGTAATGCGGTCTGCTGGTTCTCCGCGTGCTGTAAGAAGCAGAATGGGGAGTTCCTGCCCTTCATCACGTAGTGCGCGTGTCAGTTCCAAGCCGTTTTCACCCGGCATGGTCACATCCAAGACCATGGCATCTGGCTGAATGCCTTCCAGTGTCTGCCGTGCCTCTGCTGCGCTAGCTGCTACGCTTACCCGAAAGCCGTGCTCAAACAGGTAGCGCTGCAACAGCCGCCGTAACCGCGGATCATCATCCACCACAATAACATGCGGGGCGACATCTTCTTCCACACTCTCGCGCTCATGCTCCATGCCGCCCTCCTTTTTTACCGGCTGCATCTTCATTCAATACAGACCGACTCTGTTCGGATAACATTCCACGCATCACGCGCCGAAACCCCTCCACAGCTGCGCCTCCTGCCTCTCGATACGCAGCTACAAGGCGATGGCGCACAACAGCAAACAATCTGGCTTCTGCCGCTTTGCCTTCTGGGCTTAAAAAAAGCAGACGTTGCCGCCTGTCCTGACGCCCCGGTTGGCTTTCCAGATACTGCCTTGCTTCCAGTTCATGCATGGTGCGGCCAAGGCTTTGTTTTGTCACCCCCAACACAGCCTGAAGGCGACTAACCGGAATACCGGGACTAAACGCCAACACCTGCAACACCCGATAATGCGCGTGGCCCAACCCATCCGCTTCCAAAACAGGCTCAATAGCCTGCGCCATATCGCGCGATGCCAGAAACATAAGGGTTTGCGCCAGCCGCAACTGTTCTTCCCGCAGAAAGAGCAGATCTGCTCCTGCTGTTTCATGAGGTAAGGACATAGGTGTTTAGGCCTCCCGCAAAAGGCTCTTAGGCCCGCGCCATAAAGGGAAAACCACCCATACGGGCTTTAATGCGCCCAATGCGCAGAACATCTGACAGACGCCTATCAACAAAAGCTGCCAAAGCGGCTTCATTATCACCGCGCGCCAGCCAGTACAGCAGCACAGAGGCATAGACACCGCCCAAGCTGAGGCGCTTGGTTACGTAAGTTAGCCCCGAGGAGTCATCCTGTGCAGCCTGCCAGATGGCATTGATAGTACGCATCATGCTCCGGCGCAGTGCTTTTCCCTCACACGGGGCCAGCAGAACGGAGAGGCCTTTACGTGTAGCTGAACGGACAGCCTCATCCACCGGAAGCCGATACAGCAGCGCCTGCCGCACACGCTGGCTTAAGCGAGGTGCCTCTTCCGTATCCCACATGGCTTCCAGCATATCTCTGTCACATAGGTCGAACCATGCTTCCACAAGCTCTGCACTGCCACCGGGAAACAGCAGATCCGCATCTGGGCCTGCCACTTGCAGCAGCACATCCATGCCCCATCCACGCTCTCCGGCTACGGCAGCCATCTGGCGCAGGATCTCATCCCGCGCTGGATCACGCTCCAAAGGCGCAGGCATAATGCCAGCAGCCAAAGTTGCCACTGCCAATGAGATAGCCTGACTTATCTTACCTGCACCCGTGCTCATGCCCTACGCCCCATACCGTGTGATTTCTTTTGCAAACCCAAATTTGCTCATATCCGTCATCCGCATGGGATAGAGGATTCCATCCAGATGATCCATTTCATGCTGCATGACATGCGCCCGAAACCCTGTGGCCATGCCTTCCACCTTTTGTCCGTGCTGATCAAACCCGGCATACCATATCCGCTTGTAGCGCAGCACTTCCCCCCGCAGGTCGGGCAAGGAAAGGCAGCCTTCAGCCCGTAGTATTTTTTCATCATCAACCGGTTTTAAAACCGGGTTGATCAAAGCCTGCACAGGCAAAGGTGGATCATCCTCCCCTTCACTGCGCGCAAGTGGCACGCTGTAAATAAAAAGCCTTTGGGAAACAAATACCTGCGGGGCAGCCAACCCTACCCCACCGCTTTCTTCCAGAGTTTCACGCATATCCGCTATCAGGCGCGCAATATCTGGCGCTGTGGGGTCTGGCACCTCCTGCGCGGGCTGCCTTAAAACCGGGTGCCCCATGCGGGCTATTGCAAGAACTGCCATTTTTCACCCCATTTCTGTGGAGGTTGCACAATAAAAGCACACAGAAGTGCATTTTAAACACGAAAGAACAAATTGTATCTTGTCTAAAGGCCGTGTTATAGAGGCCGCCAACAAAGGAATCGGCGCCCCGCAAGGCTGCGACGGTTCCGGTTCCGTGATAATCTACAAAAAGCCGGGTTGCCCGGATTTTTCTGAAACAGGGGTTAGAGACCAAGTGCACGTTCTCGTCCGTGACAACAATGTCGATCAGGCTCTTAAAGCGCTCAAGAAGAAAATGCAGCGTGAAGGCATCTTCCGTGAAATGAAGCTGCGTCGGCACTACGAAAAGCCGTCTGAGCGCAAGGCCCGTGAAGCGGCAGAAGCCGTGCGCCGTGCTCGTAAGATGGAACGCAAGCGTCTGGAACGCGAAGGCTTCTAAGCCTTTCCATACTTCTATCCAAAAAAGGCCGGCATCCTATGGATGTTCCGGCCTTTTTTGTGTCTGCTATGTTTCCATAGCTTGTCGCCCATAAAAAAAAGCCGGCCCACCTAAAAGTGGGACGGCCTTTTAACTTGCTGCTTATTAAGAGCGTTACTTCTGGAGCTTATCCAGCTCCCGCACAATGGCTTCACCCATCACGGATGTGCCAACGCGCGCCATGCCTTCGCTCATGATATCTGCCGTGCGCAAACCGCTTTCCAGTACGTTGGAAACCGCCTGCTCAATCATGTTGGCTTCTTCCTGCTTGTTCAGGGAGTAACGGAGCAACATGGCAAAAGACAGAATCTGCGCAATGGGGTTTGCAATGCCCTGCCCGGCAATATCCGGCGCACTGCCATGAATGGGCTCATACAGCGCAGGGAATTTGCCATTTTCGCGCACAGCACCCAGCGTTGCAGAAGGCAGCATACCCAAGCTGCCTGTCAGCATGGATGCAAGATCAGACAGCAGATCACCAAACAGGTTGCCGGTCACAATCACATCAAACTGGCGCGGGTTACGCACCATCTGCATGGCGCAGTTATCGGCCAGCATGTGAGAGAGTTCTACATCCGGGAATTCTTTGGCATGCACATCTGTCACCACTTCCTTCCACAGAAGGCCACTTTCCATGACATTGCATTTTTCAACAGAACACACACGGTTAGACCGTTTGCGGGCCAGATCAAACGCCACACGCGCTACACGCTCAATTTCAGACGTGGTGTAAACTTCTGTGTTGATGCCCCGCTTGCTGCCATCTGGCAGGGTTTCAATGCCACGTGGGTTACCAAAATAGATACCCCCCACCGTTTCACGCACGATCATGATATCCAGCCCACGCACCACATCCGGCTTAAGCGTGCTGGCATCTACCAGTGCATCAAACACTTTGGCCGGGCGCAGGTTGGCAAACAGCCCCAGTTCCTGCCGCAGCTTGAGAATGGCCACTTCCGGGCGCTTTTCAAACCCCACATGCGCCCACTTTGGATCACCAACCGAGCCAAACAGCACTGCATCCGCAGCCCATGCCTTCTCGATCACTTCATCACGGATAGGCTCACCGTATTCTGCCAGAGAAGCACCACCAACCACATCTTCCGTAATATCGAAGGACAGGCCACGACGGCTTTCCAGCCAGTCAATAACACGCCGGACTTCCCGCATGATTTCGGGGCCAATACCGTCACCCGGCAGAACAAGAAGTTTTATGGCTGTGTTCTGTGCAGTCATCATGCAGCTCCAGAATAATCAATCAATATGAATGGAAGGCATCCAGGGTTTTTCCCGGTTTTCCCGGTTTTCATACCCTTCGATATTTGTTTCGTGCTGAAGCGTCTGGCCAATATCATCCAGCCCTTCCAGCAGCAGATGCTTGCGGAACGGGTCGATTTCAAAAGGCACTTCCTGCCCATCTGGCCGCACAATAACCTGCCGGGGCAGATCAACCGTAAGGCGGGCATTGCTGCCCATGCTGGCATCTGCCATCAGCTGATCGCAAATTTCACGCGGCAGGCGGATCGGCAAAATGCCGTTCTTGAAGCAGTTATTGAAGAAGATATCGGCAAAGGAAGGTGCAATCACGCACCGAATACCAAAATCCAGCAGTGCCCAAGGCGCATGCTCACGCGATGAACCGCAGCCCAGATTGTCATAGGTAATCAGGATTTCAGCTTTACGCCACGGTTCCTTGTTCAGCACAAAATCCGGGTTTTCTTTACCATCTGGCAGATAACGCATGGCATCAAAGGCATTTTTACCCAAGCCAGTGCGCTGCGTGGTTTTTAAAAACCGAGCCGGAATAATTTTGTCTGTATCAATGTTGGCTTCTGGCAGAGCTGCCGCAATGGCCGACAGAGTTGTAAACTTTTCCATTATGCCAGCTCCCTTACATCAGTCAGGCACCCCGTCACAGCAGCAGCCGCGGCCATGGCAGGAGACAGCAGATGTGTGCGACCGCCCGGCCCCTGACGTCCTTCAAAATTACGGTTGGATGTAGAAGCACAACGCTGGCCCGGTGTTAGCCGATCTGGGTTCATACCAAGGCACATGGAGCACCCGGCCTCACGCCATTCAAAACCTGCATCCAGAAAAATCTGGTCCAGCCCTTCTTCTTCTGCCTGCCGCTTTACATTGCCCGAACCCGGCACAATCATGGCGCGCACGCCTTCAGCCACCTTGCGGCCAGCGGCTATCTGCGCTGCGGCACGCAAATCTTCAATACGGCTGTTGGTGCAAGAGCCAATGAAAACCACATCAACTGGTGTGCCAGCAATTTTCTGCCCAGCTTCCAGCCCCATGTAGTCCAGCATACGCTGCATCTGGGTGCGCTTGGCTTCATCAGCTTCATCAGCAGGGTTAGGTACGATGGCCGTAATGGGCAGCACTGTTTCCGGGCTTGTGCCCCATGTCAGGCTGGGGCTGATATCTTCGGCCCGCAGCGTCACTTCCTTATCGAAATGCGCACCTTCATCAGAAGCCAGCGTTTTCCAATAGGCAACAGCCTTGTCGAACTCTTCACCCTTGGGGGCAAACGGACGGCCACGCACATATTCAAACGTGGTTTCATCTGGCGCAACCATACCTGCGCGCGCACCGGCTTCAATGGCCATGTTGCACAGCGTCATACGACCTGCCATGTCCAGCCCACGAATGGCGGAACCTGCAAATTCGATTACATGCCCTGTGCCACCAGCCGTGCCGATATGCCCGATAATAGCCAGCATGATATCTTTGGCAGAAACGCCAGCACCAAGCGTGCCATCAACCGTAACGCGCATGTTTTTAGCCGGACGCTGCAGAATGGTCTGCGTGGCCATTACATGCTCGACTTCCGACGTACCGATACCGAAAGCCAGCGAACCCAGCGCACCATGCGTAGAGGTATGGGAATCCCCACACACAATGGTCATGCCTGGCAGAGAAATCCCCTGCTCTGGCCCGACAACGTGCACAATGCCCTGATTGGCAGAAAGCAGCGGGAAATACGGAACCCCGAATTCCTTAACGTTGCGTTCCAGCGTTTCAATCTGGTTGCGGCTATCGGCTTCTTCAATCGGCTGGGTGCGGTCAGACGTTGGCACGTTGTGGTCAACCACAGCCACAGTCTTTTCCGGGTGGCGCAGTTTACGCCCTGCCAGACGCAAGCCTTCAAAAGCCTGCGGGCTGGTGACTTCGTGCACAAGGTGCCGGTCAATATAAAGAATAGAGGTGCCGTCCGGCAGAGTTTCAACGACGTGATCATCCCAGATCTTGTCGAACAACGTACGCGGGCCCATGCCCTCCTCCTTTATATCTCTTACGCTACGTGCATCAGCTCACCTATTAGGCCAATGCTGTTGCGGTATGCCTATATATCAAAAAGACCCGACTGACATAGGCCAGTCGGGTTTTAAAAACCATATCAGACCGATGTGAACGGTTATATGGTTTTAGCTGGCTGCCGGAGCAACCACTTCACGCGGGCGTTCTGCAATACGAGCAGACTTACCGCTACGGCCACGCAGGTAGTACAGCTTTGCACGACGCACTTTACCACGACGCACAACCTTGATTTCTGCAACCGTAGGTGCGTACAGCGGGAACACACGTTCCACACCTTCACCATTGGAAATCTTGCGCACGGTGAAGTTGCTGTTCAGGCCCTTGTTGGAACGGGCAATCACAACGCCTTCAAAAGCCTGCAGACGGGTACGTTCACCTTCCTGCACCTTAACGGAAACGCGCACCGTATCACCGGCTTCGAATTCCGGAACAGCGCGCTCTGCTGTCAGACGCTTAATTTCTGCAGCTTCATACTGCTGAATGATGTTCATGTCGGTATCCTTCCTCAAACCCCAAAATGGTCTGTCTGTGCGGCCCCGCCCACAGCTTCAGCCATGTTTCTTTCCTTGCGAGCCAGCCAGGCAGACCACAGATCCGGCCTTCTTTCCCGCGTTATTTCTTCTGCCTGCTTCTGCCTCCAGGCCGCGATGGCGGCATGATTGCCCGAAAGCAGGATTTCCGGCACAGCGCGCCCTTCCCACTCGGCAGGACGGGTATAGTGCGGATATTCAAGCAGCCCTTCGGAAAAACTTTCCTCTACGCCACTTTCCTCACACCCCATCACGCCGGGTAGCAGACGCACACACGCATCCAGCAACACCAGTCCGGCAGTTTCCCCACCCGAGAGAATGTAATCTCCGATGGATACCTGCTCAACGTCATGTGCTTGCAGCACACGTTCGTCCACACCTTCAAACCGACCACACAGCAACAACACCCCAGAACCAGCCGCATAACGCCGCACATCCTGCTGCGTTAATGGCCGCCCACGCGGTGTAAGATACACACGCGGCACATTTGCTGGCGCCTGAGAGGCAGCAAAGGCGGCATCCACCACATCTGGGCGGATAACCATGCCTGCACCACCACCAAATGGTGTATCATCTACTGCACGATGCCGGCCCAGACCATGCTGCCGCAGATCTTCCGTCCGACATGTCCACAAGCCTTTTTCCAGTGCTCGCCCTGCAAGGGAAAGCCCCAGTGGGCCCGGAAACATTTCAGGAAACAGCGTGAGCACAGTGGCCTGCCAGTTCATAGCTGCACCTCTGTTTTCTGCCGTTTACCAACGCCGCGTCCTTCTTCGCCCGAAACTTCTTCGGGCCGCACCACCGTGATTGTCCGTTGTTTCAGATGCACCTCAGGCACACAGGCCTGAGTAAACGGAACAAGGGAACCATCACTCAGTTCCAGACTGGCGCCAGCTCCATAATCATGCACCATCACAACACGACCAAGAGAAAGACCGTTTTCGAAAGCTTCCATGCCAATTAAATCAGCATGGTAGAATTCTTCTTCCTCAGGTTCCGGCAAAGCTGCACGCGGCACATACAGGCGGGTATTCACCAACGCCTGCGCGGCATCACGATCAGCCAGCGGAGTGCCATTGGCATCCCGCAATTCGGCTACGCTACCCGCCCCACGCCAACTGAGGAACCATTTACGGCCCTGATCGTCCTGCAATGCCCCACACTGCTCCAGCGTTTGCGGGTTTTCCGCATAAGCGCGCACACGCACAAGGCCGCGCACACCATGCGGTTTACCAACAACGCCCATCAGAATGAGGTTTGAGCACATGATGGTTTCAGGCTTTAGGCAGCAGCGGCTTCGGCAGCTTTAGCGGCTTCAGCAGCGCGTTCCTGTGCCTTCTTCTTCGGAGCAGACTTTTTAGGCTGTTCACGATAAGCGGGCTTAGGAGCCAGACCTGCGTTACCAAGGAAGCGAGCCACGCGATCTGTCGGCTGAGCGCCTTCAGACAGCCAATGCTTGATGCGTTCTTCTGTCAGACGCACGCGTTCAGCGTGATCAGACGGCAGCATTGGGTTGTAAGCGCCAACCTTTTCAATGAAACGGCCATCACGCGGGCTGCGGCTATCTGCCACAACGATGTGGTAGTACGGACGCTTCTTGGCACCTGCGCGGGCAAGACGAATTTTAAGACTCATTCGGAGTTACTCCAGACCCAAAAATAAAAAACCCGAAAAACTGCTTCTAGAAATAGACCGCCTTAGCGGAAAGGATTGCCACCAGGTCCACCCGGCGGCCCTCCCCCTCCCATTCCTTTCGGCATGAGCGCAGACATTCCCTGGCGCATGAGACCTTTCAAGCCCAGTTTGTTGAAGCGCTTCATCATGGAGGACATCATATCAAACTGCTTGAGCAGCTTGTTAACATCCTGAACTGTAGATCCAGACCCGGCAGCAATACGCTTTTTGCGCGATGCCTTGATAATGGCAGGGTTTTTACGCTCTGCCTTGGTCATGGAAGAAATAATGGCAAGGTGCTTTTTCAGGATCGAGGTATCAAGATCCTTATCCCCCAAAGCTTCCTTAACTTTACCCATACCCGGAAGCATGCCCAGAATACCGGAAATGGAGCCCAACTTGTTGATCTGGCGGATCTGGGATGCGTAGTCATCCAGATCGAACTTGCCCGCCATCATCTTCTGGGCGAGGCGTTCACCTTCTTCCTGATCAAGCGTATCGGCGGCTTTTTCAACAAGCCCGGCAATATCACCCAAGCCAAGAATACGACCGGCCACACGTTCTGGATAAAATTCATCCAGCCCGTCCAGCTTTTCACCCGTACCAATCAGCTTGATGGGAGCACCGGTAATGGCACGCATGGAAAGCGCTGCACCACCGCGGGAATCACCGTCCATCCGGGTCATGACAACACCGGTCACACCAACAGCCTCATTAAAGGCCTTGGCAGTATTTACGGCATCCTGCCCGGTCATGGCATCTACAACCAGCAGGGTTTCTGCCGGGTGTGTGACATCACGAATCTGCCGCACCTCGTCCATCAACGCTTCGTCTATGGAAAGACGACCGGCGGTATCGAGGATAACGACATCATAACCTTCGCGCCGCCCTGTATCGAGGGCACGCTTGGCAATTTCTACAGGTGTCTGCCCAGCCACAATCGGCAGGGATGTAACGCCAACCTGCTCTGCCAACTGCGCAAGCTGCAACTGAGCTGCAGGGCGCTGCGTATCCAGAGCAGCGAGCAGAACCTTTTTACGTTCACGCGTTTTAAGGCGCAGAGCCAATTTACCAGAAGTGGTGGTTTTACCAGACCCCTGCAAACCAACCATCAGAACGGGAACAGGTGGGGTGGAATTTAGATTGAGGGGAACAGCACCGGCACCGCCAAGGGCATCAATAAGAGCATCATTGACGATTTTAGCGACAGCCTGACCGGGAGAAATGCTTTCCAGCACTTCATGCCCAACGGCTCGTTCCTTAACTTTATTAACGAAGTCTTTAACAACAGGCAGCGCAACGTCAGCATCCAGCATGGCCAGACGGACTTCCCGCATTGCCTCCAGAACATCGGCTTCAGACAGCGCCCCCTGTTTAGCGAGGCCATCAAAAACGCCGGAAAGCTTGCCTGAAAGAGCTTCGAACAAAAGTATCACACCCCATAACAAGACGCGCCACTGCGCGAACACTCGCGGAGTGGCGGGCCTGATTTGTTGCAGGGGTTACGGGATACCCCTGCGAGAGTCAAGAACCTTCTGGCGGTTTACTTGCCAGATTTATCTGCATCGGCTGCCGGAGCAGGATGTTCAACAGCATGAAGCTGATCCAGCAGATCATGAATCTTAACCTGACGTGCATGAATCTGGGCCAACTGATCAGCCGTCAGCACATCATGGATGCGGGAAGCCGTTTCCAGATGCTGGGATTCACGCTGGGCGCGCAGGGTTGCCATTTCCTGCTGCAGTGTTGCAACCTTGTCTTTATCCACCGGGCCGGGGGATGTCAGCGCGTCTTCAATCTGGCGGTGAATTTTGTCGAAATCACCACGGAGATCCTGCGTCTGATCCTGACGGTGAGCTTCCTGCAGAATGGTCTGAATCTGCTTGCGCTGCTTTTTGGTAAGATCAATGCCGTCCAGAGCATTCAGCCCTGCACCCGGAATACCGGGGCCAAAACCGTTTCCATTAAATCCATTACCGGGTTCTGCATGTGCGCTAACGCCTGCAACAGAAACACCTGCAGCCACAATTGCTGCCAGAAGGGTCTTTTTGATTTTCATAATGTCTATGCTCCTTAAAGCTTGAACTGCTTCATACTTGGGGAAGATTCCAAACTTGCCAAGAGTAACGCCGCATATAAATGCTTGGGGATGCGGGTTGACATCAAACCGCAGGCGTGCGCGCCAATTGCAGAAAACGGGCTGCATCGGCCACTTCCCGCTGAATACCGGCAATACGGTCCGTTATTTCCGTATCCTCACCCCACACAGCCATTTGCATACGTTCATCCAGCGTTGCGCTGGCCACCAGTTCATCTACAGAACCAGCGCCATTTACCAGCGCCAAACCCAGCACAAGGCTCCCTAATGCTGGCACGGAAACAGCAAGCACAGCCAATTCCGCCGCATTCAGCTTTTCCATGGCATCATAGAGCTTTTGCAAAGACTCTTCGGGCTGCACAATTGGCATCACGCCAGATGATGTGTGCAGAGTAACCCCATACTGCTTCCGCAGCCATTCCAGCCACGGGTCCCATTCCTTGCGCTGGGCCTGCGCCAGCTTGCCTTCCCCCGGCTCCCGGTAACACAACAGATCACTGCCCGCATAAGCCAGAAGGCTGCGCAAAACCCCTTCCCGCTCTGCAGGAATACGCTCGATCATAGAGCCCGCAATACCTGTAAGGGGCAGATCTGCAGGTGAAAAAAGACCATCTGCATTTTGCCCGGCGGCCTGCCATTCTGCCGCCAGCGCATCTGCCAATGCGCGAGACGTGACACATAGCGGGGTCTTGCGTGGCAGACGGATGCTGCGCCCATCAAGCTGCACAACAAAGCCCTGCCCTTCCGGCACAACGTCTGCCTGTTTCCAGAACCGTTTGCGGCCAACCGGCGCATTGCCAGAAACATTATGTTCGGTAGATGCCATTTTCATTGGAATAGCCCCAAGCCACGCAACATGTTCATGACCTTTCCTTCCTTGCCCGCTTTTTTCTGCGGTGCATCTGGCCCAGCCACACCCTCACGCGCAGCAGAAAGCATGGAGGGGCAGTTATCTCCCTCCCCGTCATTTCCGCCAATGCTTATGCCATACCGGCCTTCGTAAGCCGGATCCATACGCGGTTTGGGATCTGACAATGTACCTGTAACCGCAACATCGGAAGAAGCCGAAGCCCCACCCAGCAACACGCGCGGAGACAGGTGCATATCCAGCGCCTGAGAGCCCAGCCCCACCGTGCCGTGCCCATGCAGCACCAGAAACGGCGTTTCCAGCCCCAGCATATCAATATTGGCATTGCCCTGCGCAAACTGCATATGGCTGCCAAAGCACCTTACGGGCATTTTGCCTTTAACCGGCACCTGTGGGCCCAGAAGCGTGCGAATAGCGGCACCACTTATGCTACCATCCACAACCGAAACCCCAAGGTGCCCGTCCAGATTATTGCGCCGATCTTCCGGCGTTTCCCCTTGCGTGGAAACTGCGCCCACAAGCTGCACAGTGCCGGAAAGCGAGGAAGAAAGGCCAAGCCAGCGCTCAACAACAGGCAGGAGTAAAAACACAGGGTGCGCCGCCAATTCAATTTGGGGCAAAGCACCGGCCACGTCATACACCAAACGGCCAGCTTGCTGGAAACCATTGCCTTCAGCCTGCACGGGCTCAAGTGTCAGTCTGCTATTTTGCAGCGTGGCATGTGCGCTGACATGCGCCCATGTTACGCCCTGCCAGTTTACGCTCTGCGCTTGCACATCCATGGCGCCCCGTGCGCCACGCAGCACATCTGATACGGCATGGTGCCGCACCACAGATGCCGTATCAGCAACATCTATGTGCCCATCTACTTTAAGATCATTGGCGGCTGGCAGATCACCCCCCGGCACCACGTGCGCGAGCTGGCCATGCACATCCAGCGCAGAAGCACCAGCACTTAGAGTGCCTGTACCGTGTATGCTGGATTCACCCTGCGTGAGCGTTAAATCCACCGGCACAATCTGCTGTGCAACGTGTTCGGGCGCAGCAGCCAACTGCTGCATTGTTCCCACCGTGCCACGCAGGCTCAACACCTGCACACCCACCTGACCATCAATCTGAGCCGTTACCGGATCTGTGGGGCCTGCCGTATCTATTACCACCCGAGTTAATGCGGCCTGTGGCAACCATGCGCCTACATCCACATTTTCAGCACGCACGTGCAGGCTTTGGGGTGCAGGCTGCGCGCCCTGCCCGCCAACAGCCATATCTACAGAAACATTCCGACCTTCTGGCAGATTTGCATGTGGGAAAAAGACATTCAGATCACGCAGCTGCGCAACAGAACCACCAATCTGCAACGCATAGACTTTTTGGCCCTGCGGATCTGTAATGGACCCATCTATATGCGCCAGCCCGGCAGGATGGCCATTCACAGTCAGGGAGATTCTCAGCTGCATTGGCAACTGGGCAGACATTGGCAACAAAGGCCCTGTTTGCCCTGTAAGCGCTAACTGCCCAGCTCCTTTACGCAGTTTTACATCAAAATCAGGCGCGTTCCCCGAAAGCCCTTTCACCTTGCCTTCGGCAATCTGAAAAGCGCCAGAACGATGATGCACCGCATCATCCCAAGCGACCTGCGCCTGTGTGAGCAAAAGATCTGAAACCGTCAGATTCCAGTGCATCTTGCCAGAACTGGAAGACGAAGAGCCCCCGATGCCGCTTTGGCGTTCCTGAGGTGTGAAATGCCAATCTGCCCGCCCATCTGCCAAACGGCGCAACCGCACCTGTGGGCTGATGAGGCTGACATCTTCAAACGCAATGCGATGAGAAAACAGCGGCAACAATGCCAACCGGGCACGCACCTGTCCGATATCCAGCATGTTCACGCCATCTTCCGCCACGCTGGACAATTTTACGTTCTTTGCTTCCACCCACGGAAAAGGCAGAATCCACACATGCAACTGGCCAATGGTCAGGCGGCGGCCGGTGCTGCTTTCCACAGCATCGGCCAGCCGTGTTTTTAGCCAGTCTGCATCCTGCGTGGCAGATATAATTGTGCCACCGCCCAGCGCCAGAACAGCGGCCCCCGCCAGCAGGCCGATTTTCCATTTCAGACGCATGTGCGTTTCTCCTGTTTCAACTTGAACCGTCCTTATCCTTGGCCACCACGGCGTGAAGGTGGCGGTGTGGTGCCCGGCACAAACCCAAGAGTTCGGAAGGTTTCACGCATATGAGGCGGTAATTCGGCACTTACAGTTAAGCGCCCACCTGCCGGATGTGGCATATCCAGCATCCGGGCATGCAGATGCAGCCTGTCTGTAAAGCCAGAAGGATGGGCTGCTGCTCCACCGTATTTCGGATCTCCCAAAATAGGTGTGCCTAAAGATTCGCAATGCACACGGAGCTGATGCGTGCGACCAGTAAGCGGTGAAAGTTCCAGCCAAGAAAACTTGCGTGCAGCCGAATCCAGCACTTCGTAAACAGACCGTGCAGATTGTGCATCGGCATCCTTACGGTCAGCCGCCACGGTGATGGAACCGGGGCCAGCACCCAAACGGGCCAATGGCTGATCTATCTCACCCGAAAGCGGATCAGGCCGCCCAACCACAACAGCCCAGTAGATCTTTTTTACGTCCCGACCACGGAAAGATGCCGCCAGCTTGGCCGCTACGCCGGGAGTGCGCGCCAGCAGCAGAAGGCCGGAGGTATCTTTATCAATCCGGTGCACCAGCCGTGGGCGCGGATCATCTTCTTCCCGCAGGCCATCCAGCATCATGTCAATATGTTTGGTAATGCCGGGGCCACCCTGCACGGCAAGCCCTGCGGGCTTGTTAAGGACAATAACGTGCTTGTCCTGATACACCACCATCTTGCGGATTTCGCGCGCCAGTTTTTCATCCAGCGGGCGGGGCACATCGCGCGCAGGCTTGGCGGCCATGGGAATGGGGGGCACGCGCACCGTTTGCCCCGGTTCTAACCGGGTGGAGGCTTCTACCCTTTTGCCCTCAACACGAATCTGGCCCGTGCGGCACAGTTTTTGAAGCGCCCCCTGCGTAAGATGCGGGTAATGGCGGCGAAAATAGCGATCCAGACGAATACCGGCTTCGTCTTCGCTTACGGTACGATTGACAACACTCATGCGCCGATATTCACGACTAACGCCGATCCCGCAAGCGGGACCACGTTTCTAGCCTGTGACGAACCTCCCGTTCATAGCCCCTACCCGTTGGATTATAGAAGTTCTGGCGCTTCATGCCGTCGGGAAAATAGTTTTGGCCAGAAAAGCCTTCTTCCGCATCGTGGTCATACTGATAGCCCTTACCGTAGCCGATATCCTGCATCAGTTTGGTGGGAGCATTTAGAATATGTGCCGGGGGCATCAGGCTGCCTGTAGCCTTGGCTGCACGGCGGACCGCGCCATAGGCTTTATAAACCGCGTTGGATTTGGGTGCAGTAGCCAGGTGCACCACAAGCTGCGCCAAGGCCAGTTCCCCCTCCGGCGAACCCAAACGCTCATACGTTTCCCACGCAGCCACGGCCAATGGCAGGGCGTGTGGGTCTGCCATGCCCACGTCTTCCGCGGCAAAGCGTGTCATACGGCGGGCCAGATAACGCGGGTCTTCCCCGCCTTCCAGCATACGGGCAAACCAGTAGAGGGCTGCATCCGGGTCTGATCCGCGCATGGATTTATGCAGAGCGGAAATCAGATTGTAATGCTCTTCCCTATCTCGATCATACAAAATGGCGCGTTTTGCCAACAGGCGGGAAAGGGCCTGCGCATCCAGCGGTTTTTCTGTTTTCAGGCTTAAAAGCTGCTCCACCATGTTGAGCAGGTAACGGCCATCACCATCTGCCATGGCGCGGAGGGTTACACGCCCATCTTCCGTAAGCGGCAAGGGCCTGCCTGTTTCTTCTTCCGCCCGCACCAGCAGGGCTTCACAAGCTGGGTCATCCAGCCGGTTAAGCACCATAACCTGACAGCGTGACAGCAAAGCGGAATTGAGCGCAAAGGATGGATTCTCGGTTGTGGCACCAACCAGCACAACGGTGCCATCTTCTACCACCGGCAAAAAGCCATCCTGCTGCGCGCGGTTAAAGCGGTGGATTTCATCTACAAACAGCAGCGTACCGCCACCCACTTCTGCCTGCCTGCGTGCGTTCTCGAAGGCTTTTTTTAGATCCGCCACGCCAGAAAACACAGCCGAAAGCTGCACAAACTTTAACCCAGCAGCCTGTGCCAGAAGGCGGGCAATAGTGGTTTTGCCAACACCCGGCCCACCCCACAGAATCAAACTGGCAAGTGAGCCTCGTTCCAGCATACGTGTGAGCGCACCCTCTGGCCCCAGCAGATGCGCCTGCCCTACCACATCCTCCAACCGTTGCGGGCGCAGACGGTCCGCCAATGGTTGCGTGGGCGCTGGCTTTTTGCGTGCGTCCGCATTTCTTCCCTGCGATGGCTCGGGAGGAAGCCCAAAAAGATCATCACCCATTACCGGGGGTTCACGCTCTGCGGCCATAGCCTGCGTGCCTCACTTCAATCTGTCTCAATCTGTGTGAATATATCGGCCTGCACGGCAGCTTTTTCCAGAAGAAGCACGGAAAAAGCTGCTTTCAACACAGTTTAGTTGTCCTCGGCAGGCAGAACAAAAGTGCTTGCCGGAATGTCTGCACCCGCATGCACATCAAACAAGGTTACGCGGGTTTCGCGCCCTTGCGCGTCCAGCACACTCCATGACCGCAGAGCAACTGGCGTTTCATAAAAAACCAGTGTCAGGCTGCCATCACCGGGGGAGGATGTGCGCACAAGCGTAACCTGCACCAGCCCGTTATCATGCTGAAAGCCCGTTACCGTGACATCATCTGTCAGGCTGACATGAGGGCGCAGCAGAAGGCCCAGAGGTGTGCGCTCAATGGGAATAACCGTGGTTTGGTCCAACTGGTTATCTCGGAACACAACCTTACCCCCGTTGGCTACCAGCAGCAGCGGTGAAGGCGGATCATACGCCAAGCGCATCTGGCCGGGGCGCTTCATCCACACGGTGCCGGTTGTGCGTTTTCCTTCTGCATCAAGCTGTTGAATGCGGGCCTGAAAGGTTTTGGACTGGTTGAGCGCCTGCTCAATCCGCTTCAGCCATGCTTTATCGGATGCAGAAAGCGCCACAGCAGCCGGAGCGGAAGAAGATGCTACGGGAATAGCCGTTTCACCGGTATCGTCCTGTGCATAAGCCTGGCTGCCAGCCAGAACCAACCCCATAGCCGCTGGCAGAACAGCCCGGAAAATGGATTTCATAAACGTGGTTTCTTTCATCTGAAGCATGCAGGCTTATACAGCTATCAACCCGGCAACCAGCGCCAACGCTACGGCCAGACCAATTTCTCGATTAGCCCTAAACTGGGCCAGACACAAAGCGGGGCTTGTGGGGTCTACCTTACGGGCCTGTTGCCACAACAATATGGCAGGCAACACCAAAGCCACCCAAAAAAGTGGGCCAGCCCCCGCCAAAACAGCAGCCACAGCCAGCAAAACAAGCATCAGCCCGTAACAGGTGCCAATAAACCCATGCGCCCGGCCGACCATAAGGCGAGATGTGGATTTCACACCAATGCGGGCATCGTCTTCCATATCCTGAAAGCCATAAATGGTATCAAACCCCAGTTGCCACACAATGGTTGCCGCATACAAAGCTGCCTGCGCCCAAGATAAATGCCCGGCCGCAGCCGCGTATCCCATGGGTGCGCCAAAGCCGAAGGTAAACCCCATGACAAGCTGAGGCCACCACGTAAACCGCTTGGCCAATGGGTAAAGCGCCACCAGCAGCAGGGATGACACACCCAAAATCCATGAAAGGCTGTTCAACTGCACCAGCACAGCCAAGCCTGCCAGCAAAAGCAGCACCAAAAAGAGTGTGGCCTGCTTCATGCTCAACGCGCCAGATGCCAATGGCCGCCCAGCCGTGCGCGCCACCTGCCGGTCTATATCCCTGTCCCACATATCGTTCACAACGCAGCCCGCAGCCCGCATCACAAGGCTGCCAATGCCAAACAGCACAACCAGCCGAATGCGTTCGGAAGTGGCAACACCCTGAGGCAGCAGAATACCCCACATGCCCGGCAACCATAAAAGCCACGTGCCTATTGGCCTATCCAACCGCGCAAGCAAAGCATAAGCCTGCAACGCCGGAGGCAGATGGGCAATCCACCCTGTAATGCGGATATCTGTATGGCTGGAAGAAACTGACACGGCTGTTCACGTATCCTGTTCAGAAAGGCATATGGTGTTAAGGGCTGGTGTTCTATGCCACAAAGCGGAAACCACTTACACCTTTCAGCTCAGACAGACCCGGTAACCATGGTTGTAACAGATGCCACCGCGCACCTTCCGCGCCTTTATAATGCCCCAGAAATACTGGGAGATGCCCACACGGGCCTAACGCTGCAAATTGCGCCAGATCAGGCCCGCTATCTGGGCACAGTATTGCGCAAAAAAGCCGGAGACCACGTGCGCATCTTCAATGCAAACAGTGGGGAATGGCTGGCACGCATTACGGAAATCCGGAAGGACAAAGGCTTTTTTGAGCTGGAGCGCCAACTTCGCGCTCCCACGCAGCAGCCTGCCTTGGTTCTGGCTTTTGCCTTGCTCAAACGCGATGCCACAGATTTGGTCTTGCGTATGGGCACGGAGCTGGGTGTTACGCATTTTGTGCCTCTTATCACCGAACGCACCAATACACATCGCATCAACCCCGACCGCCTGCATGCCATTGCCACCGAAGCCACAGAACAATGTGAGCGCTTTGATGTGCCACACGTAGAGTCTCCGCAATCGTTCACAGATTTTCTGGCAAGCTGGCCGCAGGAGCACCGGCTGTTTGCCGCCATAGAACGCGGAGAGGACCGGGCTATTCATACCCCTTCCCTGCTGCCCGAGGCCCATGCAGGGGATGGTTTTTTGGTTGGCCCTGAAGGGGGCCTAAGTGATAGGGAATGCCAGATGATGCTAAAATATTCTTGCATCACGCCAATATCCCTAGGCCCATTGGTGTTGCGGGCTGATACGGCCGTGGCTGCCGGGCTGGCACTTATAGGCTGCGGCTTGCGTTCGGCTGCTGTTTTGTCACAATAACGCTTCATATCTCCGCTTTGCTGGCGCAGAGTGCGATTTCTCTGTTTTTCAAGGATCTGTGATACCCCATGTCCAACCCCGGCGCATCAGATGAAACCCCTGCCCGCACCGTTGCACAGCTGGCCGAAGTGCTTGCGCAGGGATGCAAGCCGCGTGACGCATGGCGGATTGGCACGGAACACGAAAAATTCGGCTTTCTGCGCCCAGAAGCCGTAAAGGAAGGGCAGAAAGCCTATTCTGCCCCACCTTATGCCCCCAATGGCATTGAAGCCCTGCTTAAGGGCCTGCAGAAGTTTGAGCCGGATGATTGGACATCTGTGCTCGACAATAACAACATCATCGGCCTGAAAGGGCGGGGAGATGCCGCTGGTGCTGCTATCTCCCTTGAGCCTGCCGGGCAGTTTGAGCTTTCTGGCGCGCCCTTGCGCACCCTGCACGAAACAGCAGAAGAACTGACAGCCCATTTTGATGCCGTGCGCCCCATTGCGCGTGAACTGGGGCTAGGCTTTGCGCCCTTGGGCTTTCACCCCACTGCCACACGGGCAGAACTGCCGTGGATGCCCAAATCCCGCTACGCCATTATGCGCGAATACATGCCCAAAGTTGGCTCAATGGGTTTGGACATGATGCAGCGCACCTGCACCGTGCAGGTGAATCTGGATTTTGGGTCTGAGCAGGACATGGTGCGCAAAATGCGTGTTTCCATGGCGCTGCAACCGGTAGCCACGGCCCTGTTTGCCAATTCTCCTTTTGTAGAAGGCAAGCCCAACAACATTCTTTCCAACCGCGCACAGGTCTGGACAGATACGGACAACGCCCGCTCCGGCATGCCAGCATGCGTGTTTGAAGATGACTTCAGCTTTGAACGCTATGTGGAATGGGTGCTGGATGTGCCCATGTATTTCATTATGCGTGATGGCAAAATGCGCAACGTGGCTGGCCGCTCCTTCCGCGCATGGATGAATGGTGAACGGCAGGACGGGCTGGAAGATGTAACCCCCACCATTGGGGATTTTGAAGACCACATTACAACAGCCTTCCCCGATGTGCGGCTCAAGCAGTTCCTGGAAATGCGTGGCGCTGATGCGGGATCACCAGAAATGATGCTGGCTCTTTCCACTTTGTGGACGGGTGTTTTGTATGATGATGCGGCGCTGGAATCTGCTTGGGAACTCGTAAAATCTCACCCTTGGGAAGACTACGTAAAGCTGCGCGAGATTGTGCCACTTATGGGGCTGGATACGCCTTGGGGTGAAGGCACAGTGCGTGATCTGGCTGCACAGATGATTGCCATTGCCATGGACGGCCTACAGGGCCGGGATATGACGGATGAAAGCGGACAGACCGAATGGGTCTATCTTGCGCCCCTTACCTCTTTGGTAGCTGGTGCGCCCACACAGGCTGAACGTTGGCTGGAACGTTATTATGGCGCGTGGATGGGGGATGTCAGCCGTATCTTCCTTGAAGCTGAAGTCTGAACAGCCAGACATAATGCGACCAATAAAAAAGCAGCCTCAGGCTGCTTTTTTTGTATTCAGAAACAAACGGCTGGCACTTAGCATGGCGGCAAACAGCGCCACACATCCGGCCATAAGCAAGCACTTTTGTGTGGCCCCTTGTGCAAACCATGTAAAAAAGGCCGCAACCCCCATAGCCCCCAAGGTCTGCCCCGCTTGGCGTGCAACCTGCACCATACCACTGGCACCACCAGCCCGTGTATGAGGCGCGGCCACCATCATGGCTCGGTTATTGGGAGGCTGAAAAAACCCAAACCCCCAACCTGCCACGCCGGTGCGCCATGCAATATCCCACACAGAAGGATGAGCCGGCAAAAGCCACAGCAAAAAGAAACCCAGTGCCGTTGTGCTCAGACCAATGGAAGACAACACGCCCGCAGAAACCTTATCTGCTACGCGCCGGATCAGTGGCGCTGCGCACATAATGCCCAACGGCCAAGGCTTAATGAGCAAACCCGTGGCGGCTGAGCTGAGGCCAAGAGTGTTGTGCAACGTAAACGGCATGGAAACGATGTAGAAGTTAGAGGCCACAAAGCCACAGAACCCGGTGATAAAGGCCACTGCGAATTCTGGATTTTTCAGCAAATCAACAGGCAAAATGGGTTGTGAAACTTCTGCCTCACGCCGCACCAGCAGCACTCCGGCTGCAAGCCCTGCCAGCAGTAATGCACAGGAAATGGCTGTATTTTGGGAATGTGCCAGCCCATCTCCCCCCATTACGGAGGCCCCAAAAGCCAGCATGCACAATATGCTGCCTGTAATATCCAACGCGCCAGAAGTGCGTGGTACTTTAGGCAGCGCATAAAAGGCCATGCCCAAGGCCAAAGCCCCAAATGGCAGGTTAATCCAGAACAGCCACGGCCAAGACCCTATGGTAAGAATGGCAGCAGCAGCCGTAGGCCCCAAGGCCACACCAAGCGCCACCACAACACCATTAAGAGCAATACCGCGCCCAATTTCTGCATGAGGGTAAATAAACCGCACTAGCGCGATATTCACACTCATAATGCATGCACCACCAATACCCTGCAACACACGCGCACCCGCCAAAATAGGCAAGCTGGTGGCCGTGGCACAGAATAGAGATGACACCATAAAAATGATGATCCCTACCTGACAAAGCCTGGCAAACCCCACCCGACTACCCAACGCAGCCAGCGGCAGAAGGGAAACCAGACTGGCCATCTGATAGGCATTTACAACCCAGATGGACGAAGATGAGGAAGCGTTTAAATCCCGCGCAATATCGGGCAGTGCAACGTTTGCAATGGCGTAGTCCAGCAATGCCAGAAAAACAGAAAGCGCCACAGCCAGCATGGCCATATTGCGGGCTGCTCCATGAAGCCCATCTGCAACCGGTGCTGACTGAGAATTGGGGATTTGTGTCATGGAGCAAAGCTTTCTTTTGCCTGCAAGGAGTGACCTACCTGCCTTTTCTGGAAATCCAGAACGCACGCGGGCGTGGTGCTCCCACCTCATGTTGTGCAGCTAATATATTGAGTGACAGCCCTGCACGCCGCCTCGGACACCTGAGACAAACAATTTAAGCACCGCCAGACGGTGTGCTCCGTGCCCTCATATTCTCTCGTTAGAACACCATTGTAATGGCTTACTGCCAAATGCAACGAATGGTGTTCTGACAAAAAGAAAGTGTCTGCGCCTATTCAATCAGGAATCTGCGTAAGGGTTTTTGGTGCCGCGCGTTTGCAAGCGAATAGGCACACCCGGCAGATCAAACGTTTCACGCAGGCCGTTTACAAGGTAGCGCTTGTAATCATCCGGCAGTTGTTCAGCCCGCGTGCCGAATATAACAAACGTTGGCGGACGAGATTTCACCTGCGTGATATACCGCAGTTTCAACCTGCGCCCCTGCACCAATGGTGGCTGATGGCGTTCCAGCATTTCCTCAAACCAGCGGTTGAGGGCACCTGTGGGCACGCGTGCGTTCCAGACTGTCCATGCATCACGCACCGCTGGCAGCAGTTTGTGAATGGAAGCACCGGTAAGTGCAGAAAAAGTAACAACTGGTACGCCACGCATCTGGGCCAGAGAAATGCTCAAACGGTCCAGAATAGCATTACGTGTGGCTGTGCGATCCTGCACGGCATCCCATTTATTCAGGGCCAATACGCAGGCACGGCCTTCACGCTCAATCAGGCGAGCAATTTGCAAATCCTGCTCATGCACGCCCAATGTCGCATCCAGCACCAGCACGGCCACCTCTGCCATTTTCAGCGCCTCGATAGCAGCTGAAACGGACATTTTTTCCAGAGATTCATCAATGCGCGCTTTTTTGCGCAAACCAGCCGTATCTACAATTTCAAACGTATCATCGCCATCTTTCAACGTAACGGCAATGGAATCTCGCGTAAGCCCTGCTTCCGGCCCGGTAATCATACGCTCTTCACCCAAAAGGGCGTTCATGAGCGTAGATTTACCTGCATTGGGGCGGCCCACAATAGCCACACGCAATGGGCCAGTCGGGCGCGGAGGTTCTTCCCCTTCTTCCACAGCAAAATCATCTGCTGCTTCAATTTCAGGTTCTGCCTCATGCTCCGGCTCTGCGGGCAGCCTATCGGCAATTTCCCACATCAGGTCCGTCACACCTTCACCGTGTTCGGCAGAAAGCGCCAAAGGTTCGCCCAAGCCCAGAGCATAGGCCTCCATTGCGGAAGCTGCGCCAAGCCGGCCTTCGGATTTATTGGCAATCAGCAATACAGGGCGGTTCTGACGCCGGATCCACTGTGCAAAATGCTCATCTGCTGGCGTAATACCTGCGCGCGCATCTACGCAAAACAGCACCAAGTCTGCTTCACGCACAGCACTCTCAGAAGAAAAGCGCATCCGCCCGAACAGGCTTTCGGGGGCTGCTTCTTCCAGCCCGGCGGTATCAATCAACCGCACGTAGCGCCCACGAATAAGGGCCACACCTTCCTTGCGGTCTCGGGTCACGCCGGGGGTATCCGCCACAAGGGCCTGCCTGCGCCCTACAAGGCGGTTAAACAGTGTGGATTTACCAACGTTTGGCCGACCTGCAATAACAACAACAGGCATATCCCCCGTAGGAAGCGGCGGAGGTGGGCGCATGGATTTGCGGCGATCAGCCATAAGAGCAAAGGTTCCCGTCGTTTGTCACGATCAGCATCTGGTTATCTACGATAATTGGCGGCACGAAAGAAACGGTATCCATGCTGTCTACTGATATAATTGCACCTGTTGCCGGGTTAATCCGCACCATGCCATTTTCTGGCAGAGAACTCAGACAAACCAGTTCGCCGCCCACCAGCATGGGGCCAAACCAGGTTACGATATCTTTGTGCACATCCACACGCCGAAAGCGGCGCAGCTGTGTAATCCACCGCACATGGCCAGAAAGGCGGTCAATACATGCGATCTGCTGATCTAGCGAGACCACAAAAAGCCAATCCCCCACGCATAGCAGGCTGTTCTGGCTAGCAACTGAGCGTTCCCACACACGGCGACCTGTGCGGATATCAATGGCAGCCAATACCTGTGCCATGCTTACGGCATACACAATGCTATCAACAATAACAGGCAACCCACGCACACAGGACAGATCCAGCGTGCTGGCCTGACTGTTGACGTTACCCATCATGTCACTCCAGACAACCTCACCACTTTCCACTCGGAAAGCAACAAGATCGCCCCCACCAAACCCGGCCACCACAATGCCGTTATCTACAGCGGGAGCAGGCTGGCCAAACACGGTGGTTTCCACAGATGTGGCTGTATATGTCCACAACTGGCGGCCTGTGGCGGAATCCAGCGCGAAAAACCGCTCATCAATCGTGCCAAAGAAAACACGCCCACCAGCAACTGTTGGGGCAGAACGCCCCGGTGCGCCGTTGGTGGTTTTCCACTTCACCTTGCCGGTTGCCGCATCCACCGCCATGGTTTGGGAAATGCCGTCTACAATGTAAACAACGCCGCCATCTACGGCCAAACCGCCGCCCATATTGGCAGAATAAGATTTTCTGGGGCGCGGATTATACGTCCAGATATGGCGCATGCCGGGCCAAGAAAAAGCGCGCACAACACCTTGGGCATCCATAACAAACAGGCGGCCATCCTGCACAACAGGTGGTGCAGGAATAAGCCCGCGGCCCAAAGTGCCAAGTGCCGCCCATGCCATGAAATCTGGCTGGGAAATACCGGCCCCGATATCCTTGCTCCACCTTTTATGTAGCCCACCCCAAGCATAATTGCTGCCGGTATGGGCCGAAACACGCCCACAAATAGGCCATTCCGAAACGCTAATGGTAGGAGGGATTGTAATGGGCGTATGATCGTCCGGGTCAACCATCAACCCAGATCCGGAAGACAGAATATCCGTGCGGTGCCCGGCCAGAATGGGCTTTCTGTCACTCTCAAACATGGTGCACCCGGCCAGCGCAGGAGCCAGAGCGGCGCCTCCTAGCAGGGCACGGCGTGAAAGTCCGGAACGTCTGGTTGCGCTGGATTTCTTGTTGCTGCTCATTCTATTAGCCTGCTGTCGGATCAAGGGCCTGCATCATATCCTGCGCCCGGTTGCGTACGCCCTGAGGAACATCCTGCGCAGCCTGTAGCGCTGCAAATTTCTGCCGGGCTTCTGCCACATGCCCTTCGCGCACATCCAGAACAGCCAAGGCTTCCATGGCCAGACCATTCCACGGCTTGCCTATGCCTGTAAGCAGCGCAAGGCGAGAACGTAGTGTAGCAGGTTCTCCGGTATCCAACTGTTTTTGGCACCACAGCAAGGTTGCCAGATCACGCAGTGCGGAATCTGCGTTCGGGTCTTTCTGCACGGCATCCCACGCAGCCAGTGCACCTTTTACATCACCCCGCGCTGCCTGCACGCCCCCTTCCTGCAAACGGGCCAGAACAGCCACGCCTTTTGCATCGGAAGACGCCAATTTCTGCAACGAGGCCAAACCCGCCTGCGCGGTAGTAGTAAGATCTACCGTGCCTGATGAAGGAGTTGAGGGCAGATGGTCTGTCTGCCGTAAGGCCGTAAGGTACGTTCCTGTAGCTTCCAACGCCTGAGATTTCTGGCTGGAAACATGCCAAGACCACGCACCAATGCCCGCAAGCACGGCCACAATCAGCCCAATACCCGCACCGGCATAGCGCTTTGCGGCCATACGCAGGCGCTCGGCCTGCATTTCCTCATCAACTTCCTTGAAAAGATCCTCTGCCACGGTCTGGCCTGTTCCTGTCTGCTGGCGTTCTGCCTGACGGCTTTGTGTTACCGTCTATCTGCCTCAGCCGGGGGTATCATACAAGTCATGCAGGCAATCAGCCTGATGGCGGCTCTTTTACTGTTGTACCAGAAAACAGCCGCCCTGCCGAAAATTTTAGTGCTCTGCCTTCTGTAATTTGGCCCCTCCGGCCTTAAGGGCCGTGGTCAATTTGGTGAAATTACCGGCAATACGCTTTTGCACGGTGCTGCTGCCTTCATGAATATGGGCAATTTTTTCACGCGCTTCGTTACTGATAGCCGTTTCTTCCTTAACGGCTGCCTTGGCCACACAGCTGTTATAGGTGCGTGCTGCTTTTTCATAGACACTGACCTTATCAACACTGGCGTTATATTTATCAACTGAAGACACTTCTACAGACGGCGCTACAGGTTCTGCGCCGCATGCGCTTGCTGTCCACATCTTGTCTGCGGCCTGTGCAGGCATGGTAACACTGCAGCACAACTGGGCGGCTGTAAGCCCGGCGATAAGATAAAAACCTTTCCTAATCATTCCTGTATCCCCGATTCAGAGCAGAGATGTTTTTCTGCCCAATTTATAACTTTACCATCAGCAAACGCTTCTTGCACAGGCAGCGCAAATGTCCACACCTGCGCGCACTGGGTTGGAAAAAAAACCGGAAGACAGTATAGGCGCGATAATGCGCATTCTTTTCATCACGGCCACACGTCTGGGCGATGCCGTGCTTTCTACGGGCCTGCTGGCATATCTGCACCAACGCTGGCCAGATGCGCGGTTCACCATAGCATGCGGGCCTGTTGCCGCCGGGCTATTTAGCGCCTTTCCCAGACTCGAGCGCACCATTGTGATGGAAAAGCGCCCCTATGATCTGCACTGGCTTGATCTGTGGAAAGCCTGCGTGCCTTTCAAATGGGATATCACGGTAGATCTGCGCGGCTCAGCCGTTACATTTCTTCTACGTTCGGGCCGCCGGTTTATTATGCGCGGCGGGCGGCGGGCGGGCGCACGCATTACGCATTTGGGAAACGTTCTGAACCTTTCTCCACCTCCGCTCCCGACTGTTTGGGTCAGCCCGGCTGATCGCGCAAAAGCACAGCAGATTATTCCTGACACCGCACCCATTATAGCCTTAGGCCCTACCGCCAACTGGACAGGCAAAATCTGGCCAACAGAACGGTACCTGCCCCTATGGCAACGCCTGTGTGCGGCATACCCTCAGATTCGGCCCGCCATATTCTATGGTCCGGGAGAGCAGGAAGCCGCACTCGCCCGCCCTGTTCTGCAAGCTCTGCCCCACGCCATAGATGCGGGAGGCCATTTTTCCCTTACGGAAGTAGCCGCCATGCTGGCCCGCTGCCGCCTGTATATCGGCAATGATTCGGGGCTGATGCATCTGGCCGCTGCCGCAGGCACGCCCACTTTGGGGCTTTTTGGGCCATCTCGTGCATCGGAATACGCGCCTTCTGGCAAAAATGCGCGGTGGATTGCTGCCCCCGGCCCAGAGGGTGAAGCCCCCATAGCTGGGCTGGATGTTGCGAATGTTGCCACAGCAGCGCTCTCCCTTCTCAAGGAAACCGGCATATGATGGATGGCACCACCAACGGGCAGAACACACAGCCTTTGAAAGTTGCACACATTATGGCCGGAGCCCCCACAGGTGGGGCTGAGCTGTTTTTTGAACGCCTGTGTATTGCACAAGCTGCTGCAGGACTTTCTGTTCTGCCAGTTATCCGCACCAACCCGGAGCGTGCCCAACGTTTACGTGCAGGCAACCTTGCACCCGTTGAACTGCCTTTTGGCAACATGCTGGATATACGCACCCGCGTGGGCCTTCGTTCTGCTCTTAAAGAATTCTCTCCCCGCGTTGCCGTTGCATGGATGAACCGTGCCGCACGCTTTGCCCCCCAAGGCAACTGGGTACTGGCTGGGCGGTTGGGGGGATTTTATGATCTTTCCTATTATCGCCGCTGCTCTCATCTCATTGGCAATACGCATGGCTTGGTGCGCTGGATGCGCGAGCAAGGCTGGCCTGCCAATGCCGTGCATTACCTCCCCAACTTCGCCACGGATCTGGCGGCCACACCACCCGTATGGCCAGAGTTTTTGCCACATGGCGCCCCTTTTCTGCTGGCATTGGGGCGGCTGCATAAGAACAAGGCCTTTGATGTTCTTATCCGTGCCATGAAGCATGTGCCACACATCCCGCTTGTTATTGCCGGAGAAGGGCCCGAACGCGCAGCGCTGGAAGCACTTGCGCGGCAGGAAGGTGTGGCAGAGCGTGTATTCATGCCCGGATGGGCCAACCACCCCGGAGGCTTGCTCCGCGCCTGCTCTGCCATGATCTGCCCTTCTCGGCACGAGCCATTGGGCAATGTGGTGATTGAAGGGTTTTCGGCCTGCAAACCGGTGATTGCAGCCGCTTCTCAAGGGCCAAGTGAACTTATCCGAAATGGTGAAAACGGCCTGCTGGCTCCGGTAGAAGATGCCAATGCTCTGGCCGCGCAAATCTGCACTGCACTGGAAACACCAGACCTGGCAACCCGTATGGCGCAGGCAGGCCGCAGGGATTATGAAACAACCTATGCTGTCACACCCGTTCTGGATGCGTGGCATAAGTTCTTGTCCACGGTGGAGGCCGGGTAAATGTGTGGCATTGGAGGGCTGATTTATACGCCCGGCACGCAGCCATGTTCCGAATCGGTTCTGGAACGTATGGCGCAGGCCTTGGGCCATCGTGGCCCCAATGGTGTGCATATTGCCCGGTTGGGGCGCGCCGATATGGTGCATACACGCCTTGCCATTATTGATCTGGAAAGTGGAGACCAACCCTTAACCAGCGGCGATGGCACGCTTGTTGCCAATGGTGAAATCTATAACGACCTGCAAATTCGCCGGCAGATCGGGCCAGAGCATTTCCAGACCGGAAGCGATTGCGAATCTCCCTTGCTTTTATGGGAGCGTAACGGCTGCACCTATACCCGCGGGCTGCGCGGCATGTATGCCATTGGGCTGTATGATAAAGCCCAGCAGGAACTCCTGCTCTCGCGCGATCCGTTTGGGATCAAACCGCTTTATTTTACCGAATTTTCGGGCGGCATTGCCTTTGCATCCGAGCCAGCACCTTTAATCGCCTCCGGCCTTGCCCCCCGCGCCATTGCACCTGCTGTGCGGGATGAATTGCTGCAACTTCAGTTCACCACAGGGTGGGAAACAATCTTTCCCGGTATTCAGCGCGTCATGCCGGGGGAAACCCTGCGCATCAACCAAGGGCGTATTCTGGATAGGCAGCGCCAATCCCCCATTCCCGCCCATGCTCCTTTTTTTACTTCTGAAGCTGACGCCCTAAACCACCTTGATGCAGCCCTGATGGACAGCGTGCATGCGCATGAACGTTCTGATGTACCCTTTGGGCTGTTTCTTTCTGGCGGCATAGATAGTGCCTGCCTGTTAACAGCCATGAACCGCCTACCCTGCACCACGCCCTTGCGCACATGGACAGCCGTTTTTGATGCCCCGGGGGCAGCGGATGAAGCCGAAGCCGCCAATGCCTTGGCCCAACATGCCCGCGCCGAGCATGAAACCATGCGCATTACGGCAGATATGGTGTGGCAACATCTGCCTGCCATTGTGGCCTGTATGGATGATCCGGTTGCAGATTACGCCATTATTCCCACATGGTTTTTGGCCCAGAAAGCAGCGCAAGATGTTACCGTCATTCTCTCCGGCGAAGGGGGAGATGAACTGTTTTGTGGCTATGGGCGTTATCGCTCGGCCAGCCGCCCGTGGTGGAAAGGCAAGCGGCGCATGTGGCGGCGCGGCATTTTTGATAACATGAATATTCTGCACCAGCACCCTGCCCATTGGCGGGATGGCATAGCCGCCGCAGAAATGGCCGCGGCAGATGCGACAACCCCTCTCTCCCGCTTGCAAGCTGTCGATATTGCAGAATGGTTGCCGAATGATCTGCTTATCAAGCTGGATCGGTGCCTGATGGCACATGGGTTAGAAGGCCGCACACCGTTGCTAGACCCAGTTGTGGCCCAAACGGCATGGCGCCTGCCCGATTCCATGCGCCTGCGTGATGGCAAGGGAAAATGGCTTTTGCGCAAATGGTTGCAGCAACACAATTCTGCCGCACGCCCCTTTGCCCCCAAGCAAGGCTTTACCGTGCCGATTGGCACATGGATCAGGCAGCAAGGTACTCATCTTGGTGAGTTGGTGGCACGGCAGGAATGTATTGCGGAAATTGCCCGGCCAGACCGTGTAAAAGCCCTGTTTCGCGCAGCAGATAACCGCAGAACGGGTGCTGCCGCATGGACACTTCTGTTTTACGCTCTGTGGCATCGAACACATATTTGCAATCTTCCGCCAGAAGGCGACGTGTTTTCTGCCCTAAGCCAGTAAGGTTTTTGAACAGTTTCTGTTCCTGGCCCCAAAAGCCCTCTATCTTCCTGCGGGAAGCCTTTTTTCTTTTATGGGAGAATGTAAATGCCTTCCCCAACACATATGACCCGGCTTGAAAACCGCACGGTTCTCAAGCTTTCTGGCGCTGACCGCGTGCGTTTTCTGCAAGGTCTGGTCACAGCGGATATTGCTGCGCTGGAACCGGGAGACGCCACATGGAGCGCCTGCCTGACACCTCAGGGGCGCTGGCAAGCAGACTTTTTTGTGGTCTCAGACCCCGATGATACCTGCCTGCTGCTAGATTGCGCCGCAGAACAGGCTGAAAACCTAAAGACCACTCTCCAGCGTTTCCGCCTGCGCTCTGATGTGCAGCTAGAACTCACCGCCCTGCCCGTGCATGTCGCATGGGGAAACCCACCGCCTGATAGTGTGCTGGAAAACGCCATCAGCTTTCGGGACCCTCGGTTAGAAGACGCCGGGTGGCGGCTGATTGATGCCGCACCAGATACGCCCATAACCGCTACAGAGCAGGACTATAACCTGCACCGCCTGATACTGGGCCTGCCTGATGGTGTGCAGGATTGCGAGGTTGGCCGCACTCTGGCTGCCGAAGCCAATCTGGATCTGCTCGGTGGCGTATCATGGAAGAAAGGCTGCTATATGGGGCAGGAAGTGACCGCCCGTATGCATTACCGCACTTTGGTAAAGCGCCGCCTGATGCCTGTTGCAGCCACATCCCCCCTGCCAGCGCCCGGAACCCCTGTGCTGTGCGATGGTGTGGAAGTGGGCACGCTGCGCTCATCCCAAGATCATGTTGGGCTGGCATTACTGAAAACAGATGCCGCCAATAACCAACTGACCTGTGCCACGCATCCGCTGGTGGTGCGGCTGCCTGCTTGGCTGGAAACAGCCCTTAAACCTCAAACACCTTCTGATTCTCATTCTACGGAAAAATCATGACTTACATTGCCCCACCAGCAGCAGAACTGGATGCCATGCTGGATGTTGTAAAATTTGATGCCTCTGGCCTGGTAGCTGCCATTGCCCAGCAACACGATACCGGCGAAGTGCTGATGATTGCATGGATGACGCGTGAAGCCCTGCGTGAAACGTTGGAAACCGGGCGCGTTTGCTATTACTCCCGCAGCCGCCAGAAGCTTTGGCGCAAGGGCGAAACATCTGGCCAGATCCAGCATCTTATTGAAGCCCGGCTGGATTGCGATGCCGATGCCGTGCTTGTGCTTGTGAACCAGATTGGCGTGGCATGCCACACGGGCCGCCGTAGCTGTTTTTACCGCGCCTTTACACCAGATGGCCTGAAAGAACTGACAAAGCCGGAAATTGATCCCAACCAGCTTTATCACAAACACAACTGAACACGTTTAGCCGAGTATCTTAGCCGTATTTTTACGGTTAAGAACCTCCAGAACAGCTTCTGCTGCGGCATCGGCTGGCAATTGGCCCTGTGGCCCTTCCAGCCCATGCAAAACCGTGGCAAAAGCCCGTTTCTGAGCCTGCGCCACATCTGTATTTTCAAACAGAATCTGCACTTCACGCGCCAGAACATCTGCGCGGCACTGTTCCTGCAAAAGTTCAGGCACAACAGCACGGCCCGCCAACAAATTCACCATAGCCACAAATGGCACTTTAATAAGCCGACGAGCAAAAAAGGCCGTTATGGGGTTAACCCGATATGTCACAGCCATTGGCACTCCAGCCAAAGCCAGTTCCAGCGTAGATGTGCCTGATTTGGTTAATGCTGCCCCAGCAGCAGCAAAGGCATCATGCTTGTCATGAATATCTGTGACAATAACCGGCTTTATGGGCCAATCCTGCGTGGCACGCTCCACAACATTTGCCACAACCGGAGAAACCGGCACCACGGGCACCACGTCTGGCATGGATGTTTTAAGCAAACGCAACATCTGGCCAAAAACAGGCAGCAAGCGCGGCGCTTCTGAGCGGCGGCTACCGGGCATGAGCACAAGTATCTTGGCGCTATCTGGCAACCCATGCCGGTTGCGAAACCGAGCTGCATCTCCATCCTTAGCGCCAGATTGCAAAACCGGGTGTCCTACAAAGCGGGTTTTTAGGCCATGCTTGCCAAAAAACTTTTCCTCAAATGGCAAAAGGCACAACAATTCTTCCCACAGACCGGGAAATTCCTTCACCCTTTTCTGCCGCCATGCCCAAACCTGCGGCGCCACATAATGCACACGGGCAATGCCCAAACCGCTTATTTTTTTAAGAAGCCGTAGGGCAAAGCCAGGGCTATCTATGGTGATCACCAAATCCGGCTTTTGGGTTGCAATATCCTGCGCGGCTTCATCCAACCGGGCAGAAAGCTGGCGCACACGGGGTAGCACTTCCACCAGCCCCATAACGGCCAGATCCCGCATGGGAAACAGGCTGACCAGCCCTTCCTCCTGCATACGCACGCCCCCTACCCCAGCAAAGCGCATATCGGGCACACGGTCACGCAACGCATACATAAGGCGTGCACCCAAGACATCGCCACTGGCCTCACCAGCCAGAATCCAGACAAGAGGAGAGGAAGAAGGAGAAACCATGCCTCACGCATAAAACGCTGCCACACAGAGCACAATCATCTTATCCGTGTAGCGTGGTAGGATATCCCCCATAAGGCATGTATATCTTGCAAATAATGCCTCAAAAGTCTTTCCTGCCCCGAAACGCTTTTGGTGCCCGATTAATGCGCCTTTTCACACTCAACCAAGGGACACCCGGTTTCTCGTGACAGTTAAAACCTATATTCATGAATGGACAGACCAGCCCGTCCGCAATGTTCTGGCCGGCATGGTGGGCACTTTTGCACTTATTCCAGAAGTTATCGCTTTTTCTTATGTGGCCGGGGTTGCGCCCTCTGTGGGGCTATTTGCCTCATTTGTTATCAGCATTGCCATTGCCATTACGGGCGGCAGGCCGGGCATGATTTCCGGAGCTGCCGGATCTGTTGCTCTGGTTGCGGCTGAACTGGTGCATAGCCATGGCCTGCAATATCTGCTTCTGGCAACACTGCTGGCAGGTGCATTCCAGATTATTTTCGGTTTGCTGCGCCTGCAAAGCATGATGCGCTTTGTCTCGCGCGAGGTGGAAACCGGGTTTGTAAACGCGCTGGGTATTCTTATCTTTTCTGCGCAGGTGCCGCAGATGCTGCATGTTACGTGGCATACTTATGCGCTTATCGCGCTGGGGCTGGCCATTGTTTACCTTCTGCCGCGCGTTACCACGGCTGTGCCTTCCCCTTTAATCTGTATTCTTGTGCTTACAGGCATTACTTTTGCAGTGCCCATGCCTGTGCATGTGGTGTCTGATCTGGGGGATTTGCCTTCCGGCCTGCCGCATCTAACGTTGCCAGATGTGCCTTTTTCAGCAGAAACTTTTAAAATTGTGCTGCCTTACGCATTTGCCATGGCCATGGTGGGGCTTCTGGAATCCCTCATGACAGCTACTGTGGTGGATGAATTAACAGACACACACAGCAACAAACGCATGGAATGCACCGGGCTTGGTTTTTCCAACATCATGGTGGGGCTGTTTGGCGGCATGGCCGGTTGCGGCATGATTGGGCAAACAGTTGGCAACCTGCGTTATGGCGGGCGTGGTCGGCTTTCCACCTTTACGGCTGGGGCATTTTTGCTGCTGTTGCTGGTTGTGTTGCACCGCTTTGTAGCCCAAGTGCCTGTTGCCGCTTTGGTGGCCATTATGATCATGGTGTCTGTCAGCACATTTTCATGGTCCTCCTTGCGTGATCTGGTAAAGCACCCTCGCCTTTCTTCCACCGTTATGCTGGCCACGGTTTTGGTGGTGGTGTTAACGCATGATCTGGCAGCTGGTGTTGCCTGTGGCGTGCTGTTGAATGGGTTGTTCTTTTCTTTTCAGGTTATGAAACTTGTTCAGGTCAGCAGCACGTTTTCAGAAAACAGCAACACCCGCACCTATTACGTGCATGGGCAACTGTTCTTTGCTTCTGCCAGTATTCTTGCCGATGCAGTGGATTTTCAGGATACAGCTTCAAACATCGTGATTGATCTTGAAGACGCACATATCTGGGATATCAGCGCAGCAGATGCGCTGGAAAAAATTGCATCCCGCCTGAAGGCACGCGGGAAAACAGTTTCCATTATTCATGCAGATCAACGTGCAGAAAAACTTCTGGCCTCTCTAGGACATGATACATTGCTGGCCTAGGCAATTCACAAACCACAATGGCATTAAAAAAGAAGGCATGAGAAAATTCATGCCTCCTTTTTATTTCAGGATTTTTTAAGCCCGGGCTTTGGCACAAACCGCAAACCCAGCACACATGCCGCTACGGCTGCATATACAAAAGGTTCAATGTACCACTGCTTGAATGCAATGGCGTAATGGATACACGCCAAAACCATGGCAACATAAACCAGACGATGCAAACGCGCCCATTTTTTACCCAGCCGTATAATGGATTTGCGCGTGGATGTTGCCGCTAGAACCACCAGAATAGAAAAAGCGATCAACCCGAATGTGAGGAATGGCCGCGTTAAAAAGTCTTTCCATATCCGCTGAATATCAAACCCACGAGCCCACCAGAAATAGAGTGTTACGTGCAAAGCCGCGTAACTGAAAGCCAGCAAACCGAGCGGGCGGCGATACACCATCAAATCAATTTTTAAAAACCGTTTGAGCGGCGAAATCATAAGCGAAACAAGCAGAAACCGAAACGCGTAGCGTCCGAATTCATGCAAGCATGTCTTGAATGGGTTTGGCCCCAGATCACCCGAAAAAGCACCTGCCAGATAAGATACAGCAGGCAGCATAAACAACACATACAGCAACACCTGCCGCGTAAGGGGAGAAAGGCGAAACCGCCGGCTTCGGTCTGGGGTGGGCGATGGCATGGGGTTTTGTGCTCTCCACTGTTTGAAGCACCTCAGCCATGTACGCTGAGTGCAGGATTACCCTTACAAAATCAGCCTTATTGCGCAAGAATACTATGCAACCGTAACAAACAACGTAACGCCCAGACACGCAAACGCGAACGATGCTTCCCCAACCTGGCCAAGACATATCTTATTATTCAGGTTTATAATTCTTTTAATACAAACAAGAAGGTTCATTCAGCATGACAACTCAGCAGACAATCGGTTTTATTGGGTTTGGTGCCATGGCCAGCCGCATGGCCGCGCATCTTGAAAAAGCCGGGTATGCCACCCTTGCCTATACTCCTTCTGGCAAAGGCGGTGATGGCGTAACCCATTTTCTGCCCACCCCTGCAGAAGTTGCCAGCAAGGCAGATATTGTTCTGGTTTGTGTGCCGGATGATGAGGCCCTTGCAGCAAGCATGTACGGCCCACAGGGTGTTCTGGCTGGTATAAAAGCCGATGGTTTACTGCTAAACACCAGCTCTGTTTCTCCAGAAGCCGCAGATGCCCTGCAAAAGGCCGGGCAGGAAAAAAATATCTGCGTTATAGATTGTCCGGTATCTGGCAGCACACCTGAGGCAGAATCCGCCAATCTGGTTATTCTAGCCGGTGGGGATGATGCCGCTATTGCACGGGCTCAACCTATTTTTGATAAAATTGGTCGTATCACCATTCATGCCGGACCATCTGGCAGCGGGGCACGCCTTAAGCTGGTTATCAATGGCATTATGGGGGCCGGTCTGGCCGCTGTGGCAGAAGGCATAGCTTACGGCCTGGCCGCTGGCTTGGACCGCTCCATGCTGTTTGATGCGCTGGATGAAATGGCTGTGATTTCCCCGCACCACAAGCGCAAGATCAAGATGGCCAAGGCTGGAGATTTCTCTCCTCAGTTTCCTGCCCGCCTGATGCAAAAAGACATGCGCCTGCTGATGGATGCCGCAGCACGTCTGGCCGTGCCCGCACCCACTTTAGCTGCTGTAACACAACAGCTTTCTCTTGCCCGCCGCGCGGCAGAAAATGCTGATTATTCGGTTCTGATTGGCGTTATGGAAAAAATTGTCGCCAACGACGCCTGAATACCAGCGCGGCACACAGCAAGCCTGTCCCCTATTCCGCGGGGCAGGCCAGCTTGTTCACTTCCACGCACCAGATCACGCTTTGCCAATACGGCTGGTAACGCAGCTTTACGGCACTGCGGCTCCAAAACCTCAAAATGACATTCTTGCAGAAACGTCTTTCCAACCTGCCTTAACTGTTCCTGCGTGCCGGGAAACAAAAAACGGCCACTGCCCGCAAGCAATGGCCAATGCCGCAACATGCTGCCCACCCCATAAGCTGCCCCTCCGGCGGCCAAGCGTTGCAGTGTAACTGTATCCTGCACACCTAACAGTTCTCCGATAGCTTGCTGGAAGGCACCGGCACCATCACGCATCATCTGCGTCCAGCGCTCTACATCTTGCGTGGGTTCCAGCTCCATTTCCCGGGCAGCAATCATTTTCAGGCACGTTTCGCGCTGCACTCGGCCTGATTGTACAAGCGCCATAAGCGCTGGCGCCAGCACGTGCTCTGGCTTGCGTTGCTCCTCCAGCAGCTCTCGCCACCATTGCAGGCGAATATACCCGGCCATTGGCCCTGCTACAGCAGCAGAACGCGCCGGGGCCAAAGCGCGAATCAGCTCGTTATGGAAAGCCAGAAGAACATAAGCGGCATCACGCACAGATGAAGGCAAAAACCACAGACACAACGCCCTATCCGGGTCTGCCTGCACAGCTTTTTGCACCTCCATTACAAGAGGATGATGTTCCTGCTGCGCCATAAACCCCAGTATCTCCCTTACCCCTAACGTAGCTTGATGTGCGGGAAACCTGTGCATGGTTCATGCGTTTGAATGATCCCGCTTTCCTAACGGAAGGCCCTCATTATACGCCCTACTGGCAAGGCAAGTTTCCGTGAGTATGGCTGCGCAAGGCTCTTGTCATGCGCCTTTCCCTTGACGCATCTGCCCCGCGCCCATAGCTCTGGAACTCAGGTGTGTTCCCTCACACGCCCCGCCTTTAGAATACGGAGTATTAAAATGGCTTTTGAACTGCCTGCCCTCCCCTTTGCTCCCACCGCACTGGCCCCACGTGGCATGTGCCCGGAAACGCTTGAATACCATCATGGCAAGCATCATCTGGCCTACGTCAACACCCTGAACAAGCTGCTGGAAGACAAGCCCGAATTTCAGGGTAAGTCTTTGGAAGAAATCATTCTGGCAGCTCATGGCAAAGCAGACCTTACGGGCCTGTTCAACAATGCCGGCCAGCATTGGAACCACTCCTTCTTCTGGAACTGCCTCTCCCCCAATGGCGGTGTGATGCCAGAAAAGCTGGCTGCAAAAATTGCCAGCGATTTCGGCAGCATTGACACCTTCAAGGAAGAATTCCGCAAGGCTGCTGTTTCTCAGTTCGGTTCTGGCTGGGCATGGCTGGTTCTGGGTAAGGATGGCAAGCTGGCCATCACCAAAACCCCTAACGGCACCAACCCGCTGGCCGAAGGCCAGGGCAAGGCCCTGCTGACCGTGGACGTGTGGGAACATTCCTACTACCTGGACTTCCGCAACCGTCGTCCGGACTACGTCACCAACTTCCTGGACAAGCTGGCGAATTATGAATTCGCTGAAGCCCAGCTGAACGCGGCATAAGTTTTTCCTTATCGGGAAAACGCAAAAGGCAGCACCCGTTAAGGTGCTGCCTTTTTTATTGGAAACCCTGCCGTTTCAAGGGTGTTCTGCCTGCACCATCTACCACCCATGCACGAAAACGCATCACACCCCCTTGATTGTCTCTCTCAACATTCCAATCTCAATTTGTGAAGAATGAGACCACGCTGACATTGCCTGCATGGGATGCCAGCAGGGCCTTCAGTCGCCTGATGTAAAAGGGACAAGAGGGATTATAATGGATATTGCAAAATTTACAGATCGTTCACGCGGCTTTTTGCAGGCTGCGCAAACAATAGCTTTACGTGATTTTAACCAGCAGCTTACGCCAGAGCATCTGCTCAAGGCCATGCTGGATGATAATGAAGGTGCAGCTTCCTCACTTATTCGCAGTGCTGGTGGCAACCCGGAAGCCGTAAAAGCCGCAACCGAGCAAGCCTTAGCAAAACTGCCAAAAGTTCAGGGCAGCGGCGCAGGCCAACCCGCAGCAACACCGGAACTGGTGCGTATTCTGGATAATGCAGAACAAACCGCCCAGAAAGCCGGAGACAGCTTTGTTGCGCAGGATCGGCTGCTTGTGGCCATTGCTGCATCTGACACGCCAGCAGGCCGCGCGCTAAAAGAAAACGGTGCCTCGGTTGATGCACTTGAAAAAGCTATTACGACCATTCGTAAAGGACGCACAGTGACCAGCGAAAACGCTGAAGCCAATTTTGATGCGCTTAAAAAATATGCCCGTGATGTCACGGAAGTTGCCCTTAAAGGCAAGCTGGACCCCGTTATTGGGCGTGATGAAGAAATCCGCCGTGCCATTCAGGTTCTGGCCCGCCGCAGCAAGAACAACCCGGTTCTGATTGGTGAACCCGGTGTAGGTAAAACCGCTATTGTGGAAGGCTTGGCCCAGCGCATTGTGAATGGTGATGTGCCTGAGGCGCTGAAAAACAAAAAGCTGCTTTCCCTAGATATGGGCGCGCTGGTTGCCGGGGCCAAATATCGCGGTGAATTTGAAGAACGCCTGAAAGCTGTTCTGAAAGAAATTGAATCCGCCGAAGGCCAGATCATCCTGTTTATTGATGAAATGCACACACTGGTTGGCGCTGGCCGTACCGATGGTGCAATGGATGCTTCCAACCTCATCAAGCCGGAACTGGCCCGCGGCACACTGCACTGCATTGGCGCCACCACGCTGGATGAATACCGCAAGTATATTGAAAAAGACGCAGCCCTTGCCCGCCGCTTCCAGCCGGTATTTGTGGGTGAGCCTTCTGTGGCAGATACAATCTCTATTCTGCGCGGTATTAAGGAAAAATACGAACTCCATCACGGTGTGCGTATTACCGATGGTGCACTGGTGGCAGCGGCAACGCTTTCCAACCGCTACATCACGGATCGCTTCCTGCCGGATAAAGCGATTGACCTGATTGATGAGGCCGCAAGCCGCCTGCGTATGCAGATTGACAGCAAGCCAGAAGAACTGGACGAGCTGGACCGCCGCATCATTCAGCTGAAGATCGAACGTGAAGCCCTGCGCAAAGAAGACGATACCGCCAGTAAGGATCGTCTGGAAGCCGTAGAAGCTGAACTGGCCGATCTGGAAGAAAAGTCCAACACGCTCAGCGCTGCATGGCACGCAGAAAAGAACCGCGTGAACACCATTCAGAAACTACAGGAACAGCTTGATCAGGCGCGTTCCGATGTGGAAGTGGCGCAGCGCAAGGGTGATCTGGGGCGTGCATCTGAACTGATGTATGGCGTTATCCCCAACCTGCAGGCTCAGATTGCAGAAGCCCAGAAAACAGAAGAAGAAACCGCCAAAAAGGATGATCTGGTTTCCGAAGCTGTTACAGATCAGGGTGTTGCTTCTGTTGTGTCTCGCTGGACAGGTGTGCCGGTTGACCGGATGCTGGAAGGTGAACGCGCCAAGCTGCTGCGGATGGAAGACGAACTGCGTAAATCCGTGGTCGGTCAGGAACAGGCTCTTAAAGCTGTTTCCAACGCTGTGCGCCGTGCCCGTGCAGGCTTGCAGGACCCTAACCGCCCGATTGGTTCCTTCCTGTTCCTCGGCCCGACGGGTGTTGGTAAAACAGAGCTGACCAAAGCGCTGGCCCGCTTCCTGTTTGATGATGATAAAGCCTTGCTGCGTATCGACATGAGTGAGTTCATGGAAAAGCACGCAGTGGCCCGCCTGATTGGTGCCCCTCCGGGTTATGTGGGGTATGAAGAAGGGGGTGTGCTGACAGAAGCTGTGCGCCGTCGCCCCTATCAGGTCATCCTGTTTGATGAAGTGGAAAAAGCACATGAAGATGTGTTCAACATTCTACTTCAGGTGCTGGATGATGGCCGCCTGACCGATGGTCAGGGCCGCACTGTGGACTTCCGCAACACTCTTATCATTCTCACCAGTAACCTGGGTTCTGAATATCTGGCCAACCTGCCGGATGGTGAATCTCCCGATATGGTGCAGGCGCAGGTGATGAAGGTTGTGCGTGAGCACTTCCGTCCTGAATTCCTGAACCGTCTGGATGAAATCATCCTGTTCTCGCGGTTGCAGAAAGCGGACATGACCAAGATTGTGGATATCCAGATTGCACGCCTGCAAAAGCTGCTGGAAGATCGCAAGATCACCCTGCATCTGGATAAGCTGGCCGAAGCTTGGCTGGCGAATGAAGGGTATGACCCCATTTACGGTGCACGCCCGCTTAAAAGGGTTATTCAGCGCACGCTGCAGAACCCGCTGGCAGAGCAGCTTCTGGAAGGCAATATCCTTGATGGAGAAACAGTGAATATCTCCGCCAATGGTGATGGCCTGCTAATTAACGGTAAAACCGCAGCACAGACAGAAGCCGCCATGTAATTTCTGTCTTGGCAGAGTGTGTTACACAAAACGGGAAGGCCCAGTGCCTTCCCGTTTTTTATGAAAGCTGGTTATAGAAGGACTATAAAATGTCGGAACCTGTTTGGCTGGTATGGGCCAGAGAAATTCAGGCCATTGCCCAGACAGGGCTTACCTACGTGCAAGACCCGTTCGATAAAGAACGCTATGAAATGCTGCGTAATCTGGCCGCGCAGATGATGGCCGAAGGCAGCAATGTTGATGTGCAGAAAATAGAAAACCTGTTTGGCCAGCAATCCGGTTACGCCACACCCAAACTGGAAGTGCGTGTTGGTGTTTTTGATGCGCAGAACCGCCTGCTGATGGTGCGCGAAGTGCTGGACAGCAACCGCTGGACCGTACCCGGCGGCTGGACTGATGTGAACCTGACAGCATCTGAATGTGCAGCCAAAGAAGTGTGGGAAGAAACCGGCTATATAGTGCAGATTACCAAATTGGCCATGGCGCTGGATCGGGCCCGCCAAGGGCATATGCCGCCAGAACCTTTTTCTGTAACCAAGCTCTTTTTTCTGGGTGAAATAACGGGCGGCTCGCCAACCACAAGTATTGAAACAAGCGAGGTCGGCTTTTTTGCGCAGGACAATATCCCGCAGGATATTTCAACCGGGCGGATTACACCGCACGAAATAACCCGGCTTTTTGCACATCACGCAAATCCGGAACTGCCTACAGATTTTGACTGAATAAAAAATCTGACATCAGGATAGATATTTTCAAAACCCTGATGTCAGAACTTTTCTTTTTTAAGCAATCATCGGTTGGATGTGGGAAAACTGGCGCTCAAACCGCGCACGATCTTCTGTTGAAAGACGAACAGTAATGTCTGTCTGTTCATCCTTGTCTTCCCGCGCAACCACTTCACCGTGCTGGTAAAGCCAGGCCGAGGCTGCTCCGTCTGCCAATGGTAAACGGTAACGCACCGTTTCCATGCCTTCTGTAATACGCGCATCAATACGCGCCAAAAGCGTTTCCAGCCCATCCCCCGTAATGGCGGAAATGGCAATGGTATCTTCTGTTTGCGGAATGGCTTCTGGGCCGCCCAGCAGATCAACCTTGTTCAGCACTTCAATCATGCGTTCCGGCCAATCCTGCTCCAGCATGTCATCCTTTGCCATGCCTTCCAGCACGCCAAGCACATCTTTTTTCTGGGATGCGCTATCTGGATGCGCCACATCGCGCACATGCAGGATAATGTCTGCCTCTGCCACTTCTTCCAACGTGGCACGGAAGGCCGCAATCAGCTCCGTTGGCAGATCACTGATAAATCCTACCGTGTCAGACAGAATAACTCTGCGGCCAGAGGGCAGATCAATCGCGCGCATGGTTGGATCCAGCGTCGCAAAAAGCTGATCCTGCGCATATACGGTGGCACCGGTCAGTGCATTGAACAGTGTGGATTTACCGGCGTTGGTATAGCCCACCAAAGCCACCACCGGAAAAGGTACGCGTTTACGCGCCTGCCGGTGCAAGCCACGTGTACGCCGCACCTGCTCCAGATCTTTTTTAAGCCGCACGATACGATCACCGATCATACGCCGGTCAGCTTCAATCTGGGTTTCACCGGGGCCGCCAAGAAAGCCAAAGCCACCGCGCTGGCGTTCAAGATGGGTCCACAACCGCACAAGGCGGGAACGCTGATATTCCAGATGCGCAAGTTCAACCTGCAAGGTGCCTTCCTTTGTGGCGGCACGGGCACCAAAAATATCCAGAATAAGGCCGGTACGATCTATAACCTTACAACCGCATTCTGTTTCCAGATTACGCTGCTGTGCGGGGCTTAGCTTTGCATCCACCACCACCACATCAACCTGATCTGCCTTAACGGCAATACGCAAGGAATCTACCTGCCCCTTGCCTAACAGGGTGGCGGAACGCCTGCTGCGCAGAAGTAATACATCCTTGCGCACAATAACCAGCCCGATTGAGGCTGTAAGCCCCACGGCTTCTTCCAACCGTGCTTCTGCGGCCCGCACATCCTGCCCGTGGGCAGAACGCTCCCACGGCAGAATAACTGCCGCGCGGGTTGCTACTTTCTTTTTCTTTTCAGAGAAACTCGTCGCCAAGAGAAAGGTCCCTGTCTGCCTGCGCATCGGCAGTGTTGGAATCGGAAATATTGACAGGAATGCTGGGCATTACCGTGCTGATGGCATGCTTGTAGATAAGCTGGGTTTGTTCATCACGCCGTAAAAGAACAACCTCATCATCAAACCATGTAATAAACCCCTGTAACTTAACGCCGTTCACCAAAAACACAGTAACAGCCGCGCGTGAGCGCCGGATCTGGTTCAGGAACGCATCCTGCACGTTATATGCACTCTCTTTTTCCACAGTGGAGGCCCTATTCCGTTCTCATTATTATATTTTAGCCGGACTGCCTGCCTAAAGCCTGCAACCTTGAAACATGTCAGCCCGCGCCTCGTTCCTCAGATGTTACACCAAGCTGCTTAAGTTTGCGATGCAAAGCGCTGCGCTCCATACCCACAAACAGCGCCGTGCGGCTGATATTTCCACCAAAACGCAAAAGCTGGGCTTGCAGATACTGGGTTTCAAACAGATCGCGGGCTTCTCGCAAAGGCAAGGCCATAACATCTGTTGAAGCATCAAACTTCAGCAACGCGGGCGCACTTTCGCCCACAGTAGAGGGCAGCATATCTGCCCGAATGGGTTCCTGGCTGCTACCGGGCTGCATAATCAGCACGCGTTCCATCAGGTTGCGCAGTTCACGCACATTGCCCGGCCAATCATAGGCCTGAAGGGCTGCAACAGCATCGGGCGAGAGTTCACGCGTGGGCAAGCCAGCCATTTCTGCAGCCCGGCGTAAAAACATTGCCGCAAGACCGGGAATATCATCCCGCCTTTCCCGCAGCGCAGGCATACGCAGCGGCACAACAGCCAGCCTGTAATACAGATCTTCCCGGAAACGCCCGGCCATAATTTCGGCTTGCAGATCACGGTTGGTGGTTGCCAATACGCGCACATCCACTTTAACGCGGGCATCACCACCCAGACGTTCAAATGTCTGATCCTGCAAGGCTCTTACAATCTTGCCCTGCGTTTCCAGCGGCATGTCTGCCACTTCATCCAGCAACAGCGTGCCACCATGCGCACGCTCCAGCACCCCGGTGCGGCGCCCCACACCTTCCGTGCCACCTTCAAGCCCGAACAGTTCTTCCTCAAACCGTCCCGGTGCAAGAGTGGCGCAGTTAAGCGCTACAAAAGGGCCATCCTCCCGCTTGGAGCGGGCATGAATCATACGGGCGGCCACTTCCTTGCCAGACCCCGGCCCTCCGCTAATCAACACGCGGGAACCTGTGGGCGCCACTTTTTCTATCTGGTTTCTCACAGCGGCAATCTGGGCGCTGTTTCCATACAGCTCCGTATCCTGCCCGGCCTTTATGCGCAGCTCTTCGTTCTCACGCGCCAGCCGCGAGGCCTCCAGCGCACGCCGCACAATAACCAGCAGACGGTCTGCCTGAAATGGCTTTTCTATAAAATCGTAAGCACCATGCTGGAGCGCTGCCACGGCTGTTTCAATTGTGCCATGGCCAGAAATCATGACAACCGGAACCGAGGGTTCCTCGGCCTTCATGGCTTGCAGGATAGCCAAGCCATCCATATCCGAACCCTGTAGCCAGACATCCAGAATAACCAGTGATGGCCTACGCGCCCTAAAAGCAGCCAATGCCGTATCAGCACTGGCAGCTACGCGCGTATCATAACCTTCGTCACTCAGAATGCCTTCAATCAGCATTCTGATATCGGGTTCATCATCAACAATCAGGATTTCATGCGCCATGGTTGTCTTTCACCGACAAAATCAGAGTAGCCACAGTTCCTCTTTCTCCCGCTTTGTCTTCCAGACGCACTGTTCCACCATGATCTTCCATGATCTTTTTCACAATAGCCAAACCTAAACCAGTACCCTTGGCTTTGTGCGTCACATAAGGTTCCGTCAGACGATTTCTGTCATCCGATGGAAGCCCAACTCCGTTATCTGCCACTTCTATGGCGATATCTTCTGCCCCTTCTATAATCCGAACCGATACTTCACCCTTGCTCGCAGGTGCCTGATCTGTAGCTTCGCCCTGTCTGGCCGTCATGGCAATGGCATCCGCCGCATTCTGCAAAAGATTAATAAGTGCCTGACTTATCAGCCTTCTATCACATCGTGCTTTGGGGCCTCTGTCTGGAATATCCAGATGATAGGCAATTTCGGGGTGTGCGTTTCTTTGCAGAACCAGCACCTCACGCACAATACGCGAAATATCCTCATCTTTCATGACAGGCTGCGGCATACGTGCAAAGGCCGAAAACTCATCCACCATACGCCCGATATCCCCCACCTGCCGCACGATTGTATCTGCACATTGCGAAAATGTATCGGGATCGGAAGTAATTTCTTTTAGAAAACGCCGCTTTAGCCGTTCTGCAGCAAGCTGGATGGGCGTGAGCGGATTCTTGATTTCATGCGCGATACGCCGCGCCACATCGGCCCATGCGGCTTTACGTTGCGCCTGTTGCAGGGCCGTAATGTCATCAAATGTCATCACATACCCTTCAGTAATCGTACCGCGCAGTTCTGCCCCCAAACGCACCAGCAAGGTGCGCTGGCTGGCCTGCTGGCCTATCTGGATCTCGCGCGTAAGCACGGCATCTGGCGTTGCGCGCGCTTCTTGCAAAAACTCGGCAAACTCTGGCACACGTTGGGCCAAAGGTTCACCAATGGCATCCATCAGATCGGTTTGCAGCAAAACACAGGCGGCGCGGTTAGGCAGTTCGATATTCTGCTTCACATCCAGCCCGATCACACCGGCTGAAACGCCAGAAAGCACGGCCTCCGTAAACCGTCGACGCTCATTGATCTGGCCATATGCAGCCATCAATTCCGAACGCTGGCTGGCCAGTTCTTCTGTCATGCGGTTAAAGGCGCGGGAAAGGCTGGCGACTTCATCATCCCTGTCATTTTCAGGCACATGAACACCCAAATCCCCCTCACTCACCCGGCGTGCAGCTACGCTCAGCAAACCCAGCGGGCGGGCAATCTGGTTTGCCAATGCCAGCCCGATCAAGGCTGCGGCCGCAAGCACCAGCAACGCCACCAACGCAAAGATCATGACAAATGTCAGCTGGATCTTGGCGCGGTTGTTGCTCAGCCGCTTGTAATCCGACACCACCTTTTCCGTACGGTGCATGTGCTCCAGAATGGTTGGATCAACCAGCCGGGTAATCACCAGCATAAGCGCTGGCGTTTGGGAAAGTTCCACTACAGCGCGCACTGTGCGTTCATCTGGAGAATCCAGAATGGCCACATCGTTTGAGCGCGCCATAACCGTGGCTGCGGGTGGAGGCAGTTCCTGCAAATATCCGGTGCGGCTCATCAACCCGCCAGCCGCCACAACTTTGTTGGTGATGGGGTCATACACCAAGGCTTCTGTCAGCCCGCGCATGGTGGCCTGACTGTCCAGCATTTGCGCCAAGGCGTCGTGATCCTGAAACAGATCCATACCGCTGGCAGCCAGTTCGTTCTGGGCGCTCATGATGTAATTGGCCATCGAGAACGCATCTGTGCGGATATTGGCGTTATGCTCCACCAGATAACCGCGAGAAGCCTGTAAGGCCTCGTTCAGGGCTGTATTAACCCGGTCTGAAAACCAGATCTGAATTCCGTAATGGAAAAATAGCGTTGCAAACGCACCCACAACCAGTGTGGGGGCCACAGCCACAATACCAAACAGCGTAACCAGCCGCACATGCAGCCGCGCCCCTGCCAACCCTTTCCGATGCTCACGCACCATAGGGCCAATACGGATAGCCAAGGCCACCACAAGCAGGGCCAGCACCATACCGTTTAAAAACAGCAATAAAGGCTCAATCAGGGAATAATGCCCGAAGGACATCCCGCCCGAAAGCACCACAAATGTGGCAAACCCCAAACACAAAGCCAATGCGGCAAGTGTAATGGCAACGGTTTTACGTTCCAGAGAACGCAAAAGCCAATGCAGGCGTGTGCGAGAAAGAAGGTGCCTGAGGGAGAACAGAAACTGCTTCATGCCTGAACGTCAGACTACGCCACGAACGACAGGAATCTCAAGGTCTCGAATTTTTTTACGCAATGTATTTCGGTTTAGCCCCAGCATGGCTGCCGCCTTGATTTGGTTGCCGCGTGTTTCGGCCAATGTCATCTGGATAAGCGGCCGTTCAACTTCTGCAATAATCCGGGCGTGCAGATCATGCAGCGGCACGCCATCCCGCCCCGCTTCCAGATAACGTGCGATATGGCGAGAAACAGATTCAGACAAAGGCTCCGCTGCCATCACGCTATTGGGAATCGGATCATGCGCCAAAGGCTCGGCCAGTTCCGCATCAATCACGTCACCTGTAATGGTTTCCTGAGAATACAGGGCCACAATACGGCGGATGAGATTTTCCAGTTCGCGCACATTGCCCGGCCAGCGCCAAGCCTGAAGCCGTGTAATGGCACTTTCGTCCAGTATTCTGTACGTTCCTCCTTCATCTCGACACTGGGAAAGAAAATGCCGCGCCAGCAGCGGAATATCTTCCAGTCTTTCCCGCAAGGGTGGCAAACGCAAGGGCACCACATTCAGGCGGTAATAGAGATCTTCACGGAAAGTACCGGCCTGAATGGCCTGCCGTAAATCTCTGTGCGTGGCGGCTATAATACGCACATCTGCACGCAAGGGCGTGGTACCCCCTACCGTGGTAAACTCACCTTCCTGCAAGACACGCAGCAAACGGGTTTGCGCTTCCTGCGGCATGTCTCCAATTTCATCTAAAAACAGTGTGCCGCCTGTGGCCTGTTCAAATCGCCCGGGCATACGGCCTTGCGTACCCCCACGCTCATATCCAAACAGTTCACTTTCAATCTGTTTGCGCGGGATAGCCGCCATATTAACGGCCACAAAAGGCCCGCTCCGGCGCCGACCGTATTCATGCAGCGCATGGGCGACCAGCTCCTTACCCGTACCGCTTTCCCCCGAAATCATGACCGTGAGGTCAGACGTAGTCAGGCGGGCAATGCTGCGATAGATCCCCTGCATGACAACAGACTGCCCGATTAAAGGCAGGCGTTCTTCTGGTGGTTGATCTGCTACAGGTTTTTCGGCTTCCTGCACTGGTGTTGTGAGCGCCCTTGCCACAACCGCCAGCAGTTCCTTCAAATCAAACGGTTTGGCCAGATATTCAAACGCACCCCGCTGCGTGGCTTTTACGGCTGTTGTCAGGGTTGATTGTGCGCTCATGACAATCACGCGCAGATCGGGCCGAAATTGGCGAATACGCGTTACCAGATCCAGCCCGCTGCCATCTGGCATGATCACATCTGTAATTACCAGATCGCCCTCACCTTCTTGCACCCATTGCCAGAGCGTGTTGACGGAAGGCGTGGTTTGCACCTGATAGCCAGCCCGACCCAATGCCTGCCCCAGCACAGTACGAATAGAACGGTCATCATCAGCAACAAGAATAGTGGGCAGCGGTGTCATGACGTCTCAAACCAGATAAAAGCTGAAAAACAGAACTATTGAGCAAAGGGGCGTATCACCCCGAATGGCTCATATGATCGACAATCGGCAGAAATAAGCTGATTTCCGTGCAGCCGGGGCGGCTTTCCACTTCGATAACGCCGCCGTGGTCATCCATCACCTTACCAACCAAGGCCAGCCCCAGCCCGCTCCCGTTTATCTTTGTAGAGACAAACGGTTCGAACAAATGCGGGCGTACTGTTTCGGAAATACCCGGCCCTGTATCCCGCACAGTAACCACCAACGGAAGATGCCGCCATTGCGCCGTACCGGGCACAGCCACCCGAATACCGGGGCGATAGCTGGTAAGCAACGTAATCTCCCCTTCTTTATCCGTATTGCGTATGGCCTCGGCCGCGTTTTTTACCAAGTTGAGCAACACCTGCACCAACCTGTCCCTATCCCCCCACACATGAGGCAAAGAGGGATCATAACGCTCGACTATCTTGATGCCCTTGGCAAACCCATTGCTGGCCAGCAGGCGCACATGCTCCAGTATTCTATGAATATTGAGCGCCCGGAAATCGAGTTGCGCTTCACCAAACATGCCCATGCGGTCAACCAGTGCGTCAATCCGGTCAACTTCATCACAAATCAGGGTGGCCAGATCACGGTCTGCTTCCGTCACGGCCTGTTCGAGCAACTGTGCGGCCCCTTTAATGCCAGACAAGGGGTTACGCACCTCATGCGCCAACATGGCGGCCAGCCCGGAAACACTGCGTGCCGCAGAACGGTATGCAAGCTGCTGGTCCAACATTCGGGCTGCGGCGGGCTCATGAAATGTCAGCAAAATGATGTCTGGATAATCCGGCACATCGGCAGCCTGAACACTCACACCCTCATGATGAAAGCGCGGGGAACTGAACAGCAGTTCATGCTCTGTCACACTCCCGCCACGGGTGCGCACATGTTCAAGCAGCAGATAAACCGGATGATCCTGAGCAACCACTTCTACCAAGCCGCCATGCCGCAACTGATGGCGAGACATGCCAAAAAACTCTTCCGCCGCCATATTGGCCGCAAGAATTGTATTTTGTGGCCCTATTTCCAAAACCGGAACGGGCAGACTGTCCAGAACAAGCGCCGCATCGGGCTGAGCAACCCCATGCGCTGCTTTTTGCTTCACGCCGCCTGAACCTGATCTTGCTGTTGCGCCATAGCGTGGCGGGAAACACGTGGTTCTCGCACAGCACCAGCCGCAATTTGCTGATCATAAAAACCAGTAATCATGGCAATGGCTTCTTGTGGCGTTTCTACCCGGTTAAACGCGGCACGGAATGAGGCCGAGCCATGCAGCCCAGCCGAATACCAAGACACGTGCTTACGTGCCAACCGCAGGCCGGGGCGCTGGCCAAAGTGCTCCAGCATCATATTATAATGCTCCAGCACAATGGCTTTTTCTTCCGGCAAAGCGGGGTCTGGAATTTCCTGCCCCGTGCGCAAAGCGTGTGCCACCTGCGCCAAAAACCACGGGCGCCCGTAACAGCCGCGCCCGATCATCACCCCATCTGCACCAGATTGGGCCAAGGCTTCCCGCGCATCTCCAACGGTAAGAATGTCACCATTCACGATAACGGGCAGATCTACCGCTTCCTTTACATTTTTCACAAAGGCCCAGTTGGCTGTGCCGTTGTAAAATTGCTGGCGCGTGCGGCCGTGCACTGTAATCATGCGGATACCAACATCCTGCGCAATCCGAGCCAGCACCGGTGCGTTCAGATGCTCATGGTCCCACCCCATGCGCATTTTAAGGGTAACGGGCACTGGCACGGCCTTTACCACAGCCGCCAACAAACGCTCGGCAGCGCCTTCGTCCCGCATAAGGGCAGAACCGGCCATCTGGCCAACGGCCACTTTTTTAACCGGGCAGCCAAAGTTGATATCAATAAGATCTGCCCCACGGCCTACGGCAATACGTGCGGCCTCTGCCATGGCGTCTGGGTCGCACCCGGCAAGCTGCACGGCATTGGGGCCGCCAGCATCCGCCACTTCCGCCATACGCAGGGTGGTATCGTTTTCACGCACCATCGCCCAAGAGGCGATCATTTCAGAAACAACAAGACCAGCCCCCAACTTACGTGCCAGACGCCGGAACGGCAGATCTGTTACGCCAGACATGGGGGCCAGAATGACGGGGGTATCCAAAACAATACCGCCCAGATTAATGGGACGCAGGGTGGGTTGCGTATGCACTGTTATTTCCGTTTGCCTATGATTTAGGCAAAAATACAGCCACCTTGCGCCTTACGCAACATAAGAAACTGTAATGGCGCCCGCTTATGGCACCAGAACAGAAACCGTGGCCGTGCAGGCAATACCTTCTTCACGCCCGGTAAAGCCCAGACGTTCGGATGTTGTGGCCTTCACGGAAATCCGATCTACATCCACTTCCAGCAAATCTGCCAGACGCTTGCGCATGGCTTCGGAATGCGGGCCAATTTTGGGGCGTTCGCAAATCAGGGTAAGATCAGCGTTCACCAGCATGCCGCCGCGTTCACGGATACGCTGGCCTGCGTGCACCAGAAAGCGGGCGCTATCTGCGTTTTTCCACTCATTCTGGCTGGGCGGGAAGTGGCGGCCAATATCACCTTCAGCCAACGCACCGTAAATGGCATCGCACAGCGCATGAATGCCCACATCGGCATCGGAATGCCCGGCCAGCCCTTTGGTATGTGGCACCGTAATGCCGCACAGGATGAGCGGACGCCCTTCCTCAAACGCATGCACATCGTAACCCAGCCCTACGCGCGGCAGGAGCGTGGGGCCGATCAGTCGTTCCAGACGCACCAGATCACCCTCATATGTCAGCTTGATATTGTCTTCATCGCCAGCCACCAGTGCTACGCTGAACCCTGCATCTTCCAGCAGCTTGGCATCATCCGTTGCACTTACGGATGCCGCACCCCGGTGGAGATCTAAAAACAGGCCAAAGCGAAAGCCCTGTGGCGTTTGGGCGCGATAAAGATGATCCCGCGGCACGGTGCCATCAATCACACCATCTTTTTCCCGCTTGAGGGTATCCGCCACCGGCACCGCCGGAATAGCACCGGGATGCTGCTCCAGCGCAGAAACCACATTGCTGATAACCTGCGCGGTTACATATGGGCGGGCGCCATCATGCACCAGCACGATATCCGGCTTTTCAGCTTCTGGCAGTTTGTCCAGTGCTTCCAACCCTGCCCGCACGCTGGCCTGCCGGGTTTCACCCCCCGCGACTGGCGGCAGAATCTTCAACCCTTCCAACGCCTCGTTCAAGGAGGCAGGATCTCCGACCGGCTGAATAAAGGTGACATGAGGCAATAAGGCTTGCGCTGCATGACGGATTACGGGTTGTCCAGCCAGCAGCACATACTGCTTGGGAATGGAAGAACCCGTGGTGGCGGCATAACGACTGCCCGTACCGGCAGCCAAAAGAATGGCGGCTACTCGCATGCACGAAGCAATGCGGCGGGCAGCCTTGTCCGTCAAGCCTCAAAATAGGCAGGGCACAGCTTTATGCTTCAGGCGTGTGCTCTTTTTCCTGCGCGGGGCGATAAGCTTCCACCAAATATAGCGGGCGTTTTTTGGTTTCATTAAAAATACGACCGACATATTCACCTATCAGGCCGACCGTCATAAGCTGGATACCGCCTAAAAACAGGATAACAGCCATAAGGCTGGGATAACCTGCCACGCGATTGCCAAACAACAGGGTGCACCCAACAATCCAGATACCGTAGCACACGGCCAGTATGGAAATGCCAAGCCCCATATATGTGCTTAACTGAAGCGGCAGCACTGAAAACGAGGTAATGCCCTCTAGCGCAAAGTTCCATAAAGACCAGTAATTAAAACTGCTCTTTCCCGCAGAACGTGGGGCGCGATCATACAAAACGGCGCGGGATGGAAAGCCAACCCAGGCAAACAGCCCTTTCATGAACCTATGGCGTTCACGCAGCAGCAGCAGGTTATCTACCAGCCTGCGGCTCATCAGCCGAAAATCACCCGTATCTGGCGGAATAACCACCTTATTGCCCAGCCGCTTCATCACACGGTAGAACATCCATGCTGTCAGCCGTTTGGGAATACTCTCCCCCTCCCGCGTATTGCGGCGGGCGTAAACGGTATCAACATCATCTGTCCATGCGGCAATCAGATCTGCAATAACTTCAGGCGGGTCCTGCAAATCGGCATCAATCACAATAATGCCACGCGTACCCCGTGCATGATCCAACCCAGCTGTTAAGGCTATTTCCTTACCAAAATTGCGGGAGAGATTAACAACACTTACCCGCCCATCCTGCTCTGCCAAAGCATACATACCCGCCAGCGTTTGGTCCCGCGAGCCATCATTGACGTAAACAACCTCCCACGGTGCGCCAACACCTTCCATAACGGCAGATAACCGCTGATGAAAAGTCCTTAGAACTTCCTGCTCATTATAACAGGGCACAACCACGCTGAACGCTGGCGAAAAACCAGTTGGCAAAGTTTTTTCCTTTAATTCTGCACTCAACCAAAGGTTTCCATATCAAGCAATATATCTTGCTTACCGAAGCACCTTTAAGCATTTACTCTATATGAGATAGGTAAATACAAAAACATTAAATATAGTGATAACATGTTTTCTCACCCCCAATGTTGTCAAATACGCAACAGCAGGAAATAAATCTGTAATACTCTTTTATTCCAAGGCCCGCATAGCTTTAGAAGAAAATTACAAAGAGTATGTTAATTTACTTCTAATATCTTCTCTTTCAGGGACAACATGACCTCAGAGCCTAGAGAGATCGAAAAGCCCTTGATTGAGTTTGAGATGCGGCTTTTTCCTGTAAACCTTTGAGACAAAGCCCTGCTTTTCCATGAAATTTTCATTGGCTTTTAAGCGATAGGCCGTGCCCGCCCTTGTGCGACAGCTTTGCCGGTTTGTCTTGCCAAGCCCGATCTTCAACATCAAAGAAATCGGGCTGTTTCATATCACTATTCCGCCAACCAGAACCGGAGAAACAGAATCACAGAGAGTTCTTCAAAACCACAAGTTTTTTAGAACTCTCCACCTTTAAAGAGCCTCCTTTTATCTATCTATAAAATAACTATTTACAGGCTGCTTTTGTAAAATCGACTATCGCCATTTTATCTCTGGCGCGCAAAACAAAAAACTTGTTACGGGTTAATACATTGTATGAACATTTTTCCGCCAGTATATCGTTACGCTCTGCCCCCTCAATAAAAACTTCATCAACAAACCCATACATACCAATTCTGCGTTCGCCCCAATACCAACCATCACGTATGTATTTATCAACCAATGTTCCTATGATTTTATAAATACTCCGAGAATACTCCACCTGAGGAGCATAAGGAATTTCACCGTCAATAACGACTTTCGTATGATCATTTGAAACCAAATAAGGGTTAGCTAGCGCCAAAATCTGATTTGTAAATTCGTTTTGCTCTTTTAACGCTGAGGCATATGTAGCGCACAGACTAAAAGAATAGAGTGCAATACAGGCAACAGCTATATTAATGTATTCATAACGAACATATTTTTGGGCTCCGAATATAAGAAGCAAAAAGACAAATGGGAAAGCTATCAATATCCGCAGCCACCATGGTGGATAAAATATGAAAACATTCAAACCCAAACCGCAAAGAAATATAGAGAAAACCAGAAAAAATATAGAGAAAACAGAAACGAGTTTTATTTTCTCTACTGAAATATATTTATATGCAGAAAACAAAAACATGCAGAACAATGGAAGAGCGGACATAAAAAATCTAAAATCAATATTATGCCTAATGAAAATTAAGCCATTTTTGATATTAAATAAGAAATTCTTAAAGACTTCAGGTTCTTGAAAAATGCTTACACTTCTTCCAAATGAAATCTGCACATGGAATAACTTTAAAATAATTTCATAAAAAAGAGTTGAGCCAACAAATGCAGCCATTCCATAAGCTAATATGGAAACTGATTTTATAAAATTTCTCTCAAGTACAAACTTCGTCGCAAAAATAGCGCATAAAGAAACATATCCAGCTACGGTAGACTGATATGTCATCCAAGCCAACATAAGAGAAATAACAGAAGTTAGAAAAAAAAGCTTTCTATCTTCAATAAAAATAAAAGGGAAAACCACCAAAAATACAGATACCGACATAATCAAAGAGTCATATCTATAAGTTAAATTTTCAAGCATAAAAGGTGAAATCATTATAAATAAAGGTGCGATAGAAAAACAATTTCTCCTTAATATTTTCATTGAATCACATATTAATATTCCTGAAAAAACAAGAATTAATGATGAAATTATTGTTGTGTAAGGAAATAAATCTACTTGTTTTACTCTAATCGATGCAAAATTCAGATTCAAAAGCCACATAATCGCATTTGCAAAAAAACGACCATCCTGTGACCAACCATATCCATAAATGACCCTATCATAGTCATCCATGTAATAGACATCACTTAACAAAATAGGAAATACATACAAAAAAGACAGTAAGTATAAAAAATAAACCCCCTTAACCCTAAAAGATGCTGAAAAGGCATCTTTTATATTTTCGACAAAAGAAGCCATGATTCACCTTTATGGAGCAGTTTAGGCCCGTAAAAACGGGCCTCTTGTTTTTTAGGTAGGGTCAACAAAAAACGCTGGAAGCGAGAGCGCAGGTGCCTGTAATGCCGTATCAATGACATCGCACGCAGCCAGAGCTTCCTTGATGGTTACATCCATATCCAGATAACGATACGTGCCCAAACGGCCCATAAAGGACACACCTTTTTCTGCACGTGCGAGCTCGATATAGCTTTCGAGCATCTTCTTTTCGTTTACCAAGCGGATAGGATAGTAAGGAATATCGTTTTCACCTGCCAGACGGCTGTATTCACGGAAACAAACAGTTTTAGAGAACTTGTCCTGTTCCCACGGGGCAAAGTGTTTGTGCTCAGAAATACGCGTATAGGGCACTTCTTCATTACAGTAGTTGATAACTGCTGTACCCTGATGATCACCATCATCTACAAAGCGTTCAAAATCCAGCGTTCTATAGCCCAAGCGGCCCAAACGGAAACCAAAATACCGATCAATCGGGCCTGTATAGAAGACGTGCTGAAAATCTTCTTTCAGGCTTTCAAAAGAACAGCCCAACCGCACATCAATACCTTCAACGTTCAGGATATTCTGCACGATGGCAGTATAACCTTCTTCCGGCATGCCCTGATACGGATGGTTGAAGTAGTTATCATCATAATTGAAACGCAAAGGCAGGCGCTTGAGAATAGATGCGGGAAGCTGCGTAGGCTCTAACCCCCACTGCTTGCGCGTATATCCATAAAAGAATGCCCGATATAGTTCCGGGCCAATCATGCTCAGCGCCTGTTCTTCAAAGGACTGAGGGTTTGTAATGCTTTTATCCGCCTTGCTTTCAATAAAAGCACGCGCTTCCTTCGGCCCCATTGTTGTACCGAAGAACTGGTTAATGGTCAGCAGGTTAACAGGCAGCGTGTAAACGTGCTCGTTAGAAATGGCCTTCACACGGTTTACATAAGGCTTGAACGTGCCAAACTTCTGCACATAAGCCCATGTGCGCTCATCAGCGGTGTGGAAAATATGAGGCCCATATTTGTGCACCATAACACCGGTTTCAGCATCGCGCTCTGTATAACAGTTCCCGCCAATATGGGAACGTTCATCCACAACCACCACTTTATGGCCACGCTCTGCCAAATGACGGGCAATAACAGCACCACTAAATCCAGCGCCCACAACACAGAAGGTCATATGTTTACAGCCTTTTCCTCAGTCTTTTTACACGGTATAGTACTTAGCCTTGCCGTGCTTTAGTTTTATGATTCACTGATAAACAATTTACTGAACAGAAGCTATACTGCGACACAGAAATAGAGATGAAAGAATAATTAATGATCTGAATCACTCTTGGGCTGAGCACGATAGACATTTTGCCAGAATACTTTACTTGTCAGCATTGGCAGTTTTTTACGGTAGGAACGCCTAACAACAGAAGATCGTAAAATAAAAGCAAGGCTAGCTTTTACAAACGCCCCTAAAAGACTGAAAAATTGGGACCTGTTAAGTTGGGCCTCAAAAATATCCTGAGTTTCATATTTACGATAAACAATATGCTGGTAGCTAAAAATCAACCCCAGCAAACCACGTGTATATTCTCCAACATATACGGGCGTTTTTCGTAAGCACCATTGCGGCAACAAATGCCCATTCAGGGTTATAAGCCTGATATACTTCCGTATGCGTGTTTCTGGCTTGCCTTCATAACGGAAAGGCATTGATTGAAAATATACAGGTTCTTTACGTTGCAGGGTTTCTTTTTGGATACGCTTGGCAATGGGCATAAAATCCAGATTTTGTTGCCAAAAATCCGGCCCTTTGCTGACGTCCTGAAATGCCAGCAAAATAGCATGCGCACTCTGATATCTGCATGACAGCACACACCATAAAAAGGCCAGCCCCATCATTTTCAAAGCAGCTAAAGTCCGCCCCTGCCCCACCATAAGATAAATAGCCAAGGACGCACGCATACCCAGGTAGCGGGTAAAAGCACTTTCCTTGCTGAGAAAGTGCTCGGAAAAACAGGCAATACCATTTACCGTGACAATATTAAAATGGTTCATCAGGCCAAAGAGCGCATCATCTCCCCTTACAAAAAAGGGAAATGGGTAGGCTGATACGGCATCCAACCGAAACGCAAAAAACCACCAGCCACCATAAACGGGCTTGCCAATATCCTGCTCTAGCTTGAGCAGGTTTTCTACTGGCCTAACATCCGCACCTTCATGCAATGGACGGAAAACACCGCCAGAAAATTCGGCTCCTTTTTCCTGCACGCTCCATGGTTTGTGATCATCCAACAAAGTGCCTGCCAAACCTATGTGCTTATCCACACTATAGGCCAACATGGCGTAACAGCGCCGAATGGCTTCAACCTCGCAGGAAATATCATCATCCATAAAGAGGCTGTGGGTAAATGTGCCCTGCTCCTGCAGGTATAAGAGGCCACACGCAAAACCCCCGCTGCCGCCATAATTGTGGTTTTTGATAACCTTGGCCCCCGGCACCTCTGCCGGATCTAGGTTAGCTGAATTATCTATAACAATAAAATGGATCACATCCTGATAAACAGGATCTTGCAAGAGCGCCTTTTGCACCCGCTGGATGGAATTACGCACATATTGCTGCCGATTAAAATGTGTAATGACAACGCCCAACTGCGGCACCTGCACCATGGGTGAATATGTTGCAAAATATGCTGTCTCTACCGTGCACTCTGCCTTGGCCGTTATGCTAAAATATAGCAAACCTTCAGATAATGCAGGCCACGCCGATATTTCCTCCGAGCAGCGTATTTCGCCTTCAATTTCTTTGCTCCAAAGAGGAGTAACAACATCAGCAGTGGAACGATGAAAAAGTGTGACCTCACCTTGCCCGCGTATGTGCACGCTCAATGATAAGCGGCTTACACCACCCGCCTGCTTCCATTTTTTTACGGAAAACGCATTGTAAAATGTATCAAAGGTAGATGTCTGCCCGGCCTGTAGCCGAAAAGCTTGGGAAGATGTATTCGCCACACGCTCTGGCAGCGCAGGACGCGCATACATTGCATCGCATTGCTCCAGCCCTTCTGTTGGCAGGATAAGACGATGCAAAACCGTAAGCATGGCAGCACTTTCAAACAAAGTAAGAAAAGACACATCCGGCTTTAGCGCACACAAACGCCTGCCGCACCTTGTATTTTAGGAAAAAATTGGCGCGCTCTTCTAGTTTCGAACCAGCGCCCCACAGCTTAGAAGGCTAAAACTCCACGATAGTGTGTCGTGTTCGCGCTTCATTTCCAATGAGCAAAAAATGGCTTGGATACTTACTACCCATGATCAGAGAGACCCTCTAACAAATAAAGCCACAGAAATATGCGTCATGTCTTATTCCTAGCCCCGATAATTGCGAGAGCTGCCGCAAAGACCACACGTCACATTGCTCACCATGAAAAGTCTCACGCTATGCGTAAAATGCATCATCCAGAAATTTTAAAGAAATCATAATATAATTGTTAAGATTAAATTCTGTTGTGCATTAGGTTCTAGCAAATGTGCCTTATTGCCACTCATTCCGGTAAGACCGCCCGGCCCTTCATGAGCTTCCGCAATTTCGCCGCCGCAAGCTGTGGAACTGATCTTTTGCCAACATACCCTGCCCCCTACTAGACCTTGGATCATGGTAGGGTTTATTTCCTTCTTTCCTGCCTTTTGGGTAACGTCTATAGGTATTTAGTAGATACTGTTTGGAGATTATAGGCCAATGTTTGTTATCCCATCTATAAAAGATTTTTTTCTGAAAAAGATCTAATAGATTCCGTGTGGGAATGGCGTTATGCCGATGGAAGAGTTTGCTCAACTAATTTCCAATTTTCTGAGACTGGTACGATAGAAGGTTTTTACTCAGCAAACGAGAGCACTTGGAGCCTTTCAGACGATGGGCTGAAGATTTTCCGTAGTGATAAAACTTTGATGTGGAATTTTCAGGTTCTTGAAAAGCAAAATGGAAAGTTTTTCTTTCGTAGTTTTGCCAAGCATGAAGATTTCAAAGATCAATGCTTTTACCTTACTCAAATAAGCAAAAAACAAACAGAACAAGATGATTCCGAGAAAGAAGAAACTGTCCGTCTCGTTATTTGGGACTTAGATGATACTTTCTGGGAAGGAACATTGTCTGAAGGGGAAGTTAAACTTCGACTTGATACCCTTCATATGATCAGAGAGCTTAATAACCGCGGTATTGTAAACGCAATATGTTCAAAAAATACATATAAAGATACGCGTGAAATGCTAGAACGTCTGGGGGTATGGGACGATTTTGTTTTTGTTCATTGATGATAATTTAATGAATCTCAATGAAGTTAAGGCCGCCGTTCCTGGTATTAGAGTTGCTGAACCAGACATTATTAAAAATTGGCAGGAAAATCCAATTTTCCGCGGCAAGCCAGATCTAAAGCACAAACGACTGAAAGCTTATCGTATACTTGAATCTAAACAAAGCGATAAAGAAAAAATTGGCGGCGATAATGAAGAATTTTTAAGAAGTAGCAATATAAGAATCAGTTTTCATACAGATGTAGAAAAAGAATTCTCTCGTATTCATGAATTGGTAAACCGCACAAACCAATTAAACTTTACCAAAAACAGATGGCCTGAAGACGTTGAAGAAGCGCGTAAACTTTTTGAAAAAGAAGTTTCTGAAGAATTCTTTTCAGATTTTGGATACATAAAAGTCTCCGATAGTTATGGTGATTATGGTATTTGCGGTTTTTATTTCGCAAAGCCTGGATATATGCAGCATTTCCTATTTTCATGCCGCATTATGAATATGGGCGTTGAACAATACGTCTGGAATAAACTTGGCCGCAAACACATAGACATAAAGCCACCTACAGCATCTGATTTAAATAATCCTTCAAAAGTAGATTGGATTACCTTATGCGATGATGCAAACGCCCAAGATTCTCATAAAGACGATTCATCACTAAACTCTTTGCAGGTTTGCCTGCGTGGTGCTTGTGATCTTGCAATGACTTCTTTCTTCCTCAAGACAAAATTTGAGACGATTGAAGAATTTAATTATTCTGTGCACCCGTGGGAAGTACATACAAATGCCCGCAGTTTAGGTCTTTATAAAGATCAAGAAAGTGATTTGGATATCCGCACAATCCTAGAGAAAACTCTTGGGCCGGATTTCAATCGTTATAATAGCGATATTATACAAGAAAAATCAGATGTGTATGTTATCTCCTTCAGCCAAGAAGGCTTTATGAGTTCATACAGACATAAAGAAACAGGCCTGATTTTGAGCCTACGTTGCATGCATATGTTTCCTGGAACAGACGCATGTGATGCTGATTACACTTCTCTTGCTTATGATGATGTAAAAGACTTTTTAACAGATACAACTGAAGAAAAGTGGACTTATTTCAAAGAAAATTACGAATTCATCGGCGGTTTTAGAAATAGCGATATTGTTAAAGAGCAATTTCAAAACGATGTGATACACATTTTTACAAGATTAAAGCATGCTCAGAAAAAAGTTATTATTCTTGGCCTGAATGAAAAAATCGGCAACCTTCCTGAGCTTGTTAAATTGTGGAGTAGTATCAATTCTATCGTCAAGCCGCTAGCTGAGGCTTATGAATATGATTATATTGACATTAATGATTACGTAAAAACAGACGCAGATCTTACTGATGAGCTAGGAGGAGCACATTATAAAAGGTCTATATATAAAAAGTTCTCTGATGTAATCGCAGACTGCATTGCAAAAGTGTAAGCTCTATTCCAACAACTTTTATCAGTGGTTATTTATGAAATTTTAATATTGTTTGTAACCACCAACCGATATTGATTGTAGTATTTCTGTCTGAATGCATTAAATTCAGACAGAAATACCATATAAATATCCTAAATATAGAATACTAAAGAGACAGGCAAGTTAGCTCCTTCCAGCTAATAATATCCTGAAAAATAGATACCCCTACTTACTTATATAACCTGTCAGTAAGGGCTCTCTACGACATCCCCTTACAATTGAGCCGTCTCTTGTTTTTCGTTTGTCCGATTAAAGGGAGAGCAAGAGATATTTTTATTGTTCGACAACTCTAATAAGAGATGTCGATGGCGTAGCTGTAGTCGCCACATTCGATATTGAGGGCAACCTCGTAGCAGCATTAGGGCCCGCCTGTAACAAAATCCGTAAACGCATGACGCAACTGGGTTCTATCCTGACTGCTACGGACGAAGTCATATCAGGCACATAGATTACCACAGAAGCCGCTTCCGAACTCATCAGCGACCCCAATGACATCATCGCCGTCATACAGTCTTGGATGGGAGCACGATCGTCACAAGACAATACCCATGCTATTTTTTTGCAGAAGTAGACACTCGTCTGCATCTAGTCCCTGGTGCCGCAGCACAATACATTGAGGCTGCTGCCGCAAAATGGGATTACATAGTCGAACGAAAAGGCCTTAAAACGATACTATTCCGTGAGAACACCGGGAACAGGTATGATGTGTGGCCATAATTCTGCTTTAGGCTTGGGTTTTCATCAGCCTGATATTTGCGAAGAGTGTGCTTAGATTATTGCGGCGTTTGTTAGAGAACACAAAAAGTGCGTATTGTCTTCTCGCCCCTGCCAGACATAACAAGATGCCTAATAGGTAGAATCTACAGAGCTTTCTGATTTTCCAGCTTTCCTGAAAAATCAATCGCAGCCACTATGGATAAAATCAAGACATCGACCGTTTAGTGCTGTACCGGCCTGAGGGAAAGACTTTTGCCTTTCCCTAAAATCTATCCAAACTATTAAAAAGATTGGCGCGCCCTGCTGGATTCGAACCAGCGACCCACAGCTTAGAAGGCTGTTGCTCTATCCAACTGAGCTAAGGGCGCTTTACGCCCTACGCATAATAGAGAAAAGCGAGAAAATCAATGCGTCCAGTTCTGGATGCGATCATAACGGAAGTTATCTGCATACACTTTAGGGCGACGCATGCGCGGTGCAGTTTCTTCCACCACATATGCAATATGTTCGCGCTGTGCGTAAGCCTCTGCGGCTTCACGACTATCAAAATACAGATATATTTGAGATTGTGGATCAGCACTACCGGTCCACCCCATAAGAGCGCTCTGCTTACGTGGAGCAGATTGACCGTATTCAAAAACCCACTCTCTGGTTCCGGCTAAACCGGACTGACCAGCAGGCTTTGACTGTCTATAAATACGCGCCGGCATGATGTTGCCTCCCGCTTTATTTATGGTCGGGGCGCCCGGACTCGAACCGGGGGCCTCGTGTACCCAAAACACGCGCGCTACCAGGCTGCGCCACGCCCCGAACTGAGCGCTTGTTTAAGCGTCTATTCGGAGTATGGCAACCCTCTGATTGTAAAAAATCAGTCAACCGTGCTTTTTTTGCTTTTTGCCAGCGGCGGCACAAACAACGGTGCCGTATCCCACGGGAACAAAACCCAGGTATCCTGCGGCACTTCTGTAATAAACAGGTCTGTCAGTTCCTTGCCCGCTGGTTTGGCATACAGGCAGGCAAAAAAGGCTTTGGGCAGTTTTTCACGCACCACACGGGCGGTTACGCCAGAATCAACCAGATCATCAATAATCAGGAAGCCCTCACCATCCCCTGCTGCAACGGGCTCTTTGATAATCTGGGGTTTGCCCATATTTTCTTCATCATACGTCACAACAGAAATGGTTTCTATCAGACGGCATCCCAGTTCACGCGCCGCAATGGCTGCGGGAATCAAACCTCCGCGTGTTACCGCCACAATGCCTTTAATGGGCATTTTAGGCATCAGCGCCTCTGCCAATGCACGCGCATCACGGTGCAACTGATCCCATGTTACCGTGGCATAATTCACAGCCATTCAAGCGTTCCCTTTTCCATCCATTCCGCAACAATGCTTCTGTCGTGCCGTCGGGCCATTACATGACTGCCTGCCACAAAGTCTCAGCCGCCCGGCTCCAGCTGATAGGCTGAAAATGTGCCTTTATCTGCTGCTCCATGGCTGCCAGACGCTGTGGCTGATCCAGAACGTTACGTACAAGCTCCAATGCCTGCGATGCGTTATCAGGGTCAAACATTTCTGTCAGCCCCATACCTGCTTCTGGCAGGGAAGACGCTGATGACGTCAGGCTGGGTTTTCTCCAATACAGGCTTTCTGTTACCGGCAGGCCCCAACCTTCATAAAATGAAGGGAAAATTGTAAACTGTGCCTGCTTATAAAGCTGTGTCATACAGCTATCAGACGGCCGATCTATCCACACAACATGGCCATTCAGCCACGCGCTATTTTCAAGCTGCTGCAACAGGTCATCCACCAGCCACCCCTGCCCGCCGGCAATCACCAGCTTCGGTACAGTATTGGCGGGCCGCTCAAGCAATAACCGCCGCCAAACTCTGATTAAAAGTGCATGGTTTTTACGCACTTCCAGTGTGCCTGCACACAAAACATAAGGCCCGAGCTGTTTTATCTGCTCTTGAACAGAAGTAGATGCATTGGCTGAATCTGCTTTAGAAAACCCACACCCCATAGGCACAACAATAACGGGCACAGAAAGTAGCTTGCCGCTTTGTTGCGCATAAGCCAGCACATCTTTTTGGGTAGATTCGGAATTAGCAAAAATAACATCACATTCCGGCACAACATGCTCATACCAACGCCGAAATACTGCAGGCAAACCCGGCTGGCACCATTCTGGCCACAAAAGCGGCACCAGATCATGCACCAAAACCCCAATACGCATGCCATATTGCTGACGACACTGCCGCAACAGCTTCTGGTACATAGCATGAGACCATGATGCCCCCAGAGAAAGCAGGATATCTCCTTTTTGAGGAGAAAAAATCCGCTCCTGTGCGCTTAAATCGTCTTTTTTACGCAAATTGTGAGAAACAAGCTCCCACAGGCCACACGCAAGTGCGCCTCCGGCCTGCACCGCACTTTGGGTGTTGCGGATAAGCTTACCGGCCGGAACACGCACAGAAACAGGCACATGCTGCCCGCATTTTTGCAGCAAACTTTGATTTGTACTGTGTGAGGCTGAAAGGCTGCGTATCTGCATACTTTCCGGCTGCTCTGTACCCTGCCCGCTCAGGGCCTGCCACACAGCCTGCACCTGCGCCCACGATACCACCACAAAGCCTGTGCCCTGCATGTTGTGCCGCACAAAACCAATGTGGGCAGACATATGCGGATCACCCATAAAAGCCACGCAAATTTCCAGCACAACGCGTTGAATGCCTGTTAGCCGAGCGCCGGCTTGTGCAAAGGCAAACAGATCTTCCACATCCATCCAGATACGCTTCATGATGGCCATCCTTTTTCTCTATCCGCACGATCTGGATAAAACATATTCTGCATCTGCAAGAAAACGTGGCAGACCCGCTTTTCCATGATTATAGAGGGTTGCATGACAAGTCATGCTGTTACTCCCCTCCCTCCCCTTGTGCTGGATCATCCGCTTATCAAGCACAAATTGACCCATTTGCGGCGCGCAGAAACCTCCACGGCTGGTTTTCGTCGCTTGGTGCGCGAACTTAGCCTGCTGATGTGCTACGAAGCCACTCGCGAGCTGCCATTAGAGCCAATAGAAATTCAGACGCCTCTGGAACCCATGCAAGGTGAACAACTGGCTGGCCCAGATGTTTGCTTTATTTCCATCCTGCGGGCTGGCAATGGGCTTTTAGATGGCATGCTGGATCTGGTTCCCTTTGCACCAGTTGGCCATATTGGTTTGTACCGCGACCCTGAAACACTGGAAGCCGTAGAATATTACCTTAAGCTTCCTTCTCAGGTTTCTTCTCGCCGCTGCATTGTTGTTGATCCCATGCTGGCCACCGGGCACAGCGCGGCAGCAGCCATTACACGGCTGAAAGAAAAAGGCGCGCGCAAGCTGCTGTTTACCTGCCTACTTTCCACCCCAGAAGGCATTGCATGCCTGCAAAAAGCGCATCCTGATGTGCAGATCATGACATGCTCTATTGATCGCGGCCTGGATGAACACAGCTATATCGTTCCCGGCCTAGGTGATGCTGGGGATCGCCTTTTTGGCACACGTTAAGCGCTTGCCATTTGGCACGCATTTTTGTGGATCCGTGATATGAAACTGAAATCCGCTACTGTTCTTGCCGGCCTTCTGCTTGCACTGACTGCATGCCATGAGCAGCCGGCATCAGACAGCGCTCCCCTGTTCCATGACAAGGCGCACCAGAAGGCTCCTCCGCCTATCATTGAGGATGAAGACGAAAACCCACATGGTGGGCCAGCCTTAGATGAAAATGATGGCTATCGCCCTACACCTTCCAAGGCAAGCGGGCCTTATATGGGAACAGGCGCTGGCGGCTCACCGTAATATCTCAACGCTTTACACTGCAATCCACCACACTTTTTATAATGCCCTATTCCTGCATATTCTGCCGTTTACAGGAATAGGGCATTTATTCAGCACGATATTTTATTCATCCATTTCTGGAACACAGCCAATGCGTTCCAGAAATTCTGGTTCTCCATAATCACCAGCTTCTTCATCTACCTGCATACGCACCACCAGCGCACCCGCCACAGAAAGAATACCCGCCCGCACTTTTTCTATCCGGCGATGCGCATCTTCCGGGTTACGGCAGAGAATGGCAGCCCCACCCTCCAACCTAGTGCCACGCCATACAAATGGCTGAAAAACAATACGTTCAGACAAAGACATGAAAACCTCCTCATCTCTTAAATGTTCTATATTTGTTCCTTTTAAAAATGCAAGCGCAATCAAAAGAGATTCAATAAAAAAAGCCGTGACCTCCACTAGGCCACGGCTTTCCAAGCGTAATCCGACTTTAAGTAAAGTTATGGACGCCCGACAGACAGATATGAAAAACCAGAATCGCGCATAACTGCGGGATCAAAAATATTGCGCAAATCTACAATAATCTTGTTTTTCATACGCTGAGCCAAGGCATCTGGTGAAATGGAACGGAATTGCTCCCACTCCGTCAAAACCACCAAAACATCAGCATCCTGCGCGGCATCTAGCGCGCTTTCACAATATGTCGTTTCTGGCGGCAAAAGTGGTTTGGCTGCAGCCATGCCAACCGGATCATAAGCCTGCAAACGTGCCCCGGCTTCGGCCAAACGATGTAAAATGGGGATAGAGGCGGATTCCCGCATATCATCTGTTTCTGGCTTAAAGGTGAGGCCCAGCACTGCCACGGTCTTATTATTTACCGAGCCACCACATGCCGCAATAATACGCCCAGCCATGGCTGCTTTACGGGCTTCGTTCACCTGTACCGTGGTTTCCACCAAACGGCATCCACTTTGAGCTTCTTGCGCAATACGGGAAAGTGCAAGCGTATCTTTGGGGAAACAGGAACCACCATAACCGGGACCAGGGTTCAAAAAGCGGCTGCCAATGCGGTCATCCAGCCCCATGCCGTAAGCCAGCTCCTGCACGTTGGCCCCTAATTTTTCACACAGATCGGCCATTTCATTAATGAAGGAAATCTTCATGGCCAAAAAGGAGTTGGAAGCATATTTGGTTAGTTCTGCTGTTTCCAGACCGGTAAAGACCAACGGGGCGTCAATCTTCTTCAACGGTTCATAAACCCGCTGCATAACGGCTTCTGCCCGGCGTGCACGTTCTGGCTGTTTTTGATCCAACCCAATAATAACCCGATCAGGGCGCATACAATCATCAATTGCGCTGCCCTCACGCAGGAACTCAGGATTAGACGCTACATCAAAATCCAGATCCGACCGCGTGGTACGAATAATCTCTGCTATTCTGCGACTGCTGCCTACTGGCACGGTAGATTTGGTAACAATAACAGCATAGCCAGTAAGAGCCTGCGCAATCTGACGGGCTGCAGCATGAACATATTGTAGGTCTGCCGCACCATCTCCATTGCGTGGCGGAGTGCCTACGGCAATAAAAACAGCTTCTGCCCCGGCTACTGCCTGCGCAATATCATCTCCAAAAGTCAGGCGTCCGGCGCGTGCATTGTTTTCAACCAACACATCCAAGCCCGGTTCATAAATGGGGATACGACCCTCGCGCAAAGCTGAAAGGCGGTCTGGATTTGTTTCCACCACGGCCACATGCAGCCCAAATTCAGCAAAACATGCACCGGAAACCAGTCCAACATATCCGCCACCAATCATGGCTATACGCACGAGCAACTCTCCCATCCTGCCATAAGGTCATCACCTGCTTTATGTACAAACATCAGATGAACTCAACTGCGGCATCAATGCCCTGTGCAGACAACATACGCAATGTGAAAAGGTGAATATTGGTTTTGGCGTCTTATTTTGATCTGTTTTGCAGCCCTCAAAATTAAAAGAGAGCCCTTACCCGTAAAGCTGAGCATTCACATTTTCGCTCATCGAATATTCGCCTAGCGCAAGTCGGTTTAATATGTCACTATCGAAACGGAATAGACGGACATTTATATTGGAGTAAAAAGCGCATGAAACTGGTTACTGCGATTATCAAGCCTTTTAAACTTGATGACGTGCGCGAAGCTCTGGCTCCTTTAGGTATTCAGGGGTTAACAGTTTCTGAAGTAAAAGGCTTTGGCCGGCAACGTGGCCAGACCGAGATCTACCGTGGAGCAGAATATCGCATCAGTTTTCTGCCCAAGATCAAGGTTGAAATTGTTATCAAAGATGACATGGAAGACTTGGTTGTAGAAGCCATTGCTACAGCAGCGCACACTGGCAAAATTGGTGATGGCAAGATTTTTGTAAGTGATATTTCACGCGCTGTGCGTATCCGCACAAAAGAATCTGGCGAAAGCGCCCTATAAGCCAGTTTTCACGCGCTATGTTACTTTAAGAAATACATTACTGAAGGAAACGTAACTTTCCTTCAGTAATTCTTTTTTGCTTTTTAGATAATATAGTCAATCGGTGGAAGAGTCTGATCCATATTCAGGGCAGGCATACGCCCGGTATGGCGCACACCCACCTTACGGGCTGGATTACCTACAACCGTTGTAAAGGGCGGCACAGGCTCCAACACAATGGAACCAGCGCCAATTTTAGCGCCCTCACCAATTTCGATATTCCCCAAAACCTTGGCGCCCGCACCAATAAGCACGCCACGCCGCACCTTAGGGTGCCTGTCTCCTGAATGTTTGCCTGTCCCGCCCAAGGTGACGTTCTGCAAAATGGAAACATCATCCTCGATAATGCAGGTTTCCCCCACAACTATGCCTGTACCGTGGTCAAACAAAATACGCCGACCAAGGCGCGCTGATGGGTGAATATCCACAGCAAACAGTTCTGATGCACGGCTTTGCAGATGCAAGGCCAGATGGCGCCGTCCCTCCGCCCATAGCCAATGGGCTACCCGGTACGTCTGAACAGCCTGATAGCCTTTAAAGAACAGAAATGGCGTTACAAAATCTGGGCAAGCCGGGTCTCTTTCTCGAATCGCCAGCAGATCGGCAGCAGCAGCGCATACAATATCCGGCTCTGCATCAAACCCTTCTTTAACAAGCTCCGCCAAAGCATCGGACGCTACAGACCGATCCCCCAGCTTGCGCCCGATCAACGCCGCCAGCGCGGATGAAAAATCTGAATGACTGCGCACACCTGTTGCCAACAAGCCTTTCACCAACGGATCATGGCAAACACAGGCCTGCTGCGTCATCTGCTGCCACAGAACGTTTAACTGAGGCGCGCAGATTGAACTATCTTCATCAAAATGGCTGGCTTTGACGGCAGCCTGAGCACCGTCATGCGTTGCTGCATCCATTTTCACAATCCCATAGCGTGCTTTACAAAAGCTTTACGCAAAGCGGGCAAGCGGTTCACGCCCGCAATACCCACATCACGCGCAAACCTTAAAACTGGGTTATTGTTACTGAACAGCCTATCCAGCACATCGGTTGCGGCAAGCATAAGCATATTGGCCGGACGGCATTCCGCCTGATAACGCGCCAGCAACTCAGGCGCTCCCAAATCCTTATCGCGTTGATGTGCCGCAATCAAAATCTTGCTGAGCGCAATAATATCACGAAAGCCCAAGTTAAGCCCCTGCCCGGCTATGGGGTGGATACCATGTGCGGCATCTCCAACCAGAACCATGCGGGTATCTGTATAACGCTGGGCATATTGGGCAGACAAAGGATACGTCCAGCGCCGCCCCACAGGCTTCACCTGCCCCAAGCGATTATTACCCATCCGGCGCTGAAGCTGCATAGCAAACACATCATCCGGCAAGGCAGCAAAACGCTCTGCCAAGCCATCGTGATCGCTCCATACAATGGCGGACATGTAAGGATGTTCTTCATTGCCCGGCAAAGGTAACTGCGCAAACGGCCCTGCGGGCAAGAAATGCTCAAGCGCGCTGTTATCATGCGGAAATTCGTGCGCAATGGCGCAAACAATAGCTGTCTGACCATAAGACAAGCGTGTAAGCGGAATACCGGCCTGAGACCGCAAACGGCTTTTGCGTCCATCAGCAGCAACAATCAGCTTTGCCTGAAAGCTGCGCCCATCATGCAGGGTTACTGTTGCCCCTTCCTTACGGCGCACAATCGTGGCTTCAGCCGGGGCCAGCAGCGTAATTTCTGGCGTAGTATGCAGGCTGGCGTTTAACGCCACGCGCAAAGAACGTGCCTCAATCATCCACCCAAATGGCTGATTGGCATCTTCACGCGTGAACTCCAAAAACAATGGAGATGCAGGCTCACCCGGCCGACCATCTGTGACCAGAATATCCTCAATCGGGCAGGACGGCAGCGGCAGAGCCTCCCACACACCGGCTTCTTCCAGATACGCTTTTGGCCCAGCAGCAATGGCATAAGCCCGGCCATCAAAGTCTGGATCCTCCATGGGGGGCAGATCTGCCTTATCCACCACAGCTACCTTGATACCTGCCTGCGCCAAATGGCACGCCAAGGTTCCCCCAACAGGCCCAGCTCCAATAATGCAGACATCTACATCTGCAATGGGCATCTGCGCGTGTGCTGCCGCTGCGGGCTCGGCATGGGCTGTCTGATGCATAGGTTCGTTCCTTAGCTCATAAGCGCCGCACTTTTAGGGCGCATCTTCTCCAATTCAGGGCAGTCTATACACCAGCCCCTTACTCTTGTAATGAATTTGTATCAAACAACCAGAAAAGACATGAAATTACAGAGAGTTAGGTTCACCTAAAAATCTTTACCAGAAAAGCCATAATAGCTGAAGGTGCAATCTTGCCATGCACGAAAGCCACTAGCCCGCTTTTTTGGATTCCATCATGGTTTGCCAGCTTTTTTACTTTCATCACACACTCTAAGGATTATTCCCCCTGCTTGAGCATCTCGACTATCTGCTGCAGCATTATGGATATGGAATTGTCACCATCATTGTTATGATGGAAAGCATGGGCCTGCCCTTACCGGCGGAAACCTGCATTATCACGGCTGCGCTTTACAGCCTTAAAACCCACCATCTGGGTATTGAAGGCATTACTGCAGCCGCAGTTCTGGGTGCCATTATCGGGGATAATCTGGGCTATCTGATCGGGCGCCATGTTGGGCTGCCGCTTTTACAAAAACACGGCGCCAAAATTGGCCTAACGGCTGATCGCCTCCTGGTGGGGGAATATCTGTTTCACCACCATGGCGATGCCATTGTTTTCTTTGGCCGCTTTATCTCTGTTGCGCGTGTGTTTGTGGCATTGCTGGCGGGTGCATGCCAGTTGCGCTGGCCACGCTTTATGCTGTTTAACGCCCTTGGCGGCACTTGCTGGGCTGGCGGCTATGCTATTGGCACATACATACTGGGCAATCAGATTACCAAATTGTCTGGAACAGTCGGAACATGTGTTGGCGTTATAGGGTTTATCTTTATTATCGGGAGCGCCATCTTCCTTAAAAAGAATGAGAAGAAACTCATGCAGCGCGCCCTTACTGAAGCAAAGACGGGGCAATTTCCACCTGCATAAACAGTATATGCTATTGGAAACTGCCCTAGAAAATTATAAATTTTTACCTTAAACGCCTTTACCTCTGCACGCTTTCCAAAAGCCATTGGCAAACACGTAAGGTAAAGAAAGCACATAAGATGAGATGGTTTAGATCCCGCCTGATATGCCGCCTTCTTGGCCACAAATGGTCACCTTGGCAGCGTGAAAATTCATGGGGCAACAAGACTGAATTTTTGCACCGCCACTGCCTGCGGCATGGATGCTTGGCTACCGAGAAAAAAGCCGCAGAAACCAATTAAAAACAAATACCCGCAAAACCTGTATGGCTCGTATAATCTAAATTGCAGGTTCCCTGTGCTCTTCTTTGCTTAAGCTGAGCTGTATTTCACAAAAATTATGCACTTTTTCTAGCTCGGCTTCGCAAATAGGAGCCAGCAAAAAAAACAGATTGGCACACACAAAACACGGATTGGCACACATTGGATAAAGTGCCTTGTTTTTGTGGGATAAAATTAAAGTGCTGGCGGATGGGGTGGGATTCGAACCCACGGTACGGTTCCCCGCACGCTGGTTTTCAAGACCAGTTCCTTAAACCACTCGGACACCCATCCTCAATTCATCCATCTGAGGACCTGCCGCCTTATAAACAGGATATGGCCACCCTGTCCAGCGGGAGAAAACACGATATATCAAACGCAGTAAACTTGCTCTTCGGGCGTCAGGCTTGTACAAGCCCCATCCTTAATGGACATTCCTTTCAGGGACGAATTATGAAACAGCAGGCAAACCTGATCCGCGCCGGTCAGGTGATTGAGCATGATGGCCGCCGCTGGACGGTGCTGAAACAGCAGATCATCACCCCCGGCAAGGGCGGAGCATTCATTCAGGTTGAAATGCGCGACCTGAAAACCGGCAACAAAACCAACGAACGCTGGCGGACCGCTGATAGCGTTGAACGCCTGATGACGGAAGACAAGGAATACCTGTATTCCTACACCGATGGCGAACTGCTGGTTCTGATGGACCCGGAAACCTATGACCAGTTGACAGTTCCTGTGGATCTGCTGGGTGATCAGGCTCCGTTCATTCAGGATAACATGACCATCAACCTGCATCTGGTTGAAGGTGATCCGGTTGGTATTGATCTGCCGCCGCAGGTTACGCTGGAAGTTGTGGAAGCTGACCCGGTTGTAAAAGGCCAGACAGCCTCTTCCTCCTACAAGCCCGCAAAACTCTCCAATGGTGTCAAAACCATGGTGCCGCCCTTTATTGAATCGGGTGAACGTATTGTGGTTCGGACGGAAGACGGTTCCTACGTCGAACGCGCCAAAGACTGATCCCTTCCGTTTTTCTCTCCAGAGCAGGACAAAACTACAGTGGCCATGCGTCTCTCCCCCGTCATGATGGTGATGCAAACAGCAGCCCAGAAGGCGGCCAAGCGTCTCCTGCGCGATTTTAACGAAGTCGAGCAGCTTCAAGTCAGCATCAAAGGGCCGGGAGACTTTGTTTCCCAAGCTGATCTACGCGCAGAACAGACCCTGCGGGAAGAGCTGGAACGCGCCCGCCCCGGCTATGCCTTCTTCATGGAAGAATCCGGCAAATCCGGCAGCGATAACTGGACATGGCGTTGGGTGGTAGACCCGCTGGATGGCACCACCAACTTCCTGCACGGCATTCCGCATTGGGCTATTTCCATTGGCTTGCAGCGCCGCCTGCCAGATGGGCGTATCGAACTGGCCGCAGGGCTGGTTTATAACCCGGCAGCAGGTGAAATGTTCTGGGCAGAAAAAGGCACCGGCGCTTATCTGAACGAACGGCGTATCCGTGTATCCGCACGGCGTGACATGCAGGAATCCCTGTTTGCCACAGGCATTCCGTTCGCCAAGGTGCCTGCACGTATGCGCCTGCCGTTTGCACGCGTGCTGGGTGCCCTTATGCCGCGTGTTGCTGGTGTGCGCCGCTTTGGTGCCGCAGCGCTTGATCTGGCATGGGTAGCTGCCGGACGTTACGAAGGGTATTGGGAATTCGGCATCAAACCGTGGGATTGCGCTGCCGGTGCCCTTATCGTGCGTGAAGCCGGCGGCCAGGCAACAGACCCCGCAGGCGTTGATCTGGATGATCTGCCTGATGATGTCATGATTGTTGCTGGCAACGGCAACCTGCACAGCAAACTTCTGGAAGTGGTGGCAGATAGCCTTAAAGACGGCAACTAACTCTTCTGCTCCATATTAGCTTTCAAAAAGCCTGCCTCATTAAAGTGAGGTGGGCTTTTTTGTTCTTCATATGTTGCTTTTTGATTTCTAGCTCTGGCATTCCGCGCCGGAATGGATCATCTAGTATTTATCATGCAGACATCCTTCCCCTCCGCTTACGATGCCCCAGCACTGGCTGCATATAAGGGAGCCTATTCCCTTCTTACGGAAGATGGAGAGGTTCTCCATTTGTCTGCGCAGGATGTTAGGCAAAACCTGCAAAACATGCCTAGCCCGCTTGTTATTCATGCGCCAGCATTGGCGCGGCGGTTAGATCTGCCGCCTCCGGGGCAACCTGCGCCATGGCTGGATCTGCTAGAACTGTTTGCCTTTGTGCACCCTGCCACACCTGTAGCCCCTACCCCACGCGGTTTGGCACTGGCCTTGGGGATGCAGGATGAAGACATAGGCGCGGCAGAGGCTGATCTTCTGCCTCGCCTTCTTTCTCTTCTCCTTACCAATCTGGCACGCCAGAACAACGGCGCAACAGCAGAACATCTTGCTGCTCTCACTGTAAGGTTGGGCCAAGCTGGATGGATTTGGAGCGGTACAGTTGCCGAAACCTTGGGGCTGCATGACAAACTCACCCCACAAGGCAGATTACCCGAGACAATGCTTCAGCCAGGGGATGCTCTGCGTATCTGGCGTTTTTTGCCAAAATGGGAGGAGACACCTCTTCCCCCTCCCCCAGCATCTCACCCCATTTCCCCCGTAGAGGCACGCGAGCAGCTTACCAAAATGCTGGGCGAGGATGCCGAAATCCGCGCCGGACAAGCCGACTTCGCATCAGTTGCTACAGGAGCGTTTGAGCCACGCAATGTGCGTGGAGACCCCGCCATTGTGCTGGCAGAGGCTGGCACAGGAACTGGCAAAACCTTAGGCTACATTGCTCCCGCCAGCCTTTGGGCAGAACGGAACAAGGGGGCTGTTTGGGTCAGCACCTATACACGCCACCTACAACGGCAAATTGAGCAGGAAACCCGTAGGCTCTACCCAGATCAGGCCACACACCGGCAACGCGTTGTGCTGCGCAAGGGGCGGGAAAATTATTTGTGCCTGCTGAACATGGAAGAAGCCGTTAACACTGCGGCCTCTCGCCCGGCTGGTATTACCATCGCCCTTATCATGCTGGCCCGCTGGGGCTTGGCCACCGCAGATGGAGATCTGTTTGGCGGAGACCTGCCCGGCTGGTTTGGTGATCTGTTCGGCCAAGGGAATCTGATAGGCGTGGCAGACAGGCGCGGCGAGTGTATTCACGGCGCGTGTGCCCATTATCAGAATTGCTTTGTTGAACATTCTATCCGCCGCGCGCGTGAAGCTGATCTGGTTATTGCCAACCATGCTCTTGTTATGGCGCAGGCTGCTTACGCGCAGGCAGGTATGAGTGATGATGCAGATGAAACGGATGATCCCTCTGCCCCATCCCGCTATGTATTTGATGAAGGCCATCATCTGGCCGATGCCGCAGATAGCGCCTTTTCTGCTGAACTTTCAGGGCTGGAGGCCGCCGAGCTACGGCGTTGGCTGCTGGGGGCAGAAGGCAGGCGTTCCCGCGCGCGCGGCTTAAAGCGCCGTTTGGATGATCTGGTTATTGGCCATCCTAAACTGGAAACACCCTTGGAAGCGGCGCTTATGGCAGCAACGGCCCTTCCCGCCCCCGGCTGGTCTTCACGATTAGGGCAAGAGCAGGCGGATGAACTACCGCCGCCAGAACCCCCAGAAGATATCGGGCTGTTTCCACTTGAACCAGAAGCCCCTCAGCCGGTTTTGGAAAATCCTACAGAAGTTTTTCTACGGCTCCTGCGGCAGCAGGCTTTTGCCAGAACACAGGAAGGCGGAAAACAGCACGTTTATGCTGCCCTTGAATGTGATCTGCACCCTTTGATGCCAGACTTGGCAGAAACTGGGCATCTTTTGGCCCGCGCCTTAACACGTCTTGTTGAACCTTTGCGCACCTTAGTGGAGCGCCTGCACGCACGCCTGGAAGAAGATGCCGAAACGCTGGATTCCACAACTCGCGGGCGCATAGAGGCCATGACGCGCGCCTTACGCCGCAGAGCTATCTCTCGGCTAGATGCGTGGATTGCCATGCTGAGCGCTCTGGACACACCCCCTGAGCCCGATACCACACCTTCCCACGTGCACTTTATCCGGGTTGAGCGGCGCGAAAAACAGCGCATGGGGGAGCAGGATGTGGGCCTTTATCGCCATTGGTTAGACCCCACCATTCCGTTTGCTGGCATCATGGCCATACCTGCACAGGGTATGTTGATTACATCAGCCACCTTGCGTGACCAGCAAACGAACGAACCAGATAGCGATAACGCAGAACAGGCATGGGAAGCCGCCGAGGCACGCACCGGGGCTAATCACTTTCCCTCACCTCCTCTGCGTGCCAGTCTGGCCAGCCCGTTTGATTATGCCCGCCAGACGCGCGCCTATATTGTAACGGACATAGACAACAGCAGCATTGTTGATCTGGCAGCCGCATTCCGCACGCTTTTCTTAGCCTCTGGCGGTGGGGGCTTGGGGCTATTTACGGCCATTTCCCGCTTGCGCGGTGTGTACGATCGTATTGCGCCTACATTGGAAGAAAACGGTCTACCGCTTTACGCCCAGCATGTAGATGCGATGGACAACAATACGCTGGTCGATATTTTTCGGACAGAAGAACACGCCTGCCTGCTAGGCACGGATGCCATGCGCGATGGCGTGGATGTGCCCGGAAATGCGCTACGGCTGGTGGCCTTTGAGCGTGTGCCGTGGCCCCGGCCAGATATTCTGCATCGTGAACGCCGGATTCACCTTTCTGGAGGTGACCCGAAATCTTTTGATGAACGGATTGCACGCCTGCGGTTACGCCAGGCCTTTGGTCGGCTTATTCGCCGTCAGTCTGATCGCGGGGTCTTTGTCTTGTTAGACAGACGCACCCCTACCCGCTTGCTCAGTGCTTTTCCCGAAGGGGTGGAAGTTCGCCGCCTTGGGTTAGCTGATACAGCACGAGAACTTGCTGCCTTTTTGGCAGATACAGAAAGGGCCGATCAAAACTGATCGGCCCTGCCTGAAAAATCAATCTACTTTCAGATTGGTTGCAGCCTGCTTGCCGCGTTCTTCAACCAGATCGAAAGAAACTTTCTGTCCGTCATTCAGGCCACGCAAACCCGCTGCCTGTACTGCGGTAATATGCACGAACACATCTTTACCGCCATCATCTGGGGCAATAAAGCCATAACCCTTGGTGGCGTTAAACCATTTTACTGTACCGGTCGGCATGAGCGGGATAGTCCTTGTTCTTCTCAACGTTTTGTCCTGCTGCACACCGTGTGCGGTTCAGGATATACCCCATCCCCCCATGACCAGCCGCAATTGTCAATCATAATTCGCTAACCGACCACAGCTAGGACAGGGAAATAGGCCTACGGATTCATGTTGCTTTTCAGGAAATCAATGCTGCGTTCCTGCGCTTCCTGATAAGCTTTGGCATTAAAAGAGCTTCTTTCCGAACAACCAAATCCGTGCCCTGCATCGTCGTACACGTAAAGTTCAACTTCCGGATGCGCCTGCCGAATAGCTGCAATATCGGTATGCGGGATACTTGCATCCTGTTCACCAAAATGGAGCTGTACCGGGCAGCGCGGAGTCTCGTTCCGGCTGGCGGCAATACCGCCCCCATACCAGCCAACAGCAGCCGCAAAATCATCTGTTCTGCATGCAGCTTCCCAAGCCAGTGTACCACCCCAGCAATAACCGATAATGCCGACTTTACGAGGCTTGAGCACTGAGGCGGCAGCCTGAATATCCAGTAATGTTTTGGCAAGCGGGATCTGCGCCCGCAATGCCAGGCCCTCTTTCACGCCTTCTGCGGAATAATCCAGTTCCGCCCCACGCTGTACGCGGTCAAACAAGGCCGGCGCAATCACGTGGAATCCTGCCTTGGCAAAGTTTTCGCATACCTGCCGGATATGGTGGTTCACACCAAAAATTTCCTGAAGCACCACAAGTGTGTAAGGATGATGGCTACCTTCGGTTTCCCATGCGGAAAACTCATGTCCGTCCGCAGCCTGAAGTGTTGTGATATGACCCATATGAGCACCTCCTATGTGCTCTCAGGTTACAGCAAAAAGAAACTTTATCCACATTCCTTGACTCTGCCTTTGGGCAGACCTATCTCCTTTTCTGGCACTCCCGGGGTGGGAGTGCTAACGTAACGCGGCGTTATGTTACGCGCGACAAAGCGGATGGGGCTGCTTTCTGTTAAGGGCACCATCCCAAAAATGAATGTGGAGCGATCCATAATGACGAAGTTTCGTCCCTTACACGACCGGGTAGTTGTCCGTCGCCTCGAAGGCGAACAGAAGACCGCTGGCGGGATCATTATTCCTGACACAGCTCAGGAAAAGCCTATGGAAGGCGAAGTGATTGCTGTTGGTCCGGGTGCCCGGAATGAACAGGGCCAGATTGTGGCGCTTGATGTTAAGGCTGGTGACCGCGTCCTGTTCGGCAAATGGTCCGGCACGGAAGTGAAGATCGACGGCGAAGAGCTGCTGATCATGAAGGAAAGCGACATCATGGGCGTGGTAACCGCCTAATTTTGCGCTGATCCGCATTTTAATTTCAGAACGATCTTCACAGGAGAAATTCAATGGCTGCCAAAGACGTAAAGTTTGGTGCAGACGCACGCCAGCGCATGCTGCGCGGTGTGGATATTCTGGCTGACGCTGTAAAAGTAACGCTGGGCCCCAAAGGCCGTAACGTGGTGCTGGACAAGAGCTTTGGTGCTCCCCGCATTACCAAGGACGGTGTTTCCGTTGCCAAGGAAATCGAACTGGCTGACAAGTTCGAAAACATGGGCGCTCAGATGCTGCGTGAAGTAGCATCCAAAACCAATGACATTGCTGGTGACGGCACCACAACGGCTACGGTTCTGGCTCAGGCTATTGTGCGTGAAGGCCATAAGGCAGTTGCTGCTGGCATGAACCCGATGGATCTGAAGCGCGGGATCGACAAGGCTGTTGCCGTTGTTATCGAAGAGCTGAAGAAGAACGCCAAGAAAGTGACCACCCCGGCGGAAACCGCTCAGGTTGGTACGATTTCTGCAAACGGTGAATCTGAAATCGGTCAGATGATCTCCGAAGCCATGCAGAAAGTTGGCTCCGAAGGCGTGATCACGGTTGAAGAAGCCAAGCACTTCCAGACAGAACTGGATGTTGTTGAAGGCATGCAGTTTGACCGCGGCTACATCTCTCCGTACTTCGTGACGAACCCGGAAAAGATGACAGCAGATCTGGAAAACCCCTACATCCTGATCCATGAAAAGAAGCTGTCTTCCCTGCAGCCCATGCTGCCGCTGCTGGAATCTGTTGTTCAGTCCGGCCGTCCGCTGCTGATCATTGCAGAAGACGTTGACGGTGAAGCTCTGGCAACTCTGGTTGTCAACAAGCTGCGTGGTGGCCTGAAAATTGCTGCTGTTAAGGCTCCGGGCTTTGGTGATCGCCGCAAAGCTATGCTGGAAGACATTGCTATCCTTACGGGTGGTCAGGTCATCAGCGAAGATCTGGGCATCAAGCTGGAAACCGTTACCCTGAACATGCTTGGCACCGCCAAGAAGGTGCACATCGACAAAGAAAACACCACCATTGTTGATGGTGCTGGCAAAGCCGATGACATCAAGGGTCGCGTCAAGCAGATCCGTGCACAGATCGAAGAAACCTCTTCCGACTACGACCGCGAAAAACTGCAGGAACGTCTGGCCAAACTGGCTGGCGGCGTTGCCGTGATCCGCGTTGGTGGTTCCACCGAAGTGGAAGTAAAAGAACGCAAAGACCGCGTTGACGATGCCCTGCATGCAACCCGCGCTGCTGTGGAAGAAGGCATTGTTCCGGGTGGTGGCACGGCTCTAGCCCGCGCTACGCTGAAGCTGGAAGGCCTGCACTACCACAACGATGACCAGCGCGTTGGTGGGGACATCATCCGCCGCGCTCTGCAGGCTCCTCTGCGCCAGATCGCTCACAACGCTGGTGAAGACGGTGCTGTGATTGCAAACAAGGTGCTGGAAAACAGCGACTACAACTTCGGGTTCGACGCTCAGGCTGGCGAATACAAGAACCTGGTTGAAGCCGGTATTATCGACCCGGCCAAGGTTGTCCGCACGGCTCTGCAGGACGCAGCATCTGTTGCTGGCCTGCTGATCACCACGGAAGCCATGGTTGCTGAACGCCCGGAAAAGAAAGCTGCTCCGGCTGGCGGCCCTGACATGGGTGGTATGGGTGGCATGGACTTCTAAGTCCTTTCAACCCATCGATACGGCAATAAACTTGCCGTATCACCAGTTTCAAGAAAACTGCTCTCTGAAAAGAGGGCAGTTTTTTTTTGCAACTTTCGGTCTCTACTGAATTACAGTATACTAATTGTAATATCGATAATATGAAGAAATTAGTTTAGATGAGAGGTAACCGTGGCAGTTGATTTTAAGGTAACCAAAGCATTACTTGAATCCACAGCATGGACTTGGGGACCTCTTAACCATCCCCCTCTCACGACTTCTCTTCGATTTGGATCTGATGGTCTCATCAAAGATTACACACATACCAACGAACATTCATGGAAATTGACTGGAGATCTTTTAGAGATTTTCGATATCCATGGGAAAATGATCTGGAAATTTGAAGGAATATTTAACAATCAGGACTCTATTACCCTGATCAGTTTTCCTCATAACGATCCGAAATGGGGGGTTTTCTTCGCGCTTCAGGCAGAAAAAGCAAACATTCCGCCTCAGCTTGTTTTAATGAGCGAACTCCCTGCTCCCTCCCTTCCGGTAGAGCCTAAACCAGCTATTTCGGCACAGCCTAAGAAATCTACTGCTCCAGCTCCCGCGCCCAAGAAGCCTAGTTCTGCTAAAAAAGATCATGCGTCTTCTTCTACTCAGGCAAAGGAAGAAGGCATTCGGCTTGTTATCTGGGATTTGGATGACACCTTCTGGAAAGGCACTCTCTCTGAAGGGGAAATCTCCCCCATTCAGCGCAATATTGATATTGTAAAAACATTAAATGGCCGAGGCATTGTAAATGCCATTTGCTCACGCAATACGTTTGAGGACGTTAAGGCGCGCCTAGAACAGCTTGGTATATGGGACGATTTTGTTTTCCCACGTATTTCATGGGGCCCAAAAGGACCGCTGGTTAAGGACATTATCGAAAAAATCCAGCTTCGCCCAGAAACAGTGATGTTCATTGATGATAACGTTACAAATCTGAACGAAGCCAAGCATTTTGTGCCAGAACTTAACGTGGCTGAACCCGATGTTCTGGAAACCTTGCTGGATAATCCACGATTTAAAGGCAAACCAGACCCAGAGCATAGCCGCCTCAAGCGCTATCAGGTTCTGGAATCTAAGCACAAGGATATGGCTGCCACTGACGGCGATAATGAAGCTTTCTTGCGTAAAAGCGATATTCGCGTCAGCTTCCATTCCGATATTGAAGCCGAGTTCCCGCGTATTCATGATCTTGTGAACCGGACAAACCAGCTCAATTTCACCAAGAACCGGTGGCCAGAAGATATTGAAGAAGCACGCCTGCGCTTTAGAGAAGAAGTGGAAGCCGATTTTGATACAGATGTTGGCTATGTAAAAGTTGCCGATGCCTACGGGAACTACGGCATTTGTGGATTTTACCTTTCACGCAAGGATGAATTTCTGCACTTCCTGTTCTCCTGCCGCACAATGAACATGGGGGTAGAACAGTTTGTATGGCAGAAGTTGGGGAAACGCCGCGTGCCTATTCAAGGCAAAGTAGGCTCCAAACTTGAAGATCCGATTGTTGACTGGATTAAAGTTGTTGAAGATGTAGATGCTTCAACGGAAACATCATCAGCCTCTGCAAAGCGCCTGAAAGTGTGTATTCGCGGCGCATGCGATATGATGATGACCTCCAATTTCTTGCGTACAAAAGTCGATACGCTTGAAGAGCTGAACTACGCCTACGAAGGTTGGGAAATTATCGCCTCCCCTCGCTTTGTTGCCCTCACGCGTGATCTGAAAGACGATCGGAACAGGGAAATTATTGCGCATCTTCCTGGCATGCCTGATGGACGCTTTAAAACCGATATTCTTGAAGAAACATCAGATGTGTATGTTCTGTCTTTTTCTCAGGAATCTTTCCACGGCCTTTATCAGTCCAAAACCACAGGCATGATTGTGCCAATGGGCCATTTTGGCCTGCCCTATCATCTGCCTGGTGGGCCGAAAGATAAGTTTGATTACACGTCTGTTTCCTACGATGATCTTGTGAATAAATATGGCGTAGAACACGTCTCGCAAGAACAGTGGGACTTCTTTAGAAAAGAATTTGTTTTCCTGGGTGGTTTTAACAAAAATCTGTTCTTGAAAGATTTGCGTTATATTTTCAATCGCATGATGGCCGCGCAAAAGAAAGTTATCATCATTGGGCTAAATCAGGCTGTTGGGCGCGATCATAAGCTTTTGGAATTTTTTGCTGAAATCAATTCCATTGTGCGCCCTCTGGCTGAAAAATATAAGTTTGATTACATTGATGTAAACGATATCGTTCGGTCTGAAGATGATTTAGCGAAAGATGGCATGTTTGGCGGAGCTCATTTTGACCGTCCAGCCTACAAAACAATATCAGATAAAATTCTCTCTCTGTTACCTACGTCTGCGGCGTAAAGTATCACCATAAATTCCACTATCAAGGCACCTCGAGACTATCATGATAGAAACTAAGACTTTTCGCGGGCAATCTACCATTCTGTCACCGCAACTTACTGAAATGACTTGGACTTTTGGTGCGGAAGGACAGTTTCCTCTCACGACAACTCTCAAACTTACTCCTGATGGAAAGATTGTTGGTTATTCTCATCCCAATGAATCTTTCTGGAGAATAGAAAACCACAAACTCCTGCTTCTAAAAGAAAATGGAGAACTGATGTGGCGTGCCGCAAAGGTTGTTAAAAATCAGGACGGCCTTCTAACAATGTTGTTAGACACGCCTGAAGATCCAAATACACATTTTATATTGCAGCAAAATCCGGCCAATAGCGCGCCAATACCAGCGCCAGAACAGGCTTCTGCCGGGTCTGCTATGCCAGCACCTGCACCTGCTCAAGCACAGCCTTCTGGCATTCCTGATGCAGAATACCTTTTCCCTGCCGATCTAGAAGTAACACCAACAAAAGTTAAAAAGGTGCTGCTCATTGGTTCATGCTTGACTGCGCTTTACCTGGAACAGTTTCAGAAACGCTACCCAGCCACTGCCTTTGATTACGTTCCCTATAACTTTGTGAGCGTGCTGCCTCCTGCTCCTCCAGCTCCTGTTGGAGAATATGACTTCCAATACATCCAGATCCCCCTACGCTCTGTCATAACAGATCGTATCATATGGGGCTTCCGCTTTAATGAAGCGGGGTTTGCAAATACACTCTTGCAAGATGCTTTTGCTGTTATTGATGTCATGCTGGATGCAGCAATGGTCTATAATAAACAGCATGGGCTGTTGGCCTTTGTATCCAACTTCATTGTGCCGCAGATGAACAGCGCTTCCAGCATACACGGGCGCGGTAGCATGAACGATATTGCTGCCCTTGTACGCCGGCTCAATGAATATCTCAGCTCAAAAGTTGCCGAATATAATAACGCGTACCTTGTAGATATAGATGCTGTTGCCAGTTCTATCGGAAAGCGATTTGTGCTGGATGATATGATCTACTTCTACTCTCATGGTGCTGTGGCATATCAAGATTGGGATGATTTTGGATCCATTGCCAGAAATGAGCCCATTCCCCCGCTGGAACAGTCTTACCCCATTAAAAGAGATGCTTTTGTAGATGCGGTTTTCCGCCAAGCCGTGTGCACTTACCGCAGCGTAAAGCAGATTGATCAGGTTAAGGCCGTTATATTCGATCTGGATAATACATTGTGGCGTGGGCAGATTGCCGAACACTACCGCCCAGAAGCACGCCCATGGCCCCGTACGGATGGCTGGCCCTTGGGAATATGGGAAACAATCCACCACCTACGCGCGCGTGGTATCTTGGTCGCTATCTGCTCCAAAAATGATTATGACTATGTAAAAGAAAGATGGGCAGACGTTGTTGATCCAAACTTTGTTTCACTAGATGATTTTGCATCGGTGAAAATCAACTGGACCCCGAAAGCGCAAAATATTTCTGAAATCTGCAAAGAATTCAACATTAAGCCCAAAAGTGTTGTGTTTGTAGATGATAACCCTGTTGAGCGCGCTGCTGTTACATCTGCCTTCCCCGAAATCAGAGCTATTGGGGGTAACCCTTATCTTACCCGCCGCATTCTTTTGTGGGCTGCTGAAACACAGGTGGCGCGCCTTACAGAGGAATCCAGCCGTCGGGAAGAAATGATCCGTAGCCAGATAGACCGTGAAGAAACACGCTCGTCTATGGACAGAGATGACTTTCTGGCCTCTCTTAACTGCGAGGTTAGCTTTACGATCATTACCAACACGGACCAGCCAGAATTTGGCCGCGCCCTGGAACTGACCAACAAGACCAACCAGTTCAATACAACTGGCAAGCGTTGGTCTTTTGAAGAAGTTGCCGATTTCCTGAAAGCAGGCGGGAAGCTCCTGTGCTTCCGCGTAAAAGATAGATTCACCGACTACGGGCTAGTAGGTGTTCTCTATGTCAAGGGCACAGAGATTGTTCAATACGTTATGAGTTGCCGTGTGTTGGGCATGGAAATTGAAGAATTTGTTGTTGCCGAAGCTGTACAACTCCTCCGTTCAGATCATAATGGTAACGTAGATATTATCGCACTGCTTAAAGAAACTCCTGACAACACTCCATGCCGAGAAGTATATTTACGTACTGGATTCCGAGAACTTTTATCATCTAACAATATGAGAACTTTTGTCTTGGACAGTGATGAAGTTCCATTCATACCGTTGCACATTACAAAAAATACTAAATAAAAATATTATTATACATGGAGGGTTAAAACTCTCCATGTACTTACGTATTATTTAATAATGTTTATGAATTTATATATTTTTATTATTTTTCTCTTTTCATCTAATTTGAGAATAATTGAGGGTTACTTTTGATGTAAAAACAAGTCTTGCTTATCTAAGCAACGACATAGGTATCCTACCCTTTAATCCGATGCTTAATGTGCAAGCACCTCCCTCAGGCTACTAGCTGCTCTGCGATCAAGACCCGATGGGTCTACGAACAGACGCACCAGCAACTTAAAGGGGAACTTGGACCTTGATCACTTTGAAGGGCGATCATGAACCGACACGCACTGATGTCATGATGGCCTACGCCTTTTTCCAGTGCCGGCACTTCACAGTGGTCGGGCGGAAAAAAGAGTCACCGCCCCACTTCTACAGCCTATCCTGCCAGCAATACGACAGGCCTCCCTTGATCGCATCCTGCGACTACCCACCGGGCAATGTCCGCATTGTAGAAACCTTCTATGCCAGACCGCAAAACGCATTCTGCCAAAGTAGTGCTAGTAGCCGACCGAGTTCCACTAAAAACACAGTCCGTTAGCGTTACAGAGACACATCAAATGACCGACGATGTTCAATAGACTTCAATATAAACTTCCTCGATCTCGCGACCTCTGTGTTATTTCTCCAACATAGAAAGCATTTTTATCTGGTTTTCTCCCAAAAATTCTTTTCTTTGGGAGATTTTTTGCAACAAGGTATCAAGTTTATTTTTGAAGATATCTACATTGATTGATATTTCATATTTCACTGTAGGAATCGATAACATTTTTTCATATTCTTCATAAAAATGATCACGTAAAAAAGATATATCTGGGAATGACAAACTATCAGATGTAACTGTATTCTCCGCTTCAAAATGTTCTAAAAACCATGTTACTAGTATTTCATTGAAAGACGTATTTAAAAAGTCAGTATTCTTGGGGTGATCGCCACGATTGCGAGCAGACTTCCAAATAAATTCTTCTATAGACTTAAAATAGTAGTGATAAATGACTGCAAAACGTGAATCCGGTGCGTCATTCAGATGCTTTCCTAAAGGTCCATGTTTTTCTTCATTTTGTCGTGTCTTAAGCAGATTACCCACACTATTACGTCTGATAAACGAATAATTATCAAATTCCACTGGAAAATGAGGATAAGATTTTGCAGCCTTCGCCGGACGAAAAATTGTTTTTAATTTTTCATGCTCCAGAAATCCTTTATTTGAAAATCTATCAAAATAAGGCTCTTCACTCCAAGTTATTTGTTTATTACTTCCTATGTTAATCCAGTCAAAAGCAACGGTATCAACCTGCTTTTTTTCTAAAAATTCGAAATAAGATTTGAGATCCTTAAATTGTTTTTTATCATAAACAAATAACTCATCCAAATCTACGATTAAAACCCAACGGTAATTTAATATCTGTGGTAAAAAACTCAACGCGTGTGCATAAGCTTTACCTTGAACATTTACACCATCTTTGGATACCGTTTCAAAGAATTCCAAGTAATCTTCTTGCTCTAAAGATGAAAGAATACCTCTCGAGTTATCTTCGCAATCATTAATATAGAGATAAATACCATCAAATCCAATTGATTTGTAATAAGAAACCCATTCTGCCAAATAAATTCCTTCATTTCGGGCAGTTGCTAACACACAGAAATCATGCGTAGGCTTGACCAGTGCACGTATCGTGCGCACAATCGTTTCGGTAGCAGAGGCAGATCGCGTGCCATAACCATCGAACGGAACAATTTCGTCACTAAGAAAATCAAAGTCTTTACCTACAATATAGGATGTAGGTTTTGTATTTCGGTTATTTAGCCAGGTTGTTAACGGTTTCAGGCCAAACGAACTCCAAATCGACTGATCCTGATCACAGATAATATTAACCCACTCAGTATCTCTTGAAATGTGAGAGCATATTTGTTCCAATTCTTCTAATTTAATATGTCTGATATGTGCAAAAAATCCTAAGATAATAGATTTTTTTTCTTGCTCACTGGATAATTCTGAAAAGCACGAATAATTTTCCAAAAAATTCTCTATGGAGTGCACGACCTCAACAACATATTTCTTTTCCGCAATACAAGAATATTCAATTTTTCGTAATGTAAAGAGCTCCCACTCTTGCATATTACGTGCTTCAAAAGTCAACCAACCCCAATCAACACTCGTCAGAAAAAAACCATTAGACACATCGGTAAATGCAACTTGGTTAACATTTGCGTAAAAAACATTGAGTGAATAAACACACTCCCCAAAAGGGTCATCTGCGCAAAATACTTTTCTTTTACTTTCTGGTATTATATAACCAATATTCTGATTGCGACTTGAAATAAAAAGGAAAACATCGCTACAATCCTTATTGTCTTTTTTAGGCGCTAACGTTCCATCGGTATTAAGGCCTATCTCTCGCCCAAAATGATCAATTATCTTATAAAAATTTTCCATTGCTTTTCCTTCAAAAGTCATTAAATATACCAATTTTTAAATACATAATCTTAAATTTGAAATCAAGATTTTTTATTTCAACTGTTCTTTCTTTTATGATTTGAAAGAGTTGGTGAAAAATCTTCAGGAAAACACTTTTGATAAGAAGGAAGCTTAAATGCTATTAAATTTTTTCTCCTATCGGAAGATAAAAAACGATATATTTTTAGGATTATCTTTTTTTTTATTTTCCTACTCCTTATGTGAAGCACAAGACTTTTCATCTATTTATGATCACCCCAAACATCTGCTGAATTTAGGTGATGTCTTCAATCAGAATAACATTAATGCGGATTCAATACAGAAATTTTACGATGATTTACCAGATGGTTCCGTCGTTGAGATTCCAAAATATTTATCTTGGAATGGGTATATACCCAAACCAGAACCTCAAAAACGTATCTCGTGGATTTTCGATGACAAAATTAGTGGCTGGTGGCCAGCCCCTGCTGGGGACGGTGATTTGTCAATACAATACAATAGTGGCTTAGAAGTTAGCTCACGTTTCTTAAAAAATAAACACTTTTTATATCCAGCAGATTTTTTCCTCTGGAACGATGATCCTAATTTTCTTGGACCATGGAACTACCATTGGCAACAATATTCACCCGCCAATTTCAGAGCCATTAGTGGTCCCGTCAGTTCTGGAAATACCAGTGCGATTACTGCTAGTTTGAATTCTTACGGTCAAAATCCTAGTGCTTCATATGATGTAGGTCTTTCTCTTAATATGAGCAAGTATGGGCAAAACTCCAACTGGGGACTTGTGATTGATCAGACAGATTTTTCAGCAAAATCACCAGGAGCATTCGCTCAGTGGAATGAATATGACGTATGGGCAAATGGTAGTGATATTCAAACGTGGGATCCTAATTATGGTCTTCCTCAGGCAGGTCACAGGTCTATCTTCTTCATTAATGCTCATCATTTAGGGTGGCCAGACTGGAAACCTCTTACCCCGATTAAAGTTGATCCTCTTATTCAAGGATCTCTACCTGTGCCTAAAGTTATTAATACGACAGCACCAGATCATCAGCAATATATATGGTATGCAATATCTTCGGGGACTACTGGGACAAATCCCCCCTTATTTCCAGCTCCAGCTAAAATTGTCGCCACATTGCATCATAGCATTATGAAAGTTACAAAGATCGTTTCTGGCAACATTAACGCGGGCGATTATATCACAGGCTCTCTACCTGTTACGCCTGTAAAAATCAACAAACAGATAAGAGGAATAAAAGGAAAAGAAGGATTGTATGAACTTGAAAATTTTTCAGGCGAAATTGATAATCTTCAGCCTTTTTATGTTGCTCCTCGAATATATGACAATGATGTCATATGGCAATTTGGTGAAGAACTGAACATGACAGTTTCATCTGGGATTTTTTTCAGCGGTGGGGATACATACGATACAATTCTTGCGGTCGATAAAAACAATACCGTATCAAATGCCATTATTGATTCTACATTAGCGACATTAGCTAAAGAAGCAGCCGTTTTAAGAATGAGTAAGGGACAGTCAATCGATTTTAGTAGTAATGGAGCCCTAGATCATCGTAATAATCATACTTTAGATTATGATAATGGTGCGCTCAATTACAAAGTTTCTGGGAAAACCGTTTTTTCCATTAGCGATAATGGGCAAATAAAATCGCAAGCACCTGCAACACTCCCCCTTTTCTCACGACGTGAGATTCTGGTATTCCCATTTCCTAAAAAGGGAATGGAAATATATGATACGGATGACGATGCTATAGCTATTTATACAGGAAAAGATTGGAAATTATTATCCCTTTCTAAAATACCTTCTTAAGCATAATTTTGATAAACGGGAGTTTTATTTTGAATATACTTGGTCGATTTCGTTATTCTTCTCATGAAGAAATGGAAAAACGTCGCAGAAAAAGTTTTTCTGTATTTAATAAAGTTCTACCCCTCTGAACTAATTGAGAAGTAAAAGTCGTGCTCATACTGAGATATATTTCGACAGAAACTTGGAGATTTTTTTTCGGAAATGCGAAGGATCTACAATCGAAAAACCGTTCAATGATGTTTCGTTGTTTATAAAGCGGGAATAGGGTTTTACGGGGATTGCGTCTGTTTTTTCTTGAAGGAATAACCGGTGTGATCTATCGTTATTCACGCTTTTCAATGAGCGGATCGGCTTCATCAAGCAGTGGCTCTGCTTCAGTGATGTCGGTCCTTTGTTCAGGCATCAGAGAAAGCATCACAATCTGGAGGGATCGAAGAACCGTTGATTGATGCGCCTTTTTTTGGATTTTGGGCTTTTGGCGTTTTGATTGATGGTTGCCGTGGTGGCATTCGATCTGCGTTTTGAGCAGATCGGAAGGTGCCATCCACTGGATTGCTATGCTGTGGCGCTGATCCGCTCCATGAAGAAGAAGCGGCGCATGTTGTAGACAATATTAGCTAGCCCGCCCCTCATTGCGGCCCGGGTGATGCCTACTATCCAGATGAACAGTCCCGTTTGTGACTTTTGACCGGCAAAGAGGTGCTCAACGCGGGATCGAATCACCGACTTTCCAGAATTTGATTTCTGGACATGCCGGAGCGTGGGCTTGAGATGTGGTTTTTCCTGTGAACTTTCGAGACAAATCCTGCTTTTCCATGAAGTCTTCATTAGCCTCTAAACGATACGCCGTGTCTGCCCACACCGTTGAGGCTGTATTGGTTTTATACAGAAGTCCCTCTCTCTCTCGCGCTCCATCACTGGTGGCGGCATCGGTTGTTTTCCATTTGCGGATCAGACGAAACTTCCGGTCGATGGAAACATGCGATTTGCCGCCAAAGAACGGGATGGCGAGATCCGTTGCGGGAATCGTTTCGTCATCCTGATGCTTCGCTTTGGTAAACTTCAGTGCCCAGCGCGCATGAAGGAGAGACGGTCGTTGATCTGGTATTCCGTCCGTTCGTCGGAGAGATTGTTCAGGGGCTGGATGACCAGAATTTTAAACATCAGCACTGGATCAAACGGTGGACGCCCGCCTCTCCCGTCCGAATACACCCGTATCTTGTCCAGGTCAGGGCGGCACACTTCAAAATCCACAGTCCGAAAAAACGCTTCGAGTTGGCCACCAAGCCCACTCAGCCGAGCAAGCCGCTCTTCATCATCTATCCTTCCAATCAACGCAGAAGAAATGGAATCACAGAGCAGGTCTCAAAACTAGAGAGTTTTTCGACCCCTCCACCTTCGCGACCTGGGAGAGGATTTTTTATCCGCTCCCACTCAGACCTTATCGCATCTATATACTTCCTCGAAAAATAGGGAGAAAACATCATAAAATGCGGCAATGTACAAGGTCAGTATCGCTACCCGTTAACTGACGACACGCTCTAGCACTCCACGAAAAACAGACCTGCTGCGTTACAAGCATCGCAACCCGCTACGACAAGACCGCCCCGTCCTTCACAAGTCTCCTAAATATCAATCAACTGTTCTTTAATTTCTCCGAATAATTGATGGTAATATTTAGAATTTTATCAGAAATATTTTTATATACTAACCGATCAAAATGCGCACCACCCAATGCACCGTCATTAGCAAGGTCATCTTCTGATTTAACAAAATTTTCCATTTTCAAATAATGGAAGCCATATTTTGCAACAATAGGCTCGACAATAATATTTATTTTCTCATTAAATTTCATAAGATCAATATCTTTACCAATCTTAGAATTCAATCCCAAAATAATAACTTTTTTATTAGCATTTCTTAACCTATTAAAAATATAATGAATATCATTTTCAAAAAGTTCTTTATTAAACCCACCAAAAAATATAAATTCTTCTCGAAAAAATTCCCACTGATCCTTTGTGCAACCTGTTGTAATTCCCCAATCTAAGACTTCTTGATATGTTAATTTAGTATAATCATTTTTGGAATATGGATCCCACGCATGCCCACCTGGCATATAGTACCATGGAAGCCCTACATTCCCTAATGGTAAAATCATGCCTGTCGTTTTGGATTGATACAAACCATGAAAAGATTCTTGAGAAAAAGACAGAACATATACATCTGATGTTTCCTCAAGAATATCTGTATCAAAACGATGAGGCGGCATAGCCGGAAAACGAGCAACTATCTCCCGATTTCTTTGATCTTTTAAATCTTCTCCAGCAACATATACAATACGAGGTGTAGTTACGATTTCCCATCCCTCATAAGGATAATTAAATTCTTCAACTGTATCGACTTTCGTGCGCAAGAAATTGGAGGTCATCATCATATCGCATGCGCCGCGAATACACACTTTAAGACGGTTTGCAGAAAATGATGATGCGTCTGTTGCTTTATCTACATCTTCAACGACATTAATCCAGTCCACAATCGGATCTTCAAGTTTGGAGCCTACTTTGCCTTGAATAGGAACGCGGCGTTCCCCCAGTCTGCGCCACACAAACTGTTCTACCCCCATGTTCATTGTACGGCAGGAAAACAGGAAGTGTAGAAATTCCCCTTTACGTGAAAGGTAAAATCCGCAGATGCCGTAATTCCCGTAGGCATCGGCAACTTTTACATAGCCAACGTCTGTATCAAAATCGGCTTCCACTTCTTCTCTAAAGCGCAGGCGTGCTTCTTCAATATCTTCTGGCCACCGGTTCTTGGTGAAATTGAGCTGGTTTGTCCGGTTCACAAGATCATGAATACGCGGGAACTCGGCTTCAATATCGGAATGGAAGCTGACGCGAATATCGCTTTTACGCAAGAAAGCTTCATTATCGCCGCCAGTGGCAGCCATATCCTTGTGTTTGGATTCCAGAACCTGATAGCGCTTGAGGCGGCTATGCTCTGGGTCTGTTTTGCCTTTAAATCGTGGATTATCCAGCAAGTTTTCCAAAACAGCGGGTTCAGCCACGTTCAACTCTGGTACAAAATGCTTGGCTTCGTTCAGATTTGTAACGTTATCATCAATGAACAACACGGTTTCAGGGCGAAGCTGGATTTTTTCGATAATGTCCTTAACTAGTGGTCCCTTCGGCCCCCATGAAATGCGTGGGAAAACAAAATCATCCCATATCCGAAGCTGTTCCAGACGCGCTTTAACGTCCTCAAACGTATTGCGTGAGCAAATGGCATTCACAATGCCTCGGGCATTCAATGTTTTTACAATATCAATATTGCGCTGAATGGGGGAGATTTCCCCTTCAGAGAGAGTGCCTTTCCAGAAGGTGTCATCCAAATCCCAAATAACCAGCCGAATGCCTTCTTGCTGCTGGTTTTTCCCTTCAGACAATCGACTCAATATATTTCCAGACAAATATTGATCCTCAGTTAAAACCAAGTTATTCAAATCGTATTCTGGAGGGATAATATCAGATTTTTCTATGATATTATTATTGCTTCCTATTAAATTAAAAATAACTCCCCATTCAGGATCCTGTGACGGCCCACTAAAGAAATATATTTTATTTTGAAATATGAAAAATGCTTCAAATTTCCATGTTGGAGAAGCATCATGCGAAAGTATTTCTAAAATATTTTCATCATTTATACGCCATGAGCATTCATTTGGATGTTCATATCCTAGTATTTTTCCACTTGGATCGAACCTTAAACTTGTGGTCATAGGAGGTTGATTTACAGCCCCCCATATCCAATGCTGCTGCGTTAATAAATCGAAGATTTGTTTTTTGTTTAAGTGCAAACGTCCCATCAACTTTTCTCCAACTCTTATTATAATTTAATCTATTTATGATTGATTATTATTGCAATCAAGATAAGAAAAAGTAGTCCTTATTGTCCAGATCAAAACTGAAGGGTTCTAAAAACCTTTTGGTTCTAAGACTCTATCTCTGCTTCTATTCTCCAAGCGTTGATTGGAGAGAATGGTGAGATGAAGCAATTTACTTTCTTCAATGTTTAAGAGTGACTAGCTCGCCTGAGCAGTCTTGATGATCAACATGATCCAGGTGCTGAATAATTTGACCTATGAACGGACAGAATGCCTGATTAATAGCCTCCTGTATTTTATGCGCTTTCTAGGTCTGGGGTCATCGAATCGTGTGCCACGACAATCTGGCTGTTTCGCGAGTGCTTGACAAGGCCAGTACGATTGAGGCTCTGTTTGATCGTTTCTTGGACGCAACGCAGACCGTAAGTCATCACGCAGAACCATCAAAATCTGTTTGTCGAGCGCAAAATCAGATGTTTTTCGAACCCTTTAGTTTATGATGGAACTTGCCATATGGGCGGATACCCTCAATCATTGATCCCTTATTCGCCCATGCCTCGTCTGTGAAAATGCCTGTTTCACTTTCGTGTGCCATCCATACAATATATAGAAAATATCAAGCGCTAAGAAGCGCCTAGCTTTCTTTAAATTAAAGCTAGGACCATGATAACATTGGTACGTAATTCACCCTGAGAAGAGGATTTTCCATTTTTTTCTGAAAAAGATAGTATGAGAATATTTTTTCAGAATAATACCCTAACTCTCTTGGATGATTGTGAAGTATTTTCCCTAAATTCTTAACAATTTCGTACCAAAATTCCATATATTCATTAAAGTAATCTCTCCTCATAATAAACGAACATCTATAATTTGTGGTTGTATGGTTAAAATCTACGAACATTGGTTTGTTTGAAAAATAAGAACATGATGTGAGAACATGTTCTAATATATTATCATCGCAAAATTCACTTTTTGTACTGATATTTTGAGATCTTACACAAAAAATATCATATTCCGAAACTTTTTGTTTCAGAATATGATTGTATTCCGTTTTGTTTTCTCGCCTTACTTTCATTACGTTATCAAACGCAACACTATCATGAAAAATTTCTTTTAATTGATCTTTTTCTATTTTTTTTCTTAAAAGTAAAATACTTGGATATTGATCCTTAACAATAGAGTAAGGAAGATAATCTACATACAACAACCTTCTAAAATGCTCAAATCCTATATAATCATAGTTTTGCAAATGATTTTTCCAAATATAATAATGTGCCCTCATTTCAGAATGAGTATCTTCAAATGCTATATTATCCTCATGATCAAGGTCTCCAAAAAAACAATTTTCTTTAGATTTCTGTCCTATGATAAAATCTGAAAAAATATCATTAGACATATAATCTACATGTTCATCAAAAAAATGAGTCACCCTGAAAATCTTTAACTTCATAATAAAACCAACTTTTTCAAATCTCACTGAAGATAAAATAAATCAAAACAGCAGCACGCACAATGGTAATCCCCACACAAAAAAGTGGCGTTTGAATAAGAATTTTCTCAACGTAAGAATGAGGAGATTCTGATGAAGAATGATCGCTTTACTGATGCCCTGATCATAGAGTGATCCGCCAGGCTGAGGGCTGTATTCTGTTTTTTGACCTGTGTTGGGAGCATGCAGATAGATGTTTTGAAGAAAATCTTTGGAAAAAGTTAAGCAACCAGCCCAGCGCCGGGAACTGGCCGCACAAGCTGTGGCCTATCATGGCGTCAGCATTGCGCTGGCCTGTTGGATTTTTTTGGTATCTGAGACCTGCTTTCGCTATCATCCGCGATTAACAGCGGAAAACGACAGAATTTCTAATCTTGTTGTACGATTGGCCCAAGCTCACAGGAGATGGGGATTTGGTTTATGTTGTCCGTATATCTGCGCAATGTGCAGGGACATATCAGGAATCATTAGCGGGTTTTCGGATCTATTAGGATGGGGATCGGGATCGGGATCGGGATCGGGATTTCAACCTGCAAGCGTCTGGTTCGCGAAAAGCTTGGAAAGCTGTCGGTTCCAGTCCTTCTCAACACGATCTGGCCCATAGAGTTGATAACGGAGAAACTTTTGGATAGTCGCGCTTTTCGGTTCCTGGACATTCTGAATGACTTCAATCGTGAAGGACTGGCGATTGTGGTTGTTTTTCCCTTGCCTGCCTTGCCTATCGGGTTGCTTGCGGTCTGGAACAGATTATCGAGTAGCGCGGCAGGCCAGAGGCTATCAGAATGGATAATGATCCGAAATATGCAATCATACGTTAGTTTCATGGGCCGAGAAACAAAGGATTACCCGAACTATATCCTGATGTCGAATCAGATTTTGGACGCAACGTTGATTGCCGCATTGTAGGAGAGACTACTCGATCGAAGCAATACTGCATCTGATGCCTGAGCAGACACAGTAACATCGCTCAAAGAGCAGCGAGATTTTCATGAAAAAACAGGTCTTTGTCTCACCAAGATCGAGGAATTATATTATATTCAGAAATCTATCTTTCCTCTACTGGTATTGCGATATTTTTGAAGCATCTACCAATATTGCGTGCAACATATGGTCTTGACATCGGAAGGTAATGGATACTTCGCAAGATCGTGTTAAACCGATTGAACAGAACTTCAATCATTACGGGATAAGTCCGATTCGCAGATACGATATCAATCTCAGAAGAATTTTCGAAACCTTCATTTTTAAAAATAATACAATTCAATAAATACATCTTACTTTCCTAATAAAATAATAAATATTTTTTAACTTTCCCTTTTCTTGCCACAGAATGTGAACAAGAAAAGGGAAATTAATATCAAAACCTAATTTCTTATACTTTTTTGTAGATATAAACTTTATCTAAATGAAGGCACTGAAAATCATTCAGGGAAAGTTTTACAAACCGAGCTTTTGTTGCCGTTTTCGGTGAAAATATTAAAGGTTTTCCATCAAGCCCACCAATAAGATAGTCACTTTGATGGAGATAGATAGTTTTGAAAATTTTCCCATCTTCGGATACGGAAATCTGAAGGGTGCTCAAACGTTTCAAAACTTCGTGGTCAGATGAATTTGGAAAAATACGGTTAAACACACGTATTTCCGAAATATCATAAATGCTTTCTAAATCAGCCATCCACCAAGGATTTTGTTCTTGTTCTGTATGGCAACTAAAAAGACCGGTTGGAGTACCCGATAAGGCATTTGTAGCATCTTCAGCACAGGTACGTCCTTTTGACCAAGCGCAAATAGAACTCTGAGTTGCCTGCTTCCCTTCACTAACAAGCATACCTTTGGGAAGTGGTTGAGGTAAACGATTTTGGTCAACAGGAATAGGATGTTCATCACAGAGAGCGAACTCTAAGAAGCGCAAAGCCGAAAGATAATTGAGTTCTTCTTGAGGAACTGGGTTTCCAACCTCTCTAAGAGCATAAGAACGACGAACTTTCACGAATAACTCTTGCAGAGTTTTGTGAGCATCATAAATATTTCTTATATAACCATTTTTTTGAAAATACTCGACATTTTCAAGAATGTATTTCGGGAATGTTTTATCAACTGGCACATATTCCGCCAGTTCATCGAAACGAAAGATACGAGTGCCAATATCAATTTGCTGCTTCAGACGGTTCCGATCTTTCATGAGATTAGGCCAAGGATCATCTGAATGTGCATAAGCGTGAAATTTCTTTTCTAAAGCATCAAGCCCACCCATATTGGTAAAATGCCAGCCAGAGTCATTTCTGACCGTAACCGGAATCGATAAATGGTAAGCCTCATGTAGTAGAGTATAACGCATGTAAGTAAATAAATAAAAATTCCAGTCATTTTCTGTAATATTTTTTTCTCTATTCAATGAATCTAAGATATTAATATATTTTTTCTGAATAGCATATGGATGCCACCATCCTTTTCGCTCAAGAAGATTAAAATAATATTGATACATATTCATTGAAAAATATGTAATACCATCAAATTTTTTTGCAAAACGAATCGCATCAAGTGTTGGAATCTCATCGATATCTGTATGAATGATAAGGTCATCAGGCTGCGCACGCTGCACAATACGCATCATTTGTTCACGTTGATATGCATCTCTTTTAAACTGATCTAAACCTTCAGGAAATGATAGTATAGGTAAATAAATGATTTTGTGAGCATATTTTTTATAGCGACTATTATTTTCCTGAAAAAATAAATTTTTCTTTTTCCCCATATAATTATAAGATGATTCACAGATAACAAAGTAATCAACCACTTCATCAAGTTCTGCTAATCGTATATCAAGAAGGTCAAATTCATTAAAAAACGAAAAACAATCAAATACAGCCATTGTTAACTCCCGTTAAAGATTGACAGAAATGTTAGCTTTCTTTATTAAATGTATTATATAAACTCAATGATGTTACAGGAAAATCACTTTATTCCTAAGAATGAGAAGAAAACAAAACCTCAAAATATTATAAAGCTTTATTTCAGGTCTCACCGACCTTCATTCGGATAACTCGATTGAGTTCACTAACAAAAACCTTCCGTTATTTAATTTACACATTTCTTAGCATCTTCTGCCGTCAAAATATGCCAGATTTTTGCCCGGTTGACGAGCCTCTGTGTCTCGCCTTTTTACTGCAGTTAGTAAAATAAGGGGAAAACTTCTTTGCGCAAAACTGAAGCTTTAGCCTGAGAGCCCACCTGCGAAAAAGAGTCTGATTACTTTTTCGCAGCATTCTGCGCGTGGATAAATGTAATGGTGAGCCAAGTTCAAGAAGTTCTGATTGTTACCTCGACCTTTCTATTGGTGCATAAACATGATCCAAGTAAAATAAAGTACTTTTTTTACTATCAAACACCGTTATCAGGGACATAAAACCCTTGAGAATGATGAACGTTTCATAATAACCAGCGACCAGTTTATCTTCTCCTTCCTGCGGATTCTCGCAAGTTTCCACCAGCGTATCCCCCATCAGCAACAAGGCGACGGAGCCAAGATTAAAGAAAGGAAAAGCACTGTAATCACAGAAATTTACTTTCGGTCAAAATCTAGAAATTATTTTCTACAATCCAAAACAATATCTGCTTCTCACTTTACACAAAGAAGAATGGAATTGAATGCTTTATTCATAAGGTCGATACGTTTCGCGAACATGTTAATCTCATATAGCAAGTCGAAAATTAAACTTCTTTCGCCACTACTCAAACCTTAGGACCTGTTATATCTTGAAATTCTTTCTATATTGTCGGGGGAACAGAGCAGGCAACCTTTACGGACGAGGCATGGACGATCTGGGAACCTCTAGCCTCGCCTTAAGGCGAAGCGCGCTATCGCAACCAGATACGAAAAAACAGCAACACTCTTCCCCGCGGTCATGCTCATCTCTGCCGCAGCAGACTGGGTCAAGCCCTAATTTACTACTACCATTATAATGAACTGATGACATTTCCGAGCAACATCCCAACTCAGAAAATAAATTATTCCGAACACGATATGTTATTGCTTATATACGCAGAAAATCGCATAATTCTAAACATTATATAACCTTATCCATCGCCTAGGTTTATATCCACGGGAGTGCAACGCTGCATGCTGCAATATTGTTCCAAGCTTTTACGCAACCCTTTGGCAAGATTAGCAGTTCTTACTCTGTCTTGTTGTACCATAGCTCTTCCAGCCCATGCAGCTGATTCCTCACCAGCAATTGATACCGGTGATACAGCATGGATGCTAGTCAGCACTGCCCTTGTGCTGATGATGACAATACCTGGTTTGGCCCTGTTTTATGCGGGCATGGTACGCAAGAAAAACGTACTGGCAACACTGATGCAATCTTTTGCGCTGTGCTGCATTATTTCCATTGTCTGGATGATCGCTGGATATTCTCTGGCCTTCACCACAGGCTCTCCGTGGATTGGCGGATTGGGCCGTATGTTCCTGAACGGTATCGGTGCCAACATTCATAATGGTGCGGATATCGGCTTTACCCTTGGTGCAGATTCCCCCAACGCCACAACGATGACCATTCCTGAGAGCATCTTCATGATGTTCCAGATGACATTTGCCATCATCACCCCGGCCCTGATCTCCGGTGCCTATGCTGAACGCATGAAGTTCAGCGCCATGTGCGTATTCTCCATCATCTGGTCCCTAATCGTATATGCCCCTATCGCACATTGGGTCTGGAGCCCTATCGGTTGGCTGGGTGGCCTTGGCACAGCAGACTTTGCCGGTGGCACGGTTGTGCATATTAACGCTGGTGTTGCTGGCTTGGTGTGCGCTCTAGTGCTGGGCCGCCGTAAAGGTTACGGGCAGGATGATCTCTCTCCCTTCAACCTGACATATGCCGTTATTGGCGCTTCCCTGCTATGGGTTGGCTGGTTTGGCTTTAACGCCGGTTCTGCCGTAGGTGCCAATGGGCGCGCAGGTATGGCCATGGCCGCTACCCAGATTGCCGCTGCTGGTGCTGGCGTATCCTGGATGCTGGTTGAATGGCTGCGCTCTGGCAAACCAACTGTGCTGGGTGTTATTTCTGGCGCTGTTGGTGGTCTGGTGGCTATCACACCTGCTGCTGGTTTTGTGCTGCCGGGCAGCGCACTGATTATCGGCCTGATTACAGGCGTTGTCTGCTACTGGGGTGCCACATCTCTGAAGCACATGATGGGCTATGATGACAGCTTGGATGCCTTTGGCGTGCATGGCGTAGGTGGTATTGTTGGTGCACTGCTAACCGGCCTGTTTGCCTATGGCCCGCTCTCTGCAACAGATTCAAACCCCTCCGGCATTACGGGGTCTGTGCATCAGCTTATCGTGCAGACAGAAGCCGTGCTGGTGACCATTGTATGGTGTGCTGTTGTATCCTTCATCATCCTGAAAGTGGTTGATCTGGTTATCGGCCTACGCGTTACACCCGATGAAGAACTGGAAGGTCTGGATATGTCCCTGCATGGGGAACGTATTAACGACTAACCCTTCTCAAACACGTCGGGTTCTACCCGTTATACAAAGCCCTCTCCCGTTTATTCGGGAGGGGGTTTTTGTTTTTCTCATAAAAATATCATCCCCCATTCATTTCGCTGCCACAGTTTGCGATACTATTTACGGGAGTAAAAAACGGCATCGGGTCGTTTTTTGATTCGCCCCTTTGCATGAGGTTTTATTTTATGAACTTTTCTGCACGCACCGGCTTGGCTGCATTACTGCTTGGTTGCGCAACTGCTCTTACCGCTCCTAGCGCCCATGCACTGACGGCCAAGGAATGCCACGCAAAATTCAAGGAAGCCAAAGCGGAAAACACGCTTAACGGCCAGACATTTAAAGCATTTAAAGCCGCCAACTGTGATGCCACCACGGCAGAGGCTGCTCCTGCCGCCACCAGCAAACCAGCAGAAACCACACCAGAAGCTGCCAAACCGGCTGCACCTGCTGCTGTAAGTGCTTCTGGCGCTACCTTCCCTTCTGCGGTCGATCCTCAGTATTCCAAGCTGAGTGCTGGTAAAGCCCGCATGAAAACCTGCCTGGATCAGTACCACACCAACAAATCCAGCAATGCCAATGGCAACATGAAATGGATTCAGAAAGGCGGCGGTTATTACAGCGAATGCAACAAGCGCCTGAAAGGCGAATAATCTAACGCTCAGAAGGCAGAAGAAATTATGTTCTTCTGCCTTTTGTTTTTTATATTAACGGTGCGCCTGCGGTGCCGGCATGACATACAGCGTATGTGTGCGGTAAGATATCCAGACACGATGCGCAGCAAACCAATCTGATCCCAAAAGCATATCTACGGTATCATGCACGGGAGCAACCGTGAGAACCGGAGATTTTTCCTGTTCCTGCCCAATCTGGAACAGATGAAACTTATGCCAGTGATAAATCTGCTGGTGCCCATCTACCCCGGTTGTCATTCCCCCCGGATCAGCCGCCAAGGCTTGGCGGGAAACACCAATACGCTCCGCCGCACCTATTGAGACAATGCGTGAACGTGCCCCACTATCCACCAGCGCCTTAAGCTTTGTACCATCCAGCGTAACTTCCGCCACCACCCGCTGGCCTGCTGCCTGCAACGGCACCGCACGATAAATGTAACGCCACCCTTCCGGCCCAGTGCAATCTGCTGAATTGGCAGACCAGAAAGACAGAGTGCCCCCCGCCACGTTAAATTCCACATCATAGCGGGAGAGCAGATCTCCCCCCATCAGGCCCTCCACTTCAGGCTCTGTTTGAGGCACTGCGGGCAATGTATCCACCGGAATGGAAACAGGGCCAAACTCGACATTCTGCGCGCGAAAGGATCTGACAATTGCATTGGGCACAATCCGCCCAATACCCCCGGTGCCCCGCACAACCGTGTGCACACTTTTATCCCGCTGGGCGGCAAAAAGTGAGGCAGCCTCAGGTGAGATAAGGCTCCCCTCCGAACCTGTATCCACAATCATACTGACAGCATGGCCATTCACGCTAACAGGAATGTTCAGAAAGCCCTGATCATTCCGCAACGCCACGCGTGCTACCAGCTTATGGCATCCATCTGCAGCATAAGCTGCGGAAATACCACCAAGCGACGCACTGGCTCCGCCACCTATTATGAGGACGCACGCAATTATTTGGCGTTTCATGCCAGTTCCCGCGCAAAACGGTCTGTTGCATTCAGCAACGCCGTCAAAATACCGGGCTCAAACAAAGCATGGCCTGCGGCATCAATTAAGTGGAAATCGGCTTCCGGCCATGCCTTGTGCAAATCCCACGCTGTGCGTACCGGCGTTGCCATATCGTAACGCCCCTGCACAATCACTGTAGGAATATGGCGGATCCGCCCGACATCCCGAATAAGCTGACCTTCTTCCAGCCAGCCCCCATGCACAAAGTAATGGTTTTCAATACGAGAGAATGCGAGCGCATAATCGGCTTCATCATGCTGCACTTCCATTTCCGGGCATGGCAGCAAGGTTAATGTGCGCCCTTCCCACAAACTCCAGGCCCGAGCCGCTTCCAGACGAACAGCAAGATCATCAGATGTCAGGCGCTTGCGGTACGCAGCCATCATATCCCCACGCTCTGCGGGTGGAATCGGTGCCAGAAAATCCTCCCACTTATCAGGGAAAAGCCAGGAGGCACCTTCCTGATAATACCACAGCAATTCGGCCCGCCGCAGGGTGAAGATGCCGCGGAGCATCAGCGCAGTTACACGGTCTGGATGTGTTTCGGCATAAGCCAGCGCCAATGTAGAACCCCATGAGCCACCAAATACGGCCCATTTCTCTACCCCGCACATTTCACGCAGGCGTTCAATATCTGCAACCAGATGCCATGTTGTGTTTGCTTCCAACGAAGCATGAGGCAGCGAACGGCCACACCCACGCTGGTCAAACAGCACAATGCGGTAACGCGCCGGATCAAACAGTCGCCGTTGGGAGGGTGAGCACCCCCCACCCGGTCCACCATGCAGGAACACAACCGGCACACCATCCGGGTTGCCGCACTGCTCCCAATAGATCTGATGCCCTTCCCCCGTATCCAGATAACCATGGGCATAGGGTTCGATTTCGGGCCACGGTGCACGCAACGCCTGTATCATGCCGGTGTGTTCCTTATTTTGCATTCTGGCCTCATTGTGCACGCGGATGCGCCCGCGTCCAGACATCCAGCAAGCGGGCCTCATCTGCCAGTGTGTAACGCTGTGTGGTGGAGAGGCTGGCGTGGCCCAGCAACTCCTGAATAACGCGCAAATCCGCCCCACCTTCCATCAGATGGGTTGCAAAGGAATGGCGTAGCGCGTGGGGTGTTACATAATCTGGCAAGCCAGAAAGATGTCGCCATTCCCGCATGGCTTTCTGGGCAATAGCAGGTTGGAGGCGCTTGCCCCTTATTCCTACAAACAAAGGGGCATCTGGGGTTGGAGCTGGATGGCGTGTGCGCCACGCTTCCAGCGCCTGCTGCACCACGGGCAGCACCGGCACAAGACGTTCCTTGCCGCCTTTGCCCAATATACGTAGTACATTGCTGCTGCGCATAACATCCAGATCAGCAATATTCAGGTTCAAAGCTTCAGAAATACGCAATCCGCACCCATATAAAAGCAGAAACAACGCGGCATTTCGCTGCTGTTCCATGGGTGTTTGCGCCAAATCAGAAATATCTTCCGGGGCTGCCAAAGCCTGATCTTTAGCCAAAGGGCGTGGCAGAGGCTTTTTGGTGCGCGGTGTGCTGAGTAATTGAATGGCCGGGTTTTCTACTCCCTGCCTGCGCGCCAGATATTTGAAGAAAGACCTGACGGCAGAAACACGGCGTGCACGTGTGCGGGTGGCCTGATCTGATGACGTTTTGCGTGCTGTTGGTTTGCTGGCCTCGGCCTGCTCATAAGCCAACCATGCACGAAAATCCCGCAGGCTTATTAAGCCCAAGCCGATCATATCCGGCAGGCCATCCAGATGCGTGGTCATAAACCCTAAAAAACGGGCCAGATCGCCTTGATAGGCCTCAATTGTCAGGGGAGATGCCTGTTTTTCTACAGCCATCCACTCCAGAAATTTCTGAACAGCTTCTTCAGCAGTCATGATCTTCCTCTGTCGGGCAGAAAGCTTGATGCGCTTTTTCTCCCCTGTTCTTTCCTTGTGGGCAGCATTACAACCAAATCCTGATGGCGCAGAAACCCTTCCCCAATATACCTATGCAGGATTCTGGCAACTTAACGGCCAGTGCTTGCAGCACCACACGTATTTCCGTGCTGCTGCCTATGCCTTTTGCCGGGCCTTTTGATTACCGCGCGCCAGCAGATATGGATTTGCAACCCGGTGATATTGTTGTCGCCCCACTGGGTAAGCGGCAGGAAACCGGTGTGGTATGGGATGCAACATCTTCACTTCCCGCCGATCTGGCCCCACCAGCCACAGAAAAAAAGGTGGATGCGGCACGCCTGCGCCCGGTGGTCTGCCGGCTTGATCTGCCGCCTTTATCAGCAGAACTGCGCCAGTTCATAGATTGGGTGGCCGCTTATACGCTTACCCCTCCGGGTATGGTGCTGGCCATGACCTTACGGTTGCATATGCGCGCAGCCCCTACCCCCACAATGGGTTGGGCCTTGGCAGAAAACCCTGATCTGAACGCTCTGCGCCTTACCCCTGCACGCCAAAAGGTGCTGGACCTTCTGGCAGATGGCAACCACCGCACCACCACAGATATTACCAATGCCACGGGCGTAAGTGCTGGCGTGGTAAAGGGGCTTGCCAATGCAGGCGTGCTGCGTCCTGTTTCCCTTGGGCCAGAACGCCCATTTGGCCACCCCGATGCCCACTACAACCCACCTGTGCTGGAAGGTGAGCAGCAAAGTGCCGCTGTGGCCTTACGCCAAACTGTTACGGAAAATCGTTTTTCCGTAACCTTGCTGGAAGGGGTTACCGGCTCTGGCAAAACAGAAATCTACCTAGAAGCCATCGCCGAATGTCTGGAACAGGGCAAACAAGCCCTTATCCTTCTGCCCGAAATTGCTCTTTCCGCCCAATGGATGGAACGTTTTTCCCGCCGTTTTGGCGTGCAACCTGCTGTATGGCACTCCGAAATCGGGCAGCGCGCGCGTAGGCTTACGTGGCTTGGGGCAGCAGATGGTTCTGCCTCTGTCATTGTGGGAGCCCGCTCTGCCCTGTTTCTGCCCTTCCATAATCTCGGCCTGATTATTGTGGATGAAGAGCATGAAGCCCTGTTCAAGCAGGAAGAAGGCGTCATCTACAATGCGCGAGATATGGCCGTAGTGCGTGGGCGGCTGGCGCGTTTTCCTGTGGTTGTGGTTTCCGCCACCCCCAGCTTGGAAACACTGGCAAACGTAGAGGCTGGACGGTATCGGCACCTTGTTCTGCCCACCCGGCACGGAGGGGCAGAATTGCCAGAAACCCGCGTGCTGGATTTGCGTGATCATCCCCCGCCCAGAGGGCTTTTTCTCTCCCCCGAACTGGTGGAAGATATTGGCGCCACGCTGGAACGGCAGGAGCAGGTTATGCTGTTTCTCAACCGGCGCGGCTATGCTCCTCTGACACTGTGCCGATCCTGCGGGCACCGTATGGAGTGCCCGCATTGCACGGCATGGCTGGTGGAGCACCGCAACCGCAAGGTGCTTTCCTGCCATTATTGCGATCACACAGAACCCATGCCCCCCACCTGCCCGCAATGCGGATCTGACCACAGTTTGACCGCCATAGGCCCGGGCATTGAACGCATTACGGAAGAAGCACGCCAACTGTTCCCTGATGCCCGTTTGCTGGTGATGTCTAGCGATACACTTGGCGGCCCAGCCGCCACAGCGGAAGCTGTTGCCAAAATCTCGCGCAGGGAAGTGGACCTGATTATCGGCACGCAGATTGTTGCCAAAGGGTGGCACTTTCCGCACCTTACTCTGGTTGGCGTGGTGGATGCAGACCTCGGGCTTAGCGGGGCAGACCTGCGGGCTGGAGAACGTACGATCCAACTTTTACATCAGGTGGCAGGCCGTGCTGGCCGAGCGTCCTCCCCCGGGCGGGTTATTCTGCAAAGCTATGCCCCTGAACATCCGGTGATGCAGGCACTGCTTTCGGGGGATTTTGATGCCTTCATGCAGCAGGAGGCCGCACAGCGTAAACCGGGGTTCTGGCCTCCTTACGGGCGATTAGCTGCTTTAATTGTAAGTGCAGATACACCTGTTGCAGCAGATGAAGCCGCCGCCCAACTGGGCCGCACCGCCCCTTATGGAGAGGGTATACAGGTGCTTGGCCCGGCCCCAGCCCCGCTGGCCGTATTGCGTGGGCGGCACCGCAGGCGGCTATTGCTACGCACACATCGTAATATTGCGGTGCAACCTATCCTGCGCCGCTGGCTGGGTATGGTAAACCTGAACAGAAACGCCAAAGTGGACGTAGATATAGACCCCGTTTCCTTTCTCTGACGTTTCTGCACATTAAGCCAGAAAAGCTTACTTTTTTGCGGTTGCTGTATCGTTTGCGGGCTTGGCGGTGCTGGTCAGCACTGTGGAAATTGTGCCGCGCAGCACCATAACACGCACGTTTGGCGCGATTTCCACTTCCACTTCTTCCGAATCTTCCTTGGCGCGCTGAACAATACCCACAACGCCACCAGCCGTTACAATCCGGTCTCCACGGCGGAGGGCTTTGAGTTCTGCCTTAAGCTGCTTCTGCTGTTTTTGCTGCGGACGGATCAGCAAAAAATACATAATCGCAAAAACAGCCACAAACGGCAGGAAGGACATCAGGCTAGAGCCCCCACCAGCACCTCCAGCGCTTTGGGCATAGGCGGCGGGAATAAGGAAATTGGACATCAAGCAGACTTTCCTGAAAGGCGTGTTGCGAAAACAGAGAAAGTGACCATAATTTTCAATCCTCGTGCGTCAAGCACCTGCACGGATGAAAACGCCTTACGGCCCGTAATTTTATAACCAACGACCGGCGACAAACAGGATAGATACCCAGATGGATACACCGACACTCCCTGTTCTGGAACGCATTGCCTCTGCTCTGGAGCGGCTTTCTCCTCCACCAGCCACGCTGGAAGGGGTGGATACCGCCGATGCCTTTGTCTGGCTGCCAGAACGCGGGCGCCTTCTGCCTGTGCCTCATGTTGCGCATGTGCCGGTTGATCTGCTGCGCGGGGTGGATCTGCAACGCAAGATCCTGATTGAAAACACAGAGCACTTTGCCCGTGGCCTGCCCGCCAACAACGCCATGCTCTGGGGTGCTCGCGGCATGGGTAAATCCTCATTGGTAAAAGGCGCACACGCCTTGGCCAATCAGGTTAATGGCAAACCATGCACCCCCGGTAAGGGCGCGATTGCCCTAATTGAAATTCAGCGCGAAGATCTGGCAACCCTACCACTGCTGCTCAGCCTGCTGCGGGAAAACCCGCGCCGCTTTATTCTGTTCTGCGATGATCTGTCCTTTGAAAAGGAAGACCGGGATTACAAGGCGCTGAAATCTGTTCTGGATGGCGGCATTGCCGGGCGGCCAGAAAATGTTCTGTTCTACGCCACATCCAACCGCCGCCATTTGATGCCGCGGGACATGATTGAAAATGAACGCGCAACCGCCATCAATCCCTCCGAAGCCACAGAAGAAAAAGTCTCGCTTTCAGACCGGTTTGGCATCTGGCTTGGTTTTTATGCTTGTGAACAGGATACGTTTGCAGACATGGTGCAGAGCTATGCGCGTGAACGTAACCTGCCCATTGCCGATGCGGACCTGATGGCCCGCGCCAATGAGTGGGCAATTACACGCGGGAGCCGCTCCGGACGTGTGGCTTTCCAGTTTATTGAGGACCTGACGGCAGAGCTGGCAGAACATTAATTTCTGTCAGCCATGCGCTCCTGTCTTGCTTCTTGCGTCACGATGAGTTGAGATAGCATTCGCAACAGCGGCATCAAAACGGCGCCGCACAGGTATTCTTTGTGATTTGAGGCGAAATGGATCAGACCGCTCAGACCGATTCCTCCACCCAAGAACTGGCTGTTGAAGCCAGAAAGGGTAAAATAGATCTGCGGCGCGTCAGATCCAACCCGGACTACTGGTACCCTGTTGCGTGGTCTCGGGAGCTTAAGCCCGGCAAAACCATTGGCACGCGCTATGCTGGCACACCTATTGCTTTGGTGCGCCCGGATGCAGGCCCCGTATTTGCACTGGAAGACCGCTGCGCCCACCGGCAGGTGCCTCTTAGCAAAGGCACGGTAGAAGGCGCCTCTGTTAAATGCTGCTATCATGGCTGGGCGTATGGACGCTCTGGCCGATGCATTGATGTGCCCTATCTGGGCAAGGGCAAACTTCCTAACGGCGTGCGCACTTTCCCCTGCCGGGAACAGGACGGCATGATCTTTGTTTTTCCCGGTGACCCGGAAAAAGCAGACACCGTACCCCTGCCCGCGCATCTGGCCCGTGCCAGCAATCCGGCCTACAAAACCCGTTACTTTGGCACTACCATTGGGTGCCATTACAGCTTCATGCATGAAAACCTGATGGATATGAATCATCAGTTCATGCACTCCAAACAGATGGGGCAGATGAAGCCTCGCTTTTTGGGCCAGAAACGTGAGCCAAAGCTGGTGGAAGCCCGCTACAGCTTTGCCCGTACTGGCGGCAAGCAGCCTTTTGGTGAAGCCCTGATTTTTGGTGAACGCCGCGATTCTTCGGAAAAGTTCCAGCATCGCGATGTCATGACCATTCGTACGGAATATCCGTATCAAACCCTGCGCATCCAGACCGGAGATGAAGATCCGGTGATGGATTTGTGGATTGTTTATGTGCCGCAAAGCGCAGATGAACTCACCAACCGTACCTTTGGCCTGCTTTCCGTCAAGCGACCCAAAATTGGTAGTTTGCTGGATATTGCGTGGCCTTTCCTTGTAGCCTTTACCAACCGCATTTTTGCCGAAGACCGCGAAATTGTGGAACTGGAGCAGAACGCGTGGCGCGAACTGGGTGGTGACCACAACGTAGAGGTTTTCCCCGTTATCAATGCCCTGCGTGAACTTCTGACCGAATGCGGTATTCCCCCAGAACCAGCGCAAACGCCTAAACCCAATGCCTGATACTGCCCCGACCGAACTGGAAGCCCCGCCCTATCACCTACGCCCACTTTGTGCGCAGGATGCCCCTGCTCTCCACCATCTGGTGAATGACTGGGAAGTGGTGCGGATGCTCAGCCGTCTGCCTTTTCCATACCCGCGAGAACTGGCAGATAGCTGGATAGCTTCCACACAGCAGATGCAGCAAAAAGGAGAAGGGTATCATTTTGCCATTCTGGATAAGGATGGCACTTTTATTGGCTGTATTGGCTTGGGTATTCAAACCCCAGCCAATTCTGCACGTATTGGCATGTTGGGGTATTGGATTGGCCGCCCCTACTGGGGGCAAGGCATTGCCACCCGCGCTGCCGAACGCGTTACCAGTTGGGCGCTGGCGCATCTGGAAATTTCCAGTATCCGCGCACATGTGGCCGTAGATAATGTTGCCTCTGCCCGTGTGCTGGAACATGTGGGTTTTCAGAAAATCGGAACAGACAAACAGGTTTTTGCCTCCCGCGGGAGCGAACAGCCCATGCTGGTTTTTGAAACCACGCGCCACATGCAGGATGCACGCCGCGCCTCAGCATCAACTCCCACATCATCTGCTCCCAAAAAGCTGGTTCTGGTTTCCGCCGCAGCACTTATTGATACACAAGGCCGCATTTTGCTCGCTCGCCGCCCGGAAGGGAAAAGCATGGCAGGCCTATGGGAATTTCCGGGTGGCAAAATAGAAGCAGGGGAAACGCCAGAAGCCGCTTTGGTACGCGAACTGCATGAAGAACTGGGGCTTGATATGTCCCGCGCCTGTTTGGCGCCGTTTACCTTTGCCTCCCATTCTTACCCGACATTTAACCTGCTGATGCCGCTTTATGTCTGTCGGCGCTGGCAAGGCACGCCCATCCCCAAGGAAGGGCAAAAGCTGGCATGGGTTGCCCCGCAGGATCTGCGCAAATACCCCATGCCCGAAGCCGACCTGCCGTTTATTCCGCTGCTTCAGGCATTACTTTAAAAACTATCAGGAACAGATTTGGCCTTCTGCAGGCCTCCTGTCATGCCTATTCCCGGCTATACAAATCCTGCACACGCACAATATCGTCTTCACCCAGATAGGGGCCAGACTGCACTTCAATAAGCGTAAGCGGGATACGGCCAGGGTTTTCCAGCCGGTGCAGCATACCAACCGGCAGGTACACGCTTTCATTCTCCCGCACGAGAATTTCCTCATCTCCACGGGTTACAAGCGCTGTACCTTCCACCACCACCCAGTGTTCTGACCGATGAAAATGCTTTTGCAAAGAAAGCTTCTGCGCCGGGTTCACCACAATGCGCTTAACCTGAAAGCGGTCTCCCTGCGTAAGGCCCTCATAAAACCCCCACGGCCGATATATGCGGGCATGATCTGTTGCTTCTGTGCGGCCTTCTGCCTTCAGGCGCTGGACAATGTTTCTAACATCCTGCGCACGATCTTTATGCGCAACCATTACGGCATCCTGTGTCACCACAATGGTCAGATTTTCAACACCCAGTGCTACGGTCAGCGTGCCATCTGTGCGAATGTAAGAATTGTGCACATCCTCCAGCATCACGTTGCCATAAACCGCGTTGGCGTTTTCGTCCTTCGCGCTGAGTTCCCATAAGGAATCCCAGCTTCCGATATCGGACCACCCAAAATCAGCAGGCACCACAGCTGCTTTGTCCGTGCGCTCTGCTACCGCGTAATCAACTGAAATATCAGGAGATTTTTTAAAACTCTCCACATCCAGACGTTCAAAATCCATGTCTGTCTGGCGTTTTTCTACAGCTTGACGCACGCATTCATATAATTCGGGTTCGTATTTTTGGAGTTCATGTAAAAACGTACCGGCACGCGTAACAAACATGCCTGAGTTCCACAAATACTTGCCACTTTCCAAAAACTGATGCGCTGTTTGCACATCCGGTTTTTCAACAAACCGCGCTACACGGCATACGCCTGAAAGATCGGGCAGTGGCGCGCCTTCCTCTATGTATCCGTACCCTGTTTCAGGGCGGGAGGGCTTCATACCAAATGTCACAACGTATCCGGCTTGGGCGGCCTGAACAGCACTTTCCAATGCCTTATATAACCGCTGCGTATCCGTTATGGCGGCATCTGCGGCCATAACCCACAATACGGCATCGGAATCTTTTTCTGCTGTCAAAAAAGCTGCGGCGGCAATAGCCGGAGCTGAATTGCGGCCCACAGGTTCCAGCACAATGCGGGCGTCCTGCACGCCTACATCCCTCAGTTGTTCCGCTATAATAAAACGATGTTCAGCATTGCAGATCACCACCGGGCCGCACAGCTTGGCTGTCACACCACGCAGGGCTGTTTCCTGCAACAGGGTTTTTTCTGTCAGCAACGGCCAGAACTGCTTGGGATAGCTCCCGCGAGAAACCGGCCACAAGCGGCTACCAGAACCGCCAGAAAGAATAACAGGCACAACCTCCTGCGCATTGTCTACATAAACAGAAGTGACTGATTCTTTCTTGCCGGACATGCATAAATCCATCAGATTTTTGAAATATTCATCCAAGTTAAATCACCGCAAGCCTGTTTTGTGAAGGCTGCTTGCACAGAACTTGACGATAGCCAATATCCGGGCTTACCCTGCCTGCCAGCAAGGTGTTGCGCCCTGCCCTCGTGATTTGTAAGGCCGGCTTGCGGCGAGGTAAAAGAAACGCGCTAAAGAGGCTCTGACACGGCATTTGGCCGGCTGTCATGGTTTCCACGGTCAATTTAAGAGATTGAGCTGCTTTGGCAGGCACATGGGCCTGTCTGCTGCTTGGTCTGACACGCCAGAACCGGATACAAAGACCCATGAGTGACAACAAGATTGCATTTTCTGAAGCGTGGCGCCCCGCAACCCGTCAGCTCCATGCTGGTGTGGAACGCACGGAATATGGTGAAACCAGCGAAGCCGTGTTTCTGACCTCCGGCTTTGTTTATGACAACGCTGAACAAGCTGCCCGCACCTTCCGTGGTGAAGAAGAGCACTATCAGTATAGCCGCTTTGGCAACCCCACAGTTGCGGCTCTGGAACGCCGGTTGGCTGATCTGGAAGGCGCAGAGGCTTGCGTAGCAACGGCTACGGGCATGGGTGCAGTTTCCTCCGCCCTGCTCAGCCACGTTAAAGCAGGAGATCGGGTTGTTGCCTCCCGCGCGCTGTTTGGCTCCTGCCACTGGATTGTTGCCAACCTTCTGCCCCGTTATGGCGTAGAAACCGTTTTTGTAGATGGCTGTAACCCGGACGAATGGGCAAAAGCACTTTCCAAACCCACAGCCGCCGTACTGCTGGAAAGCCCATCCAACCCCATGCTTGATATCCTGGATATCAAGGCCATTTCAGACCTAGCCCACAAGGCTGGTGCAATTGTGGTGGTGGATAACGTATTTGCCTCCCCTGTTTTCCAGAAGCCTCTTCAGTTGGGTGCGGATGTTGTTGTCTATTCCTGCACCAAGCACATTGATGGCCAAGGCCGCGTGCTGGGTGGAGCTGTGCTGGGCCGCAAAGACTGGATTACGGAAACGCTTCAGCCTTTCACCCGCAATACGGGCAATGCGCTTTCACCTTTCAACGCATGGGTGATGCTTAAAGGGTTGGAAACACTTTCCCTGCGCGTTAACGCCATGGCAGCCAATGCTGCGGCTGTGGCCGATTATCTGGCATCTGCCCCCGGTATTGTAAGTGTGCGCTACCCCGGCCGGGCCGATCATCCGCAGTATGAACTGGCCAAACGCCAGATGAGCGGCAGCGGAAGCCTGATTGCCTTTGAGGTAAAGGGTGGCCAGAAAGGGGCATTCGCCTTTATGGATGCACTAAAGCTGATTGCCATTTCCAATAACCTTGGGGATGCACGCTCTTTGGTAACGCACCCAGCCACAACTACGCATTCCAAGGTGAGCGCAGAAGACCGCGCCGTACTCGGCATTACAGATGGCGCCATCCGCTTTTCCGTCGGGCTGGAAGACAGCGCAGATCTGATTGACGATCTGGCCCGTGGTGTTGCGGCCCTTCAGGCTATCTAAATAAAACCCTCATTGCCTCTCCCAAGCCACCTTTAAGGTATCGGGAGAGGCAATGCTTGGCATAACAGATGGGTTCGTGATAGGTGCAAGCACCATCCCGTACCACAAACAGGATATTCCATGCCCGACTGGGCCACTTCTCCCCTTTTGCAAGATCCAGAAGAAGCCATGAACGAGCTCTTTTCCTCACTACCTGTCTATGAGGCAGTTACGGAGAATGTGCGCGTGCAGGTACAGGTGTTCTGGCTGCCAGACCAATCCGAACCAGATGAGCATTCCTATTGCTGGGCCTATCGTATCCGCATTGGTAACGATGGCACACAGCCTGTGCAGCTTCTGGAACGCACGTGGCACATTACAGATACCGCCGGGCATACAGAATATGTGCACGGTTCTGGCGTAGTGGGAGAACTACCGGTTATTCAGCCCGGTGCGCTGTATGAATATACCTCCGGGGCATCTCTTGCCACGCCGGGCGGATTTATGAGCGGGCATTATCTTATGCAGGACAAAAGCAGCGGCAGACGGTTTGATGTCAGCATTCCTGCTTTCAGTCTGGACAGCCCCTTTCTGCTCCGCCAGATCCACTAATCCGCCCCATCATATCCCTATACTTTTTCTGGAGTGTGGCATGAGCGTGCCTCCGTCTGATACATCCAAACGCCCAACACAAGCCGAAGCAGAACAGGCCGTACGCACCCTGCTGCGCTGGGCTGGCGACAACCCGGACCGTGAAGGCCTGCACGATACCCCTGCCCGTGTTGCCCGCGCTTACACCGAGTTTTTCTGTGGGTATGAGATTGACCCCGCAGCCTTGCTACGCCGCACCTTTTCCGAAGTGGAAGGGTATGATGAAATTGTGCTGCTGCGTGATATCCGCTTTGAAAGCCATTGCGAACACCACTTGGCCCCCATTATCGGGCGTGCACATGTTGCGTATCTGCCGCGCCAGCGCGTTGTAGGCATTTCCAAACTGGCACGTGTGGTGGATGCCTATGCCAAACGCCTGCAAATTCAGGAACGGCTGACAGCCCAGATTGCCAACACCATCAATGATGAACTGGAACCGCACGGGGTTGCCGTTATTATTGAATCTTCCCACGAATGCATGACAACACGCGGCGTGCACAAACCCGGTGTTTCCATGGTCACCAGCACCATGCTTGGCGTTTTTCGGGAAAACTCAGACACGCGGCGCGAGCTGATGGCGATGCTGAACCGCCCTGCTGCCTGCGAATTCTAAAAGAAGACTCTCTCCCATCCAATCATGATGGGAGAGAAAAAGCCTTTGGGCCTTAGATGCTCACATTTGCACCCAGCACCTTAAGGAACTGAGCCAGCCACGCTGGGTGTGCAGGCCATGCTGGGGCCGTTACCAGTTCCCCATCCGTTACGGCTTCAGTAACCGGAATATCAGCGTAAGTGCCGCCAGCCAGTTCCACATCTGGGCGGCAGGCTGGGTAAGCCGAGACTTCACGCCCCTTAATGATACCTGCAGCAGCCAGAAGCTGTGCCCCGTGGCAAATAGCGGCAATTGGCCTATCGGCAAATGCTTTTACAATTTCCAACACCCGCGCATTCAGGCGCAGATATTCAGGCGCACGCCCACCGGGAATAATCAGCCCCAGATACTCATCCGTATCAATGGCATCAAAATCTGCATTCAGCACAAAAGCATGGCCGGGCTTTTCACTGTATGTCTGCGCGCCTTCAAAATCATGAATGGCCGTCAGCACCTTATCGCCCGCTTTTTTACCGGGGCAGATCACGTCCACCTTATACCCCACCATAAGCAGAGCCTGATAAGGCACCATGATTTCATAGTCTTCTACGTAATCACCTGCCAGCATCAGCAGTTTGACATCATCAGTCATGATGACCGTTTCCTTTCAAGCCTTCGCGCAAACGCGGCATCAACTCCACAAAGTTACAGGGCCGGTGGCGGCTATCAAGCTGGAAAACCAGAATATCATCCCAACCATCCTTCACCGCACCAGTAGAACCCGGCAGCGCAAACAGATACGTGCCGCCAGCCACACCTGCCAACGCACGAGACTGAATGGTGGATGTGCCAATCTTGCGGTAAGACAGCATACGGAATAGCTCACCAAACCCTTCAATGCGTTTTTCCAGCACGCTTTCAAACGCTTCGGGCGTTACGTCACGGCCGGTTACGCCTGTGCCGCCATTTGTAATAACAACATCCACCTGCGGGTCAGCAATCCACTTGCGCAGTTGTGCGGAAATCTTGTCTGCATCGTCTGAGATAATGGCCCGATCAGCCAGAACATGGCCCGCACCTTCCAGCCGCGCAACAAGCGCTGCGCCAGAGGTATCTGTTTCCAGCGTGCGCGAATCCGAAACGGTAAGCACTGCAATACGAACAGGAAGAAACGGCAGGTTGGTATCGATTTTAGACATTGAGAGAATCTTATCTCCATAATTCTGATGCAGAACTGCACCATATGGCCGTAATAATGGCCTATTTTTATATAAAAAATCCATTAAACTGCACAACAGCGACTACAATCGCATAAAAAATGCTTTAGAAAACGGGAACCGCAGTATCCCGAAACCCAAGGCCACACTTTTTTCTGCTGAAATATGAGGTGGCCGAAAGAAATAAAAATTAAGGGAACATGATTAAACGCCTTCACCTCCATTTTCCTTTTCGCGCCTTATGGCCGACCTGCCTGCTTGTTCTATCTCTTTTCGTTGTTTTACCTGCGCACGCACAGTTGCTGACAGGTGGAAACAGCGCCGTAGGCCTCTGGCCCAGCTTGCAGGTGGATAATGAAGCCGATCAGGTTGAAGATCCTGGCCCCTTTTTTTCTGCACCGTATGGCAAGGATCATTTCTTTGGAAACTGGTGGGGCGCACAGCCTTGGCTGCTAAGCCACGGCATCCATATCCTGGCAGACGTGCATGAAGAACTTGCAGGCAACTTTCGTGGTGGCCGCAGGAAAGGCGTGGATAATGCCGGACAGGTGGGTGTTGAACTGGATGTGGACTGGGGCAAGCTGACCAATGCCGACATCATGAAAGGGTTCTGGACCCACATGATGGTGGTGAACGGACATGGCCGTAACCTGAGCACAGATTACATTGGGGATTCACTGGGCGGCGTGCAGCAGATTTATGGCGCACGTGGTAACGTGGTGGCCCATCTTGTTTACCTGTATGGTGAACACGCTTTTCTGCACAATCATGTAGATATCAGCGCGGGCTGGATTCCGGTTGGCAGCTTTTTTGCCGCTTCACCACTGTTTTGTATGTACATGAACGTTGCCATGTGCGGGAACCCGGCCCCCACCAAATACACAGAAGGCGCCCGAGACTGGCCATCCGGTAACCTCGGTTTTGTTGCCCGTGTTATGCCCACAAAACAAACCTATATTATGGCTGGCCTGTTTGCTGTTTCCCCGCACGCTTATAACGGTGGCATTTCTGGCTGGGCATGGGCGCAGGATGGCTTGGGCAAGTTCTCATCCCCGGTGGAAATTGGTTGGCTTCCTTCCTTTGGGCGCAACCATCTGGTTGGCCACTACAAGGCTGGGTTTGGCTACGACAACTCCAAATACAAAAACCTGCTGAACGATGTAAACGGCAATGCATGGGTGCAGACAGGCGCACAGCCGCAATACGAGGCAGGCCGTGCAAGCGCATGGTTTATGGCTGACCAGATGCTGATGCGGAATGGTGATGGCCCCACCAATGGCCTGATCGCTCTGGCGGGTTGGATGTGGTCTGATGGTAAAACCACCGCCATGTCTCACCACGTATGGGCCGGCATGACGGAAACCGGTGCCGCATGGGGCCGCCCGAATGATAGCGTTGGCGCCATGTTCCAGTGGATGACCATGAGCCGCGCCTCTGTTCTGCAGCAGGAAGCTGCATTAGCTGCTGGCGTGCCCTTCCCCGATAACCAGTGGGGCAAGGTATGGGGCATTCAGACCCACGAAAACATCTACGAAGTGTTTTACAACGCACATGTTGCCAATGGCATGTCTTTGCAGCCAGACTTCCAGTATATCAACCGTCCGGGCGGTTCCACCGTGTTCCATGATGCCGCAGTGATGGCGCTTCAGTTTAACGTGGTGATGTAAAACTTTCTTGCGGGCGCAGGCTTAACATCCTGCCCCGCAATGGCGCGAACAGTTGCGCATGGCACGTAAAAATAAGAATCTGAAAGCGCGTTGCAGCTTCTGCCATCACATCAAACAAACGTTCCAGCCGCATTGGATCTGCAAAAGTAAGTGCATCATCCAGCACCAGAATGGCCGGCACACCGCGCCCATGCAGCATTTCAGCAAAGCCCAGACGCACCAGAACAGCTATCTGCTCGCGCGTACCATCAGAAAGATCCACCACATCTTCGCGCTGATTGCGTGAAAGAGCAGCCACCCCGAAATCTGCATCCATTTCCAGTTCAGCACCGGGAAACAATGCTGAAAATGCGGGCTGCATGGTTTTTACCAGTGGCCCCATATAGCGTGCTGTTTGCTCTTGCTCTGCCTTGCTTAAAACCTGATCTAGCAAAACAAGGGCAGACCTATCCCGCGTGCAGGCAGCCACTTCCATATTCAGGCGCTGCTGGAGCCGATCTGCCTCGGCTATACGTTCATCCAGCCCTTCACCTTCTGCGCCACGCACACGGGTTTCGCGCTCACGTATATCTTCACGCAGGCGGGCTATAGTTTCTCCGTCTGTTTTCTGGGCCTGTTCGCGCCGCTGAATACCGCTTTCCACCACAGCCAAAGGCCGTTCTTTTTGGCGTGCGTGCTCACAATGCTCCACGGCTGCCTGTGCGGCGTCCTGCTCCTGCTGGCATAGCTGCTTACGTTGGGCCAGTGCCGCATCTGGCTCACGCTCCTGCCAAAGTGCCAACTCTCGCTGCACACGGGCCAGCCCGGCTTCCTGCTGCTGTTGGGCTGCATTGGCTTTATCCAATGCAGCTTTGGCCGTTATAAACACCTGTTGCGTATCGCGCTCTTTTTCTCTGGCGCGCTCTACTGCTACTGCCGCTTCCTGCTCTTGCTGTACGGCTTCCTCTGGCAGGCGGTTGAGGGCATACTCATCAACACTTCCAATCTGGCTGGCCAGATTTTGCGTCAGCGTCTGTTTTTTCTGCGTGTAAGCGGCTTCCTCCTTCGCCAGAACATGCCGCAATTCCAGCAAAACCTGATCCGGGTTTACGCCCTTTTTATTGGGCACCGTGGCGGCAAAAACGGCTTTGGCTTCCTTAAGCTGACGTTCTGCCAAACAGCGCTTTTCATACTGTTGTTCGGCATCTTCTACATTCAGGCATGCAGCCTGTTGCAAAAGATCGGTTAATGCAGCTTGAGCTGTCTGTAACGCCTGCTGCAATTCAACCGTATCCCCGCCAACGGAAGGGGTAATAATAAACCGGCCGATGCCTTCTATCTGAATTTCTGCAGGAGCATGTAACAGGCTTTTACCCGATGCGCAGGCTTTGCCATTCAACACAACACGCTGCTGCGCTTGTGGCAGCAAATCCATCTCCAACACAGTTGCCTGCGCTTGCAACTGTTGCTCCAACGTTGCCACTTTTTGGGCTGCCTTACGCAGGCGCTGAATTTTGGCCTCATCCATAGGCAACGCATCAAACGCTGCCTGTGCCTGCTCTATTTGGGCAAAGCTTTCCTGCACATGCTTTAAATTTTCACGCTGGCGTAAAAGCGCTGCTTCCATGTGCTGCACTTCGCGCTGCTGCATGACATGGTGCAAAACAGCACGCCGCACCTGATGCTGCTGCACGGCCTTCTGGCATTCAGCCTGTGCAGCCTGATACCGCAGATTGGCAGCTTTTTCGTGCTCTGCCAGTTCTGCAAGCTCTTGCTTACTGGCTGCAATCAACTGCTCCAGCCGGGCACATTCGGCCCGGTATTCTTTTCGCCGTTCCTCTTCATCCCGAATATTCTGGAACTGCTGCACCGCTGCGGCTTTTCTGGCTTGAGCAGCTTTTTCTTCTGCATCCAAATTGCGCAGGCGGTCACGCTCTTCACGCAGCTTATGCAGTTCCTGCTCTTCCTGCTTTTGCCGTTCTGGGTTTTCCTGCTCACGCAACATGCGGCGGGTTTGCTCAAGCAGAACCAGATCTTCTTCCAGCGCCTTACGCTTGGCGTGAAGATGTTTCAGATTTTCCGCAGCTTGGGCCTGATCATCCAGAAGTTGCTTATAACGCCCTGTCGGTCTGCCGGTCGCGGCTGTTTGCAACTGCCCCAACCGCGCCTTTACACGCTCTAGCAACGCCCCCGCAGCAGCAATGCCCGTTACTTCCTGAACACCTTGCTCCAGACAATTCTGAATACTCGAACGGCCCGCGTTGTTTAAAACCGGAGCAACAAAACTCTCCCCTTGGCGCACCAAAAGGGCATTCCACAAACCCGTTGCTTCAGTTCTGCCGTTTTTCTCCAGTTCTAACAGCGCGTTCAGACGTTCTTCTGCCGTGTCTCCATCAAAACGTTCCTGCCCCAAATCAAGGCGCGCAAAAGCACCTTTCATGAAGCGTTTTTCCAACCAACAAGGCTTACCGCTCCATTCAAACCCCACACCAATATGGGGCGCACCTCCGCCATAGGGCTGCATCTCTTTAACAGGCTGAGCTTTGGAACCATGACGCAGGGTTAGCGCAGCGCGCAGGGCCATCAGCAAAGTGGATTTACCGGCTTCATTCGGGGCAGCCAGCACATTCAGCCCTTTGCCCAAACCTTCCAGACGCACTGGAGAGGTAAACCGACGCACACATTCAAGCTGGATATCTGTCAGAATCACGCTGCGCCACCTTCTACTTCATGCCAGAACAGGAACAGCCTTTGCAGGGCTTCCCTTGCCACAACACCTTCCTCGCCCCCTTGCTCCACCATCTGCAACAGTTCCTGTGCAGCCACTTTTACGGTTGCTGAGGCATCAAGTCGCTCCAGATCCTGCGCTCCTGCGGCCAGTTGAGGTGCGCCGGTTATGCGCAAACACGCCACGGCACTTTGTAAGCGCGTGAGAATAACGCTTTCGTATTTACGCAAATCATCCACACCCAGCAGGCCAGAAACTTCTAGCCATGCCATAACAACGCTGGGGTTATCAGGGTTTATGCCTCTTACACGCGCTTCCAGGGCTTCAATATCTTCATCATTGGTCAGCACAATGTCTTCCAGCTTGCGCCAGATATATTTACCCGTGCGATGCCGGGAGATAACGGGCTGCGCACATGGGCCATCCACTGTTACCACCAGTGTTTCCCCACCGCCTGCACCACCTGTTACAAAGCGATCTGTTTCTGGAGTGCCCGAATAGCAGGTGCGGGCATCAATCTGGCAAAAGCCGTGCCAGTCCCCTAACCCCAGATAGGCAAGCCCGGCCTGTTTGGCCCGATCCAGCGCAATAGGATTATGCTCAGCCTCTTGCCCATTGCTAAACCCCACAACAGACCCATGCGCCAACCCAATGCGCAAGGCATCTGGCGGCGTTACCTCATCATTCATGTAATCTGTGAGATCAGAAAGCGTATGGCGGCGCTTGAGCACGGCAGGCAACAACCACGCATTATGGGCTTTATCTATCTCTACCGCCTGCGGGCATGTGTGCAGATGCACATTATCCGGCACAGCATCTTCTCGCCTTAAACGTGCCCACACACCTTCTGGCGTATCTGCATCATGGTTACCGGGAATAAGATGCCACTGCACATCGGGGAACTGCCGCATCCGCTCCATAGGCTGGTGCAATGTGCGCCTTTCTGGCGTTTCGTGTTCATAAATATCACCCGCCACCAGCACACAACTTGCACCTTCCTGCCGGGCCAGTGTGCCAATATTACGCACAACATCTACACGTGCGGCCTGTAGCGCGCCCAAGGTATCATCATCTGCAAAACTGAATGTCTTGCCGATCTGCCAGTCTGATGTGTGAATAAATTTCATGAACTCTGGTGCACTCCATCACGCAACTGGCAGAAAAATTTCACTTTTCCATGACATACCCAGATCGTGAGCAGCCATCCCTTAACCTCACTTCATCTTATCTTATCATTAGGTTAGATATAATTCACACCCTCGCCATCTGGCCTGCCCCGCGTTAAGCGCAACCCCCCTCGTCACTCGTGGCATCACGCCAAATATTATATTTTATTTTAAGAAGCATGCTGATACTGCGAGATTCGCTTAAACCCGCCCTGTCTGGCTGGAAGTGGCATGCCCCTGATGTGAAGCAAAGAGGTTAAAGACAGCACAGACATGACAACAGAAACACCGGCAGCATTCCGTATGGGATCTTGGAAGACATTGTTTCTTCCCCTGCCATGCAGCATCTTCGCACATGGCTGGTTTCTGTTTTGTCTGCGCACATGGCTGTCTGCTGTTCTGGCACTTTCTACCGCTTTCTGGCTCCAGCTTTCCTCCCCCGGTTCTGCTGCCGTTACGGTTATGATTCTGGCACAGCCCACACGTGGGCAGGTGCTCTCCAAAGCACTTTACCGGCTGGCTGGCACAATTATTGGCGCGTTTGTCGCGCTTTTTCTAACCGCCTGCTTTAATCAGGAACGAGGGGTGTTTCTGGGCGGTGTGGCGCTATGGCTCACCCTATGCACCATTATGGGCACATTGGAGCGAGACTTCCGTGCCTATGCGGCCATGCTTTCTGGCTACACCGTAGCCATTGTGGGCATTAGCTGCATTGATAACCCGGCTTCCATCTTTGATGTTACCGTTAACCGTGTGTCCGCCATTGTGGTGGGCATTGCGGCCACGGCAGCCATTAACGATGTGTTTGGCTCCCCCACCGCGTTTGAAAAACTGGCAGCCAACCTGCGCCGCACAGGTGAAATGGTGCAACGCATTGCGCGTGATGCCGTAGCCGGCCACGGCGTGCCGGATGACATGACATGCGCTGGCCTTGCGGGCGAAATTATTGCCCTGACATCTCAGGTCTCATTCGCCAAAACCGAGCTTGCTGATGCCAAGCTGCGCCTTGCCGGTGCACGTTCTGCCATGGTGGCGCTACTGGAAATGCTAACCTGTAGCCGTGCCATTGCCAACGTGCTGCGCCGCGGCAACATCTCCGGCCCCATACTCAAACACATCCGCACATCGTTTGGGGATGGTACACCAGTAGAATCCCCACTTCAGGCCGTGCATGATCTGGAAGATCTGGCCAAGGAAGCCCATGCTGAGGAAGCCTCGCTTGGGCCAACGCTGGATGAAGCGTGGCTGATTGAGCGCTCCATGGCGCTTCTGTCTGACGCGCGATGGGCGGCAGATGGTATAGATGCGCTCCAGCATGGGCAGCGGGCCCGCACACAGGCGCCGGAACTCAAGATCGATCAGCATCATGATGTTATTGCGGCCCTCCTCAACGGCCTGAGAACCCTGATTGGGTTTTCCGTTGCCGCCGGGCTTTGCATTATCTCTGATATTCCTGCCACCTACAGCGCGCTTTCTCAGGTGGCCATTATTCTCACTTTGGCGGCCACCACTTATAATGCGCGCGGTTTTGGCATGGGGGCCCTTATCGGCACACCTTTGGCTATTGCCGTGGCCGCGGTGCTGAACTTTGGCGTGTTGCCCCACGGCGCAGACATGCCTTTTCTGGCAATGGCTATTCTCCCAATTATCTTTGGGGGCTGCCTGCTGTTAATGAACCCCAAAACAGCCACGATCGGGTTTAACGCGGGCGTTTTCTTCTTTGTTATTCTGGGCGTTGCCAACCAGCAAAACTACGAACCCTCAGCCTTTATAGACCGCAACGTGCTGTATCTGTTTGCAGCTATTATCATCTTTATTTCACTGGTGCTGCTGCTGCCACCTTCCGCTACGGGCAGGCGCTTTAGGGTTGGCATTACCATTGGGCACGATCTGCTGCTTCAGTTTGAAGGACATGGCGAACAAGCCGGTTCTGCCCTGATCAGCCGCCATTATGATCGGCTATGCCGCATTCTGGAATGGAACCGCTACCTCCCCAACAACAAGGCAAAGCAGCGCGTTTTCTCCCGCCTTGCCAGCCTAGATGAGTTGAACGTGGAACTGGCACGCGCACGCCGCCATCTGCAACGTGCCGCCACCATTCCTGCCATTCGGCTGGATGCGGAATCTGCCTACCGCGCCACCATTATCTATAACGTGGATTCAGCCCTTTACCGCATGAAGCGCAAAGCACGCGTTTTGCTGGATCATTCCATCAACCTGCCACACGGCCAGATGGCAACGGCCCTTGCCGCCGTATCTGCCATGGTTGGTGCCATACATCTGCTGGAACACAACCGTTCCGCTTTGCATCTGTACGATCTTGTCCCTGTGCCAGATCAGCAATGGAAGGCCCGCTAACATGGAATTACGCCCTGTTCTGGACATAGGCGGGCTGCTTGTTTCGTCCTTTGTTGTCCATGCCGGATTGGCTATTGCCACCCTGCTGGCTCTTAACCCGGTTCTATCCAAAGTACGTGCCCGCCGCGTGGTATGGAACCTGCCTCTGGCTGAATTTGGCATTCTTATATGCCTTATCGGCCTTTACACTATTTTGTTGTGAAAGGGCTTTCCGACCGTGTTTGAGCGCGCCCGCCGCGTCCTGCAGTTTATCACAACGGGGACCATTCTTGCCATTGCAGCCGTTGTTTGCTTCGTACTGTGGGATTACTACACAGCCGCCCCCTGGACCCGAAACGGACAAGTACGTGTACAGGTTGCAGATATTGCCCCACGTGTTTCGGGCCAGATTATTGCTGTGCGCGTGCGGGATAACCAGTTCGTTCACGCTGGGGATATTCTGTACGAAATTGATCCGTTTGACTTCAAGGTAGCTCTGGCAACAGCAACAGCCGCAGTCAACCAGCGCAAGGCGGATATGGCGCTGAAAGACACACAGGAATTTAGGCGTGACAAGCTGACAGATGCCGCTGCCTCCCGGGAAGAAAAGCAGGTTTATCAAGCCACGGCAGATATTGCCAAAGCCGCTTATGCACAGGCATTGGCCAATCTTTCCCAAGCCAAAATCAACCTTGATCGTACGTATGTGCGCAGCACGGTAACGGGGTATGTCAACAACCTCATCATGCGTGTGGGTGATTACGCAACGGCTGGTAAATCCAATATTGAGGTGATTGATGCCTCATCCTACTGGGTGGATGGATATTTTGAGGAAACCAAAATCCGCTCCATCCATGTTGGAGACCGCGTGCGGCTAGACCTTATGGGGTATCGTGAACCCATGTGGGGGCATGTTGTGAGCCTGACGCGTGGCATTGCAACGGCCAACGCGGCAACCTCAACACAAGGCCTGCCATCGGTTGATCCGGTTTATACATGGGTGCGTCTGGCACAGCGCATTCCCGTACGTGTGCAAATAGACAGCATTCCCCCCGGCACCCAGTTGGCCGCAGGCATGACCAGCACCGTGACTGTTGTGGGCAGCAAGGGCAAACGCGCGCATGATACCCTTACTGAGGCATTGGACCGTATGCACGATGCACTTATGGGTGGCACAGGTGGTAGTGGGCTACGCCATTAAAACAGGATAGACGCACCCCTCAGGCACTGGCAGAAAGAAAGCATGCTGTATTCTTTTTTTCGTTCAGAAGTTTGCGCTGCAACGGCTCTTTGCCTAGCTGTTTTTCTGCCCTCTGTTGCCTGTGGGGCAGAAAACACTCAAAGCCCAACGCTTGATATTGCAGCACCCTGCCTGAACAGCCTGCATATCCGGGCCCAAAAAGGCGTAACGCGGCCTGAACCGGAAAATGGCCAATGGCCTGCGGGCATTCAACTGACCACCAACGCAGACGGCAGCCTATCCCTTACAGGGCAAAACTGTCGGGCAGATACCAATCTTACACTCACCACCGCACCAAATATGCCATTGGCTATTACCAGCACAGGCAAAACATCTATTCAGGTGGATGATCGTAAAGGCCCTGTTTTTCTTCAGGCAGGCAGCGGCGCGGTAACACTAGGGCGTGCTGCGGAACTGAATGTTGTGTCTGATTCCACAGGAAGCATTACCATTCCTGTATTGGCAGATTCCGCACGTTTGCGTTCGACGCTTTCTGCTCCATTCAACCTCGGAAAAGTGCAAGCCCCGGCTCTGGCCGTTTATCTTGGTGGATCTGCCGCCTTTACGGCCCAGCAAGGCACACTGGAAGCGCTGGAAATTACATCCAACAGTACCGCAGATGCTGTATTTCATGGTGAAACTTCCGTGGCAGCTTTGCATGTTGAAAATGCAGGCAATATTTTAGTGGATAAAGCCACCGGCACATTGGCCACAGAGCGTGATGGCAAAGGGAAAATTGTTGTGACCTCAACCCAAGGCAACCATTAGCCCGCATTCTGCGCTGTAAATGCTGATCGAGCATGGTCTTTCAATATGAAAGCCCTTAAAACATCGGGGCACTTTTAACCGATATTTTAAGGACTCTCTAAATGTCTGATACCCTGCCCGACCGCCTTTCCGTAAACCCGGAAAGCCCTTTTTATAATGAAGACCTGCTGGCCCGGGGCATTGGCGTGCGCTTTAAGGGCGTGGAAAAAACAAACGTTGAAGAATATTGCATCAGCGAAGGCTGGGTGCGCGTGGCTGTAGGCAAAACGGTAGACCGGCGCGGCAACCCGCTTACCATGAAGCTGAGTGGCCCGGTTGAAGTCTGGATCAAGGACTGACCTGCCCTCCACACATATCCCAAATACAATTAAATACTTTATTAAATTGTAGATGTTTGGGATAGTGCACCCACGTCAACGTGAGATTCAGGGAGACTTCCATGACTCAAACAGAAAACTCCACAACACCAGATCTACGCTACACTGTTGTTGTCGTGGGTGGTGGATCGGCCGGTATTGCCGTAGCAGCCCGCCTGCTGCGTGAACGGCCTACGCTGGATATTGCCATTATCGACCCCGCAACCACTCACGCCTATCAACCGGGCTGGACACTGGTTGGCGCAGGCGTCATGAAACTGCGGAGCACGCTGGATCAGGAAGGTGGCGTTATTCCCAAAGGCTGCACGTGGCTGCGCGCTGCTGCGGCATCCTTCCAGCCAGATGACAACATGGTTACGCTGGAAGATGGCCGCACGGTTGCTTACAATCGCCTAATTGTCTGCCCCGGCCTCCAGCTCGATTGGAACAAGATTGAAGGCCTGACAGATACGCTGGGCCGCAATGGCGTATGCAGTAACTATTCCAAAGACACCGTGGAATATACATGGACATGCATTCAGTCCCTTTCCGGTGGCACAGCATTATTTACCCAGCCGCCCATGCCTATCAAATGCGCAGGCGCACCGCAGAAAATTGCCTATCTGGCATCTGATTACTGGCGCAAGCAGGGCACGCTAAACCGCACCAACGTAGATTTCTGCATGACGGGTGATGCGCTGTTTGGCGTTGGTTACTATCGCCCCGGTTTGCAGGAAGCTGTGGACTATTACGGCATTAACGTGCTGTACAAACATACGCTAATTGCCGTGAACGGGCCGGAACACAAGGCAACCTTTGCCGTTACCGGGCCAGATGGCAAAGTTACAAATGTGGTGAAAGAGTTTGACATGCTGCATGTCACCCCGCCACAGAGTGCTCCAGACTTTATCAAGAAAAGCCCCTTGGCAAATGAAGGTGGCTGGCTGGATGTAGACCCCAGCACGCTCCAGCACACCAAGTATCCGTCCATCTTTGGTATGGGCGATGTTATTGGCACATCCAACGCCAAAACCATGGCTGCTGCCCGTGCGCAAACCCCGGTAGTAACAGCAAACGTTCTGGCATCTTTGGATGGCAAACCGCTGACAGGCAGCTACGATGGATACGGCGCCTGCCCGCTAACAGTTGCTTATGGCAAGGTTATTCTGGCGGAGTTCCTGTACGGCGGCAAACCTGCCCCCAGCTTCCCTTACGATCAGCGCAAGCCTAGCCGCTTTGCCTGGTTCCTGAAGACAACCGTATTCCCGCGTGTTTACTGGGATATGATGTTGAAGGGGCGTGATATTGAAATGCCGCACCATCCTGAATGGGTGAAGAAGTAAGCACCTGCCTTTCTGATTTTTCTTTCAGAAAGCCGATATCAAAAAAAAGCCTCCCGATATTTTCGGGAGGCTTTTTTATTACCCGGTTCTTGGGGACTGTTTTTATCAGGCCTCGTCTATGGGCCGCTTGGGCAGAAGTGCTGGCACAAACACAAGCGTGGCCAACAGCGTGCAGCCCAGAGAAAGCAGCAACAACCGCCCCATGCTCGCCGTGCCCGGATGGTGCGAAAGCGCCAGAGAGCCAAAGGCCGTGCCTGTTGTAAGAGCGGAAAACAACACGGCGCGCGCAGTGGGAGAAGCCAGCGGATACTTCACGCCATCCCGCCAGTTCATGACGAAATAGATATTGAAGGAAACCCCAACCCCCAGCAGCAGAGGCAGCGCGATAATATTGGCAAAGTTCAGGGTTTCGGGCAGCAGCACAATCAGAATAACCGTCATCAAGGCTGAAAGCAGCAACGGTGCCAGCACCAACGCCATATCCTTAACACGGCGCAGAGCCAGCATGAGAATAACGGCAATCATCACAATAGCTGCGCCTGCTGCCTGCTCAAACGCCTTCACAATGGAACGTGCGCTTTCCACAATATCAACCGCTGTGCCAGCCATTTGCGGCTCTACTTTTTGCAAAGAGGCCACGAACTTGCGCAGCGCGCCAGAATTGGACATCACACCCTTAGGATGCACTTCCACCAAGGCGCGGCCATCTGGCAGCAGGTAATCATCTGCAATTTCAGCAGGCACGTCTTTAATGCTTACAGGTGTTGCCTGAAGCATGGTGCGCAGCTGATCGAGCTCTGTCGGCAGGAAGCGAACCAATGCGGTATTAGCCCCCTGCACTGTGGCATCTGGTGCTTCAGCCAGCTTGGCCAGAGCAGCCTGAATACGGCGCAGCGGATCCTGCGCAGGCAATTTATCTAGCACCCCGGCCAAAGCAACAGACGTATCATGCGCGGATTTACGCAGATCATCCGCTGTAGGAGCAGCCTTGGGCTGTGGCACAATAAGCGTTGGCAACAGAATGGAAGCAGCATCCTGAATAAGAGCCAGTTTCTGCTGCTGTTGGGTTGGCACAAAGGAACCCAGCCACATCACATCATTTACATCTGGCAGACCAGAAAGGCGCGTGGTTTCTTTTTCTGCATCAGCAAGAGAATGCACCAGCAGTTCTGCGCTGTAAGGAGATGTCTGCGGGTTATTGATTAACAGTTTAAGGGCGCGCATCCCTTCCGAGTTCGGATTTTTGGTATGCAGCGGGTCACCATCAAACTGTAGGCTGGGCACCAGAGCCAAACCCACCAGAGCCACCAGCGTAAAAAAGCCCAGAAGCAGCTTGCGCATATGGCGGATTTTAATATCCACCGGCTTCATGAACGCATAACCCATGCTAGGGCAGTTCAGCGGCGGGTGGCAGATTTTCAGCAACGCAGGCAAAAGCGTGGTGGTGCAGATAAAGGCCACCAGCATGCCAATACCGGCAATAAGACCAAGCTGCGCAACGCCCAGAAAAGCTGTGGGGGTAAAGGCCAGAAACCCAGCAGACGTTGCCAAAGCAGCCACAAGAATCTGATGCCCGGTTTCTTCACCCGTCAGGCGCAGGGCTTCAAAAACGCCTTCTTCACCCGGCTGCGTAGGTGTTTGGGCACGAAAGCGGACAGAAAACTGGATGGCAAAATCCACCGCAATGCCAACAAACAGAATAGCAAATGCCACGGAAATCAGGTTTAGCGTACCAACGGCCACAGCAGCAAAACCGGTTGTCAGCAACAGGCCCACAACAAGCGTGACTACAATAGGCAGCACCACACGCCATGTTCTGACAGCAAGCGTAAGCCACAAAGTAACAAGTGCCAGAGAGCCCAGAAGCCCTGCCACCATGCCTTCTGCCACGGTTGCAAATTCTTCGTCATCCAGCTGCACTTGCCCGGTCAGATAAACCTTGGCGTGTCCGTTTTTAACAAATTCCAAAGAATTAACAGCCTGCCGCATGGCATCTGCCGCAGCCCCACCCGGCTGGAAGGACCCGTAATCCAAGATCGGCTTGGTGATAACAAACTGATAGTTACCTGCCAGATCAGAAAGCTTGCCGCCCAAAAGCTGCTGCCAGGACATGGCCTCGGCATGGCCTGCCACAGCCTGTTCCAGCGTATTGGCAAAACCAGACAAAGGTGCCTGAAAGTCAGACAGATTGGCCTGATCCTGTTTTACGCCTTCCGCCATAAGGGAGAGCGCGCCAAACAAGCCGCGTGCTGAAGGATCCTGCGCCAGCGCCGCCAAGAATGGCTGCGCCGCAATGGTATCATTCAACACCTGAGAAAGCGGCTGTGGCTCCAGAAACATCAGGCCATTGCGCAGCAAATACGGGTTGGCATCTGGCCTATGCGCAAAAGAAAAATGAGTATGATCAGCGCTTATCTTGGCGGCCAGTTCCCGCGCTGTTTCCTGCCCTTCTTCCGGCATTTTGGCCTGAATGACAGCCACCAGAAGGTTTTCCTTCTGGGGGAACAAACGCCCCATTTCATCGGAACGCTGCTTCCACTCCAAACGGGGGGAAAGCATTTTGCTGGTATCTGTCGTTACTCCCAGACGGGTCATGCCAGCGTAAACGCCTGCCCCCGAAAGCACGAGAAACAACGCCACAACAGCCCAGGCATGGCGGGCGCAGAACGTAATGAAACGACCTATGGGTGCAAACAGCATGATGAACGACAGGATCCCAAAATAATCACAGCCCAAGCAGACAGGGCTGTCATGGTTTGCCCAACCCCCCAGCCAGAAGCAAGTGATGATGTAAGCAGGGCTCTGTTTTCCTTTTTACAGACCCGTGCGGGAAAAGGGCATTTTACGCAGGCGCTCGGCATAAGGGCGCCACGAATGCTCAAGCCATTGCCACAGTATAAGAGAGGGTAAGCCCCAAGCAATTTCACGCAAACGTTTGATGAGAGAAAGCGCAATGGCAACAGCAGGCGGCATACCAAAAAGGCTACCAACCATAATGTAGCCCCCTTCTGATACGCCAAGGGCACCGGGCACGGCAAACCCGGCTGATTTAGCTGCTTCCCCCACACCTTCGATCACAAATCCGGTAGCAAGAGAGCACCCATGCCCCATGAAGTGCAGAATCAACCACACCTCCACAGCCCCTAAAGCCCATGCACAAAACTGCAATATCAGGCCTGTAACCGCGTTGCGGCCTGATTTATATAGCGCGAGCACTTCCTTATTAAGGCCGCGAATACCATCAACACCGCTCCACCCTAAATGAGCGGCAATGCGGATCAGCAATTTTTCTATAAAAGCCACGGCGCCAAGCCACTGGCTGATAAATACGCCACCACCTATGGCCAAAAGCACCAATGCACTTTCCAGCAGGCGGTCTGTCACGGCGGAGCGTTTGACCAGAAACAGCAGCATAACCAAGCCGCTGAGGGTGAATACCACCTGGCTGAGTAGTTCGATTGTCAGATCGCAAATTGTTGCGGCAGCCGCATGCTTCAGACCCAAACCACGACGGGCCAACAGGCGGGAGGACATAACCTCCCCGCCAACCTGCGCTACGGGGAGCAGATTATTTATGCCCTCTCGCACACAGCGGAGCATAAAATAGGCCCTTAGCGGCAGAACCGGGCCAAAAGTGCGGCCTGCAATGGTGCGCCAAGCGGAAGCAGAAAGAAAAACCTGCACACTATGAAAAGCAATGGCAGCCAAAATGCCCCAACCGCCTGTCATAACCAGAGAAAAAATGGAAGACACCCCAAACTGGGCCAGCATCCATAGGGTCAACCCCAAACCGAAAATCCCGGCAATGAGAGTGACCCGCTTCATGCTTCCTCCATCCTTTTTCTGGCTTGGCTTTTACACTTTCGGTTGGTGCAGCCTAACACAACCCATTTTTTCAGCCTTTGATCTGGCGCAGTAAGGCCAAGGATTCCACACACGCAGCAGCGGCTTCGCGCCCTTTGTTGTGGATATCATCAGCAGAGCGTACCTGCGCCTGCTCTTCTGTATAAGTTGTCAACACACCAAAGGCGATAGGCGTTTCTGTGGCCAAAGAGGCCTGAAGAATGCCCATTGTGGCGCCCAGGCTGATAAATTCAAAATGCGCTGTATCCCCTTTTACAACGCAACCAAGGCAGATAACGCCTTCATAGTTGCCTGTTTTGGCAAGTGTCTGTGCCAGAAGTGGCATTTCAAAGGCACCGGGAGCCGCAAAAACATCACCCTCTTTCACAGTAATGTTATGTTCAGCCAGCCACGCAATAGCACCATCGCGCAGGCCACCCGTTACAACTTCGTTAAACCGGCTGACAATAATGGCCAGACGCGGCGCAGGAGAAAGTGCCTTGAGATCCGGCAAGGAAACAGGGGAACGTGTACCCATCAGTCAAACACCTTTAATCATTCGCTTATTTAAAAATCAGACAACCACATCTGGTTCGGCATCAGCGGCAACAAACTGCCCAAGATGATGCCCCATGCGCCGGCGCTTGGCTTCCAGATAGGCGCGATTATGCACTGTGGGTGGAATTTCCAGCCCAATCCGGCGGCGCACCATAAACCCGCGTGCTTCCAGCGCGCGCACTTTATCGGGGTTATTCGTCAGCAAATCCAGTTCGCCCACACCAAGGCTGCGCAATATGCCCGAAGCTGCGCGCCAATCTCGGGCATCTGTTGCAAAACCCAGACGATGGTTGGCATCTACCGTATCCAGCCCGGCATCCTGTAGTTCATAAGCACGGATTTTGTTGACCAGCCCGATGCCGCGCCCTTCATGCCCGCGCACATAAACCAGCACGCCACATTCCGCTTTCCCTATGGCCCGAAGTGCCGCATGCAGTTGTGAACCGCAATCGCACCGCAGAGAACCAAGGGCATCGCCCGTCACACATTCAGAATGCAGGCGCACCAGCGGCAGAGCGCCTTTGCGGTGCACATCACCTTTTACCAAGGCCACATGCTCTACGCCGTTTTCATCCTGATAGGCATGAATCACCAGATCATCCCCACCGTAAGCACTGGGTAAGGATGCCTGCGCCAGATCCGGCACGGCTGGTTCTGGTGCAATTTCGGGATTTGCCTCAGCGGCCTGCGTCGCCAAGGATGACAGGCCATGTGCTTTAATCCACGTCACCAACTCTGCAATAGAAACAATCGGCAGATCATGCTGGCGGGCAAAGACTTCCAACTGAGGACGGCGCGCCATGGTGCCATCTTCATTCAGAATCTCGCAGATAACAGCGGCTGGCTTTAACCCGGCCAGACGCAGCAGATCTATCGAACCCTCCGTATGGCCAATACGCTCCAACACCCCACCGGGGGCGGCGCGCAGCGGAAAGATGTGCCCCGGTGTGGCAATATCCGCAGGTGTTGCGTTTTCTGATGCCGCTACACGCACAGTATGCGACCGATCTGGCGCAGAAATACCGGTGCTTACGCCCTCTTTGGCCTCGATAGATACCGTAAACGCCGTACCGTACTGGGCTGTATTATCACTTTGCCGCACCATCATGGGCAGACCGAGACGATCCACCTGTTGAGGCGTAAGTGGCAGACACACAAGGCCACGGGCATGGGTAATCATGAAGTTCATGGCTTCAGGCGTCATGAACTCCGCGGCCATAACCAGATCGCCTTCGTTTTCACGATCTTCATCATCCACCATGACGACCATACGGCCAGCACGCACGGCTTCTACCGCCTGCAAAAGCCTTGCCGATGCCTTAGCTGCCACAGGGGCTGCTGTATTTACTTGGTCCGGCATTGTGCCTCCACATATTTGGCAATGATATCCACTTCCACATTCACGGCATCACCGACTTTAAGCGTGCCGAGCGTGGTGTGCTCCCATGTGTGCGGGATAATCATCAGTTCAATGGGAAAGGTCTCGCCGTTTGGCTCACCCACTTCATTCAGCGTCAGGCTAATGCCCGCAAGCGCCACAGAGCCTTTGGCCACCATGTAGCGCCGCAATTGGGCTGGCACTTCAAACACCACGCGCCGCGCATCACCAAACTGGGTACATTCTGTAAACCGTGCCACGGCATCCACATGGCCTTGCACAATATGGCCAGACAGACGCGTGGCAGGCGTAACGGCCCGTTCCAGATTAACCCGGCCACCAGCCTCAAGCACGCCCAATGTGGTGCAGTCCAGTGTCTCACTGCTCACAAAAAAGCGCACAAGCCCGGTTGTTGAAGGCTCTACAGCAGTTAGGCACACACCGTTTACGGCTATGCTTTCCCCCTCCGCCACATCGTACAGCCCTGTTTCCACTTCCAGCATAAGAGACTGGGGGCTGCGCTCCACCTTAGCCACATGACCGAGAGATTCTATGATACCGGAAAACATACCTGCTCCTGCGCACACCGTACCCATTCGGGAAAAAGAGAAAGAGGTGTGACATCATGTTGGGTTGAAACAGCAAGATGATCCTGCCCTGAAGCATCCTGACGAATGGTCAGCCAATCATCCCACAAATTATGGGTTTTAAGGGCCTCAAGCAGAGTTGGCCCGGCTTCTACCAGCACCCACAGCGCATCGCTTTGCGCCAGAATATCTGGCAGCTGCGCAATATCGGGGCAGAAGCGCACATCGAATGTAGCCGAAACGCTGGCCAGCCACTCAGCCGGCGCATGTTGTTCCTGCCCACACACCACCAACAGGCGGCGGCGTTCAGGGTGATCTTCAACATGCCTTACGGTTAGTGTGGGCCGGTCAGCCAATACAGTGCCTGTGGCTGTCACAATGCCATCTGTGACACGCCGCAAAGTATGCGCCAGACGGAGGGATGCCGGAGTTGTAAAGGTTTTTTGCCCTTTTGGGGGCACCATGGAGCCTTTGCTATCCAGCGCCTGTTTAACGGTTACCCAAGGCCGCCCGTGTGTCATGCGCATGGCAAATGGGGCCAACAACGCACGGCAGCGCGCATATGTGGCCGCAGCATTCATGCACTGCCACAAACGGTTAACCGTAATACCTTCACGTTCCAGCCGGGCAGCGCCCCCGCCCTGCACATGCGGGTTAGGGTCTGCACAGCCAATCCAGACAGTTTTTACAGGGGTAGAAAGCAGTGCTTCCGTACATGGGGGGGTGCGACCGGTATGATTGCAGGGCTCCAGCGTAACAACAGCGGTATCAATCCGCTCCACCAACCCAAGAGCACGTGCCTGCTCTACGGCCAATCTTTCTGCATGTGCGGTACCTGCCTGATGATGTGCGGCCACAACCAGCACATCTCCTTGCGCATCCAGCAGCACACACCCTACCGGCGGGTTGGGGGCTGTACGCCCTACAAAGCTCCACGCCTCAGCCACGGCAAGGTTAAACGCCGCGCCAATGCGTTCTGGCATGATCTGTCGGGAAATCTGTGAAAAGCTGTTCACCCTGTTTCTGCCCGCGTTCTCATAAACCAGACGGACTCAGGGCATAAGATAGCCTTGCACGCACGTAATTCTGAACGAATCACGACCACGTACCAGTCTTTCTGTTCTCTTCCATCCGGACTGTAACCGTCGGCCCCGGAATTGCACCGGATCTGCTGACCCCGCCAGAAGCGGGCGCTCGCGGGCTTACAACGCTGTGCGCTGCTTACCGCCGGTAGGGATTTTCACCCTGCCCTGAGAACATCACACCCACAACATGCGAGTGATAACAAGTATGATGGCCCTGCATTTTGCCTTATGCAAGAGCAAATCCCTTCACAGTTTGTTAAAAACTGCACCCACCTTGCCCAAATGTTTCGGCAAAGTTATGATGCCGCCGCATCTATCTGGATCAGGTAAAAGGAACTTATTGCTCCTTAATCTTGGTCATTCTGATAGCAATCTATGGCAGGTTTTTATGGCACAACACCAAGCACGTGCGTTTTGCATCATACGCAGGCAGACGAAACGACTTTAACCTGTATGCCCTTCATATCTCATCTGAGCCATGGATTCCGCATATCGCTTTTGGGTATGCGTTGCCTTTCCTTACAGCCACAGCGGAACACGGAGCACTGCCTGCCCCTGTTTCTGCCAGCCAACATGGATTTACCATGAGCATACCCGACCAGAAGCAAACATCTGCTTCTTCCACACCACCTTATTCTGGCCTGGCTGGCTGGATTAACAGACGCCTTCCGGTCATTTCCGCCTTTCGGGCTGAATATGTTGATTTCCGTGTGCCGCGCAATCTGAATGGCTGGTGGAATTTTGGGGCTATTCTTACGCTTGTTCTGGGGCTGATGCTGGCAAGCGGCATTTTTCTTGCCATGAACTATACCCCCACAGATGCAGGGGCTTTTCTTTCTGTTGAAGCCATAGAACGCCAGCTTTCTGGCGGGTGGCTTTTACGTGCCATGCATATGACAGGCGCTAACCTGTTTTTGGCCGCTCTGTATCTGCATCTGTTTCGTGGGCTTTATTACGGGTCTTACAAAGCCCCGCGTGAACTGCTGTGGCTAACCGGCCTTGTGCTGATGCTAATGGTTATGGCCACTGCTTTTGCAGGCTATCTGCTGCCATGGGGCCAGATGTCTTACTGGGGCGCGGATGTGATTACCAAAGCCGTAGGTGCCATACCGGGTATTGGCCCAACGCTGGAACACATTATGACAGGCAGTGACCATCTGGGAGACATCTTCCTCCACCGCTTTTTTGTGCTGCACTTTGTTCTGGCATTTCTGATTGTGGGTGTTGTGGGCATGCACGTAGCGGCTGTGCACGTTTCAGGCTCCAACAACCCCACTGGTGTTGAACCACGCACACCCAAGGATACGGTGCCTTTCTATCCTTACTATGTCAGCAAGGATCTGGTTGGGCTTATTCTGTTCGCCATGGTGTTTGCAGCCCTGATGTTCTTTTGGCCCAACATGCTGATTGAGCCAGACAACTACACCCCGGCAGACCCCATGCACACCCCGGCAGACATTGAGCCAGAATGGTATTTCCTGCCGTTTTATGGGCTTCTGCAATCTGTGCCATCCAAGTTTGGTGGGCTGGTTGCCGCCGCAGGCTCTTTGCTGGTTCTGTTTGCTTTGCCGTGGCTTGATCGCTCCCCCGTGCGCTCCATGCGTTTCCGCCCTCTGTGCCGCATTGGGCTTTTAGGCGTTGTGTGTGCATTTATTGTGCTGGCAGATGCGGGTAAGCATCACGCACAAGGTGGCTGGCTGATTGCCGCCCGTTTGGCCGGGCTTTATTATTTTGGGTATTTCCTTGTGTTCCTTCCCCTTGTTTCCCGCACGGAAAAAACGCGCCCTCTCCCTTCCTCCATTGCTGCCTCACAGGGAGATGCCTGATGCGTAAGCATGTTTTTGCAGGCTCCTTGCTGGCTGCGTTTACCCTTGCAATGCCTGCACTGGCCAACACGCCAGATAAAGCCCCGCCGCATCAGAAATGGAGCTTTGAAGGCGCAACCGGCACATATGATAAAGCCAGCCTGCAGCGCGGCTTTTTGGTGTATGATCATGTATGCGCCAGCTGCCACGGCATGCGCAGCCTGACATATCGGGATCTGGAAGGGATTGGGCTAAGTGATCAGGCGATTACAGACCTTGCCCATAGCAAGCAGATTGCCGGCCCGGTTGGCATCTCGGGCATGCCCACAATGCGGCCCGGTCTGCCGGATGATCACTTCCGCTCCCCCTTCCCCAATGATGCCGCAGCGGCTGCGGTTATGGGTGGGGTTGCACCGCCAGATCAATCTCGCTTGGCGGCTGTGCACCCCGGTGGGGCAGATTGGCTTTACGCCTTTCTAACAGGTTACCGCATGCCCCCGCCGGCGGATGCCCCTATTGTGCCGGGCAAGTTCTATAATGATTGGGCAGAAGGCCATATGATTGGCATGCCCCCGCCGTTAATGAACGGTGCCATTCAATACCCAGATGGCACACCGGCAACTGTGGAGCAGCAGGCCAAGGATATTACCACCTTCCTGGTCTGGGCTGCAGATCCACACCGTAATGAGCGCCACCATATTGGCAAAGGGGTTCTGGCTTATCTGGCTGTTCTGCTTGTTCTGGCTATCGCATGGAAGCGGAAAATCTGGAAAAACCTGAAATCGCACGGATAAACGGAAAGCACGAACAGCATGACACGCGAAACCGAAGAAACCGCAGCAACAGAACAAGCCCCCGGACGCCGTGACTTTTTGGGAATTGTAACCACGGCTGGCACAGTTACAGGCTTGGCGGCCTGTGCTGTTCCGTTTGTGCAAAGCCTGAAGCCGCAGGATAGTGCATCCGCCCATCTGCCAGTGGATGTTGATATTTCCAAGCTCACTCCCGGCCAGCAGATGACGGTTGTTTGGCAGGGCAAGCCTGTCTTTATCATGCGCCGCACGCCGGAAGAAATTGCTCTGCTGCAAGACCACGCTCTGGCTGAAAAACTGCGGGATGCAGAATCCACTGCAAACCAGCAGCCCGCTTATGCCCGCAATTGGCATCGCTCTCTTGTGCCGGAATATGGCGTTTACGTGGGTATTTGCACGCATTTGGGCTGCGTGCCGGGCCTTAACCAACCTACAGGCAACACGGCCGATACATGTGGTGGCTATGGCTGCCCGTGCCACGGATCAAAGTTTGATCTGGCGGGCCGCGTTTATAAAGGCGCACCGGCTCCGTATAATCTGCCTGTCCCGCCTTATTCCATGCCCTCGCCCACCAGCATCCGGCTGGGAGAAAACCCCAAAGGGGAAAACTTCGATTTCTCAACAATCGAACAGATTTAATCTTCTCTACAAACGCCGCATTCACCCTGCGGCGTTTTTTATATCAGCATAACAGACACTCTTATTTCACTCTGAGAGTGTGAGATGAATTGTCAAAATTCACTCTTATCGAGGGAATGGAAAACCGCCAATCTGTGTTGTGGTTGCTTTTTCTAACCAGCTTGATTGCAAGGGTGTAAAATAGATGTCTGATATTGTGGTGATTTATCATTCTGGGTTTGGTCATACCCGCCGGGTTGCAGAATACGTTGCCAAAGGTGCCAACGCTACACTGCTGGAAATTGATCAAAATGGTGATCTGCCAGAAAGCAGTTGGGAAGCTTTAGATAAAGCCAAAACCATTGTGTTTGGCACCCCCACTTATATGGGCAATGCCAGTTGGCAGTTTAAAAAGTTTGCAGATGCCACATCCCGCATCTGGTTTAATCGTGGGTGGCAGAACAAGCTGTTTGCTGGCTTTACAAACAGCGCCAGCCCGGTGGGAGATAAAGGCTGCACCATGGCGTGGCTTCAGGTTCTGGCGGCTCAACACGGTGGAATCTGGATCAGTCTTGACCTGCTTCCTTCCAACACCAAAGCCGCTACAAAAGCAGATCTCAACGTGCTGGGTGGTGCCGCTGGCCTACTGGTGCAAAGCCCATCTGATGCCAGCGTAGATGAAATTCCCAGCGGGGATCTGGATACAGCAACAGCTTACGGCGCACGTATTGCAGAAGTAACTTCTCGCTTTAAATAACAGACACTTAGCCAGCATGTTTCCTGCCGCGGAATAGCAGACATGCTGGCTATACCTTTTTCAGCCAGCCCCTCAAACGCTAAAACACCCCCAGCATCTACCACAAACGGGGACGTAATGGCTGTTTCTTGGGGGGATTTTCAGGCTATCATCCAGCTTTCCGCTGGCTTGAATGTTGCTATTCTCAGCTTTGTGGATATCAGCATCCCCGCCATTAAGGAACGCCGCCGTGTGTTTTCCAAGGCACGGCAGGAGCTGGAAATCTACCGCAAGAACCCACACAAAGTGACAACAGAAGATAAAGCCGCCCATGCTGGCGCGGTAGGAGAAATAGACCGCCAGCTTTTTGACCTGTGGCGTGAAACATCAGAGTTTGAAACCGTGGAAGATTCCATGATTAAAACGACGGGTGTTTTCGGCTTTATTGGTGCAATCGTGAGCATAAGCCTGTTGTGGTATTCTGGCTTGCATTACGATGACCCAATCAGAACATCAGGAGAGTTACTGACATTACTTTCGTTCCTCTCCTTAGCGGCGGCATTTTTCATTAACTTTATTACTGCGTTTAAGGCAGCACATTATACAAAGCGCTGTAACGACCTACGGCAACAAATGCGGCAAAAACTATAACCCATAAAATTACTCTATCAGCGGATAACATATATCATTTCTTTGTTATTTCTTTTTCGGAATGTTTTTATCTACACTTCCCAGTGATCTGGCCATACAACCTGCCGCGCTGAAGGGGAAATACCCTCCATGACGACGCTTCCCAAACAAACAAAACTTTTCTTGCTGTTTTCTGCATCTTCACTGTTGCTTCCTGTCATGCACAAAATAGCACACGCGCAGGTTCTGCCCTTTACAAGCCTGAAAACAAGCAGTTCCAGCTTGGGCCGCTGGCTGTCTGATATTACCCTTACGGGGCAGATTGAAGGCGGTATCATGGCCAACCCGGCACGCCCCAACCCTGGCTATAACTACGGGGACTTTCTGGCTGATCATGCTAACCAGGTACAACTCAACCAAGCTGAATTCACCATCTCCAAAGCCATTGATTCCAGCCTGAACGACTATCAAATCGGCTTCACGCTGGAGGGGCTGTATGGTTCCGATGCCAGATACTACCATGTGCTGGGTATTTCAGATCAGGAATGGAAGGCGCGTTACCAGCTTATTCCCGCCCAAGCACATGTAGATGTCCATCTGCCGTGGCTGACAAAAGGTGGGCTGGATATGCAGGTTGGTATTCTGCAGGCCCCAATGGGTGTTGAAGGATTGGACCCGACATCCCGCGCCTTTTATACGCTTGCCTATACATCTGAATATTCTGTGCCGTTTGAGCATATCGGCGCCATGTTTAACTGGCACGTAACACCCATGGTGGATGTAACGTTCGGGATTGATACCGGCAACCAGACATCCTTTGGCAATTCTGATAACAACCACATGCCTGCGGCCTATTTTGGCTTTAACCTTAACAATCTGGCACATGGCAAACTACGCATTGTAGAGCTCAGCCGCGTTGGGCCAGAAAACTCATGGCGCAGTGTCGGACATTATGAAGCAGACCATGCGCAACGCTTCTGGAACGATATCAACGCCACCTATGCTATCAACGACAAGCTTTCTGTTACTGCAGAATTCAACTATCTGCATGATGAAGGCGTGCGTGGCATTGGGGCGCGCGGGCAGTTTGCTGGTGCTGATGCAGAAAGTTTTGTCAGCTTCCTCAGCTACAAGATCAACAAGGAGTTCACCTTCAATTATCGTGGGGAAATCTACCGCGATAATAACAACATGATGGTGGCCACCTTCCGCGGCAACAATTCCTATATGGAAGCCTTGGCTGGCACGGGTGGAGAAACCGTTGCTGGCCCATCTGGCCACGGCACTACGTATGGAGATCTGTCCTTAAACGTCGTGTATCATCCAGATTTGGGGCACCACGTGCGCGTCTTCCAGTTGCGGCCGGAAATACGGTTTGATCGTTCCCTTAACGGCACCACGCCTTTTAACGGTGGCCGAAACAACGGCATGTTTACCTTTGGTGGCGATGCCGTTATCGGGTTCTGATACACTCAAGCACAGGCTGTCATATCCATGGCGGCCTGTTTTGTTTTTTAGTTACCCAATCTGGATGAGAGCACCAGATACAAAATAAATACACAGTCTAGCCCGCAGAGCATCAGGGTAAGTTCCGCCCATTTGCGGGTTGTCAGCACAAAGGCTGTGTGCAGCAGCAAGCCAAATGCCAGACTGACCATAAAATCACCCGTCAGCACGGTAACAAGCAGCATAAACAGCGGAATAACCCGCTCCTGCACAGCCAAAGATTTCAGATCCGGCAGGCTGCCCAACATACCCAACCCCACCAGAATCAGGGCCGGTGCTGTTGCCACAGCAGGCACACAAATGATGAGCGGCCACAAGATGGAGGACACAGCAAACAGGCAGGCCACCACCAGTGCTGTCAGACCCGTGCGTCCACCCTCTTCCACCCCCACCAGAGATTCCAGATACGCTGAAACCGTGGACGTGCCTAAAGCAGACCCAATAACACTGGCTGTTGCATCTGCCACAAAAGCCGATTTTGCCAGCAAAGGCTGCCCCTGCTTATCCTTCAGGCCAGAACGCTGCATCACGGCCATCATGGTGCCCGTGGCATCAAAAAAATCACCCAAAAAGAAATAAAGCGTTATGGGTAAAACCAGAAACAGATTGGCAAACAGGCCGTGAAAATCATACGGGAATAACATGAACCACGGGTAGGAAGGCCAATCCACCCAATGTGCTGGCAGTTGTGTAACCCTGCTGCCATCTGGATGCGCAACCCACAGCCCGGCAATGGTTACTGCAATAACAGACAGTAAAATGGCCGCAGGTATACGCGCCCATTTTAACATCATGGCCAGAAAAACCCCGGCCAAGGCCAACAACACAACGGGGTTGGACAGTTGCCCAAATACCAACCCTTCCCCGCCCTTGGTTACCAAACCCCCATTTACAATGCCGATATGAGCCACAAAGGCCCCAATAGCAAAATGAATGCCCTGTTTGACTGAAAGCGGGAATGTTTCAACAATTCTACGCCGCCACGGCGTGAGGGAGAGGAACAGAAACCCAAGCCCACCCAACAACACCATGGTAAAGGCCTGATCCGGTGGCACCCCCATACGCACAACAACAATCTGGGCAAACACCACGTTGCTGCTCATAACTGGTGCCAGCGCGATAGGCAGATTAGCCCCCACGGCCATAATAAAAGACCCCACAACAGCAGAAGCTATTGTGGTGATAACCATGGCATGCTGGTCTAACCCGGCAGAGGCCAGAATATTGGGGTTAACCGCCATAATATAGGCCATAGCCCCAAAGGTGGTGATACCTGCCACAACCTCCTTGGGGATACTGGACCCTCGGCCAGAAATATCAAAAGCACGATCCAGACATGCACGCATGCCTGACCATAAATATCTCATCCATTCCTCGGCAGTGCTGCTAGGGCCAGTTTCTATTGTATCTTACGGATGTACGAACAAAAATAACACCAGCGGAATAAAAGTTTTCCTGCGCTAACGAATGTAATCTGCGCAGCACATAGCTGCCATCCGGCCTGCCCCCGTAGCCGAATACTGGAGGCATCCCCATTTCGTAGAATGAACAAATGCTTAGGTTTAAGCATCAAGGCAAAAAGGATATTTTCCATGACTGATAAAGCACCGCACGAAACCAGCTCCCTTTTCCATCTGGCAGAACGCGCCCTTAAGCAGCCCAAGCTGGCAACCAAGGAAGAAGTGCGCGAACTTGCAAACTATGTGCTGAAAGGCGGCGTAAAGGCTGGTGAAGCCGAGCGCGAAGTAGCCAAAAAAGCAGAGCGCAACCCAGAGGGCGTAGAAGCCTCTGATATTGAATCTCTGGCAAAAACCGTTATTGCCGCACATTCCTGAAAATTGCGCAGGCAGGTGGCCCAAAACCACCTGCCACCAAAATGTAGACTGGGGCTCCCTCTTCTTCTCTCCGAAGATATAATTGCGGACAAAGAAGGGAGATGAATTTGAAAAAGTTACTTCTGGTTGCCATGCTGATATGGGCAACACCAGTTATGGCCTCTTCTGCGCCGCAGACTGTTGATGATGCCTATCCTTATGTTGATGCAGCATCCATTTTACTGACCAATGATATCAAAACATTTCTAAGCGGCGGCAAAAGCCTTATAAATTGGGCTCCTGTTTTTCCGCGCCCAACACCCGTAACGGCCCAAGCCTATTGGGCACACTGGAAGTCTCATTCCTCTACGGCGGCCACAGATTTTCCTATGGACAAGCCCATCTATATTACCGGGCCGGTTCTTTCTGTTTCTCAAACAGGGGAAGATTTTTATGTTGATTATGCCTCATCCCCATCAGGCATAGATGATGTGCAAGCCTATCTCTCCAATAATGGAGTCAATGCTGCCTCATCTTATTCAGCCGGAAAAAAGATCTCTCTGCTTTGTTTTCGCGCAAAAAACATGTTCCAGCCGACAGATTTAGGCGGCTGTGAGGATATTGGCAGTGTTGCACAAAATATTTTTGTAGATGCGTATAAGGATCTTGCTCTTATTGCAGCAGGCAAAAGCGGCGGCAGATTGCCCTTTTCTGCTAGCGCACAAAGAATGATTATTTCTGCGCAAAGTTGTGCCTTGCAGCTTCGCAAGGCTGCATCGGAAGCAGTTTCCACCAGAGAAATGGCTTCATGCAGAGGTGGTGGGTAAAGCTAACACCACAGCCTGACAGGCTAAACAACCTGTCAGGCACTGTTGGTATTACAGATTCAATGTGCGTTTAAGTGCTGCACAGTAGGCATCCATAAACCTACGGGAAAGTTCGGCATCTGGCACATACATATCAAACACATGATACGCCCCCGGCACCACCATAACTTCCGTTGGCACGGCCGCTGCCATCAGGCGGGTTGCGTAATCAAGGTCTTCTTTCAAAAACAGATCCATTGATCCCACACCAATAAAGGTGGGAGGCAAACCTGCCAGATCAGTTGCACGGCCAGCCGCTGCATATGGCGGCGTTTGCGGGCCACCCGCTTTATCACCCAGATAAGCCTGCCATGCGTATTTGTTGGCAGAACGTGTCCAGACAAATTCGCCAAAATTGGCGCCCGGATCACTGTTTATTGCCGTGCGATCATCCAGCATGGGGTAAATAAGCAACTGAAAAGCCAGTTTGTATTCTTTTTTGTCACGCGCCATCAGGCTCAGCGCTGCACTTAAACCACCACCTGCACTTTCACCCGCAACAACAACCTTATCACGCGAAATACCAAGTTTGCTGGCGTTTTCATGCACCCATTTCAGCACTGCGTAACAGTCTTCAATCGCACCGGGATATTTGACCTCAGGCGCCAGCCGATAATCTACAGAGAAAATCTGAAATCCCAGATCACTGGCCAGCTTTTGGCATTTGGGGTCATCCACTTCTGGATGGCCAGAAACAAGACCGCCACCATGAATGTAAACCATGGCAGGCGCATTGGGCTGCACTTCACGCGGCGTATAAACAACCACACGCACATCTGGGGCATTGTTCAACCCCGGTACGTATTCTTCCCGCGTGATAACATCTGGCAGAGGCCGACCTTCTATAAGGCGCACAGATGTTAGAAAAACTTCTCGCACTTCTGGCAGTGAAAGCGACGAAAGACCATCAAAAGATGGCATTTTCTCAAGAATGGGAAGGAATTCGGGATTAACTACTGATTTTGGCATAGTAACTCGCCTCCTATTTTGCGGCTGGCATCACAGACCATGCCGCAAGACAAGTGTATATACCTATGAACCTTAGAGTTTATTGATTGGTATCAATATAAAAATACAATACTCAGATATTTTATATATGATTTTCACATAACATATTATGTTTATACGTATTATAAGTTTAATTTATTAAAAGAAATACTATTTAAACGTAATTGAAATTCATAATATATTTTATGTTTTCTGTATGAATATAAACGACACCAAGCAACAACAGGTATTCTAAAAATACCAGCTAACCTATTACCCAGATAGATTCATGGTCAGCCTGATTGACACCAGGCTGACCATGAAAACACTTTCTTTAATTAAGCAAAACTCTTTTTGCTATCAGCTTGTTTTTCAGTGTTCGCAATGTAAGGCCCTGCAGCACGGATTGTTATGGAAAGCAGCGCTATTTCATGGCCGATCAGATGATCTTCCAAGGGCAACAAGGCATTGCCATCTGTCCATGCGCAATCTGTCCAACCCGTTTCATGCCAGCCTTCGGGCTTGTCCTGCTTGAGATGTGCGATGATGCCATGCTGCTTTCCGGCTGCGGCAAGATGCACATCCGCTACAGCTACGCCCATAACCCGACGGTCATCCACAAAAGGCCCGATGACATCGGCAGGCCGTGCAGCGCGGGAAACAACGCGTACAAAGCGTGTACCTGCACGCAGCATAAAGCTATACCGCTGGCCGTTACGCCGCACGGCACGCACAATGGCGCCTTTATCTGTTACCAGATGCAAGTCTGGCTCCTCAGTAAGAACCTGCGGTGCTTCAGCCACCAGATGCTCTGCAATACCTGTTGAGCGGTCTGCCAATTTGCGGAACAGCGGCTCCACAAAAGCACGATCCACACACAAATCTACTGCAGCATCTTTTTCCCAGCTTTTGACTTTTCCGCCCATGCTCATGACAGAGCCAGCCTGACGGAACGCCCGGCGGTTACCGGTATCCAAGTAGCTTTCTGTCAGCATACCATCTGCTGTAATCACAGAATGTTCTTCTGTTTCTACATGATAGTAATCGTAAGAGGTGATAGATTTATCATAAAAGATGGAAGATCCGTTCACCAACATGCGCACAGGCACAAACTTGCCTTCAAAGAACAGGCAATGTTCAGATGTAATCAGCATATCCTTGTAAGGCACGCCATCTGCAATGGCATCCTTAAGGATACGCACTGGGTATCCTGCCTCATCATCTGGCAGACCAGCCCGCACATTGGCATGCGCCTTACCAGCCCATGTCACTTTACGAACAGTGCTTTGACCATCTGCAAATGTGAGAACTTTATCCCCCAGCTGCAAAGTTTCAACTGCAACATCACCAGACAGTGTGCGGATCATGGAGCCTGCAAGAAAACAGACTTCATAAACGGCATTGCCATCCGCATCAGAAGAAAGTTCGTACCCATACTTGCTGACATCATCAATATGCAGCGTAACAGATCCGCCCTCGTTAAAGGACAAGGTGACGTAATTACCATCTGCTGAATAACTGGTGGAGGTAATATCGGCTGCCTTAACCCCGGCAAGCACAATACCGTCCGAGTTTCCGGCAGAATTGCCGTCAAAACCAGTCACTTCTGTCGTAACTGTCGTGGCGGAAGATGTATCAATACCATCCAAGGTCAGCCCGGTATTGGTGCTACCTTCCAGATCAACAACCCCACCAGCTGCGGCCCATATGGTGGCTTTGCCACCATTTTGCAAAGCTTCTGTACCGCTCAGCACACCACCGCTTTGCACATTCAGCCTGCCGCCACTGGCAACATTTACATCTGCAGCAGACCCACCAGAGTTAACATCCACCGTGCCACCAAACACATTAGCACTCTGCAAGGAACCCTGGGAATAAACGTCGAGCGTGCCACCGCTTTCTACGGTTTCGCCTTTTGCTGTGCCGCCTGTATCAACATCTTCCAGGCCGCCTTTGTTGACTGTTGTAGATGTAGCAACGCCACCATTCTGCACAAACTCTATGCCGCCAGAATTCACAACAGCACTCACAGCAGAACCGCTGATATAGCCAAAGCCGGTAACATTATACGTGGTGTGATAAGCGATACCACCAGCACTCACAACTTCATGCCCGTGGCTGGTGACAATCATGTCACTATCCTGCCCGCCGGACATCACACGTTCTTCAGCCAGATTAGAGATTGTGCCTGAAACGGCACTGCCCCAATCATACTGACGGGCATGGTTGATTTCAAAACCACTGACCAGACCACCAGAGGCAACAGTCTGGATACCGTTATCTACAATGCTGATATTTGTGGCTGTGCCTTTTGAATCAACTTCGGAATATCCGCCTGCTGTAATTGTTACGCCGTTTTCGTAACCTCCAGATAGCGCAGAAACTTTTGCTCCAGCACTTAAAACGCCACCGCTCAATGCGCCGCCGCTCAGCACGGTTATGCCACCAATAATACCGGCGGATGCAATTGTTAGCGTGCCATGAGCGTTTACCGTCTGATCAACAGCACTGCCGCCAGCGTTTACGTATTCGCTCCCGCTTCCATTAATTGTTGTGTGAGATGTTAGGCCACCCGATGAAACATTGATCCATCCACCGGAATTTACCGTGGCATTATCCAGTGTGCCTGCAATAAAGCCAAAACCCGTATCATTAAAAATTGTGTTTACGGCAGTACCACCCGCGCTCACCACTTCATGCCCGTGGCCGGTAACTGTCATGTCGGCATCATAACCACCAGACTGAACGCGCTCTTCACCCAAATTCTCAATCAGGCCACTTACGGCACTGCCGGCGTTATTCTGCCGCCCCATATCAATGGTGAAATTGCTGACAACACCACCCTGAGCAACATTCTCTACGCCATAGCGGTGAACCAGAGTATTGGAGGCGCTGCCGTCAGACTGAATATCTACGGTGCCGCTGGCATTTACAGTCTGGTTAATAGCTGTGCCACCCGAGCTCACAACTTCAAGGCCACCGGCATTCACTGTTGTGCCAGATGCAATACCACCAGCACTTACCTGAAGCTGCCCGCCATCCAGTATTGTTCCAGAAGTAACCCCTTTTGTTTTCGCCAACTGAAGGCCGCCGGAAGAAACGATTGCGGATTCACTTAAACCATTCAGAACAGCATCTTCACCACCATTATTGATAGTGGTGTTGTATGCTGAACCATTTGTATATTCTACAATTAAACCATTATTATTCACGATCGCATCATACGATACGCCGCCATCAATAAATGCGCCATTTGCGTAGTTCGAGCCTTGGCTCGTTACGGTCACAGCAGAAACAACACCATTGCTCTGTACGGTAATGCCAGCATTAGTCAGAGTGACACCGGATGCCAGGCCACCATCATTCACCACCATATGGTCATGATAAACTGTTACATCATCGGCAACACCGCCTGAGTTCACAATAACATCGTGAATTTCGGATGCAGTACTGGTTTGCGGCGTATTCCCTGAAACATTTACGCCAGAAACATAACCCTTATCACCAACAACAAGAGTATTTTCGGCATCTCCTGTAATCGTAACATCCGTTGCAGAAGCACCATCTGAAACTTCCAGGCTTCCGCCCGCTGTCATTGTTACGGTTGTAAGGCTGGCAGATTGTTCTGCCCCTACAGATCCGCCTGAATCAACTGTAACCGAGCTTCCTGCCCCTCCCATAAAATCAACATCGGCACCACTTTGCACCGACAAAGATGAAATAGTGCCGTATCTATTTTCAAATATTGCGCCAGACTGAGCAGAAACATTATTGGCTTTACCGTAATTATAGAATCCACCACTGCCTTGCACAGTCACACTCGTAACGGTGGCTGTATTCTGAAAGCTGCCGCCACTTTCAACAACAGTATTTTGCGCCGAACCAAAATTCTCAAACGAACCTTGATCCGTTACGTTTGACACCGTAGCAAGGTTGGTAAAGGAACCACCATTTTGAACAGTTAAACCTACAATAGTTCCGTTCATAAATGTGCTTGTTTCACCACTTCCAACAACAACATTTGACAAAACATTACTATCTGCAACCACGACCACTCCTTATTCGAATACTTCTTCATAATCAGATATCGTTAATTATGTTTTAAAATGGCGAACAGAATCTGATTATGTTTTGTTATGTTAATCGTGGAAGAACATTCATCACATTTGTTGAAATTTTTCCAGAACTCTCTGAACATATCAGATCACTTATCCGAAAAATGATATGTATTATTTTATATTCTCACTATGTATTCAATTCATTTGTAAAACATGAAAATTATATTGTTATCAATGATTTAAAATATATCAGACATAAAATCATTACATAAATTAATAGAATTTGTTTTATATTTTTTGTAATTTTTATTAAAATAATGAATAAAAAAGACACTCATGCAAAACACAAAATTGAACACTCTTTACCTTAAACACAAACCGGGCAAAAAATATTGCACACATAACGACACACTATATTTAAGAATTTGATTTTAATATTGAAATTATATCACCCTGAGGATGTTTTGTTTGTTTTTGTGTAATAAACATCAATAAACCCTCATATATTCCAATATCGCTGCCATACTTCGGACACAAATATTCCAGTCTGAGACCTTCCTTTTCTCCACCTAATCTGGCTCTGCCATGCAGGAATAGTTTGCGGGTGGACGCTGCCTGTATCCACCTGTAAGAATTTATAGAATATATACTTTATTCGTATCGTATTTTGGGAGCACTCAATGCCCAGCATAAGCCCATTTGCCGGTAAGCCGGTCGATCCATCCCGCTTAGTTAATATAGATACCCTGCTGGATGCCTATTATACCCGCAAGCCCGATCCCGCCATTGCAACACAGCGCGTGGCATTTGGCACATCGGGGCACCGTGGATCCTCGCTGAGCACCAGCTTTAACGAAAACCACATTTTGTCGATCAGTCAGGCAATTGCCGACTACCGCAAAGATGCAGGTATTACCGGGCCGCTGTTCATCGGCATTGATACTCATGCCCTCTCTCGTCCTGCGCTGAAATCTGCGCTGGAAGTATTTGCGGCCAATGGTGTGGAAGTTCGCATTGATGCGCAGGATGGCTACACTCCCACGCCTGTCATCTCACACGCAATCCTGACCTATAATCGCAACCGTAGCAGCGATCTGGCTGATGGCGTAGTGATTACACCATCGCATAACCCTCCCGAAGATGGCGGCTATAAGTACAATCCCCCCCATGGTGGCCCAGCGGATACCGATATTACCAAGGTAGTAGAAGCCGCAGCCAACGCCTACATGGCCAAGAACATGGAAGGCGTAAAGCGCATTAGCCTTGAAGATGCGTTAAAGGCACCTACCACAAAGCGCCATGACTATATTACGCCATATGTGGATGATCTGGCATCTGTAGTGGATATGGATGTTATCCGTGAATCCGGCATCTCTATCGGCATTGACCCGCTAGGCGGCGCCGCAGTGGATTATTGGCAGCCGATTATAGATAAATACGGTATCAACGCCACGATCGTCAGCAAGGAAGTAGACCCGACTTTCCGTTTCATGACCGCTGACTGGGATGGAAAAATCCGCATGGATTGCTCCTCCCCCTACGCCATGGCGCGTCTGGTTGAAATGAAGGACAAGTTCGACATCGCCTTTGCGAATGACACGGATGCAGACCGCCACGGCATTGTATCAGGCAAATACGGGCTCATGAACCCCAACCACTATCTGGCTGTCGCGATTGAATACCTGTTCAGCAACCGCGAAAACTGGAACGCCAATGCAGGCGTGGGCAAGACGGTGGTAAGCAGCAGCATGATTGACCGTGTAGCCAAGAAAATTCACCGCAAACTGGTAGAAGTTCCTGTTGGGTTCAAATGGTTTGTGGATGGTCTGTACCACGGCACGCTAGGCTTTGGTGGAGAAGAAAGTGCAGGCGCATCCTTCCTGCGCCGTGATGGCACAGTATGGAGCACAGACAAGGACGGCATCATCCTCGGCCTATTGGCAGCCGAAATGACAGCCCGCACCAAGCGCAATCCCGGTGCTGCATATGAGGATATGACCAAACGCCTCGGCACACCATATTACGCGCGTATTGATGCGCCAGCCGATCCTGAGCAGAAGGCTATCCTGAAAAACCTGTCTCCTGAGCAAATTGGCATGACCGAACTGGCGGGTGAACCAATCATCAGCACCCTGACGAACGCTCCCGGCAATGGGGCGGCTATTGGCGGCCTAAAAGTTTCGGCCAAGGATGGCTGGTTTGCGGCTCGTCCATCAGGCACTGAAAACGTCTATAAAATCTACGCTGAAAGCTTCAAGAGCGAAGCACACCTCAAAACCATTCAGACCGAAGCGCAAAATGCAATTTCGGCTCTGTTTGCTACGGCTGCCAAAAAGTAGACTGACTGAGTTTAGAGGCCGCCCTCAAATCATCAGTTTGCCAGAAAGATTATTCAGGAGCGTGGGCCACCGCGCCCCTGAATGCCCTACCCTACGAACGAGGCGGCGGCATATCTGGCTCATAGAACTGGCACTGCGCTATATCTTGTGGACACGGGCGTTGCAGATCAGGCCAGAAGGTTCTGACATCCTTGTCACGCATAACGCCTTCAATCCCATCCGGCACATCAGCCGCTCTCCCGTGCAGCGGGCGACATTCCTGCCTTCACGTAAGCAAAAACTTACAGAAACCTTTAAGTACGACACACGTTTTTGGACAATTTAGACACTTTTGAAACAGCCTGTTAGAAGATGAAAAGCATGTTTGCAAAAACCAAAGGCGAAAACGTGGATACAGAGAGATATCTCATTGGAGCTATTGGTGGCCCCAATTTTGGGGACGAAGCTATCCTGAAGATATGGACACTTTATTATCGGGCACAGTTTGAAGGCCGTTTGATCTGCGATGGTTTCAGAAACCCTTGCCTGACCTTTGATCTGGGTAGCGATGTTCAGTCCGCCCCTCTGCATCTAAGTCTCTGGCAGGCTGTGACTGACCTGAAAACCATCTACACCAACAAGGGAAGCATAACCTTTGAGGATATTGATCTGGTTCTAAAGCCTTTTGAAGAAACCAATATATAATCCATACATTTTGTTGGTGGAGGGTATATTAATGCTCTCTGGCCCATAAATTATGCACTTTTGGGACTGGCCCGTTTTGCCGGTTGGAAACTGAAAGTTCCTGTTATTGCAACAGGCCAAGGGCTGCTTCCCGCTTTGCAGACTGAACACGATGAGCTCAGGACGCTATTCGGAAGCCTCGAAAAAATAGATACAAGAGAGCAGTATTCGGAAGAAGTATCAGGATCTCCCACCTGTACCGGAGACGATGCTATACTCTATTTTGCAGGCGATGAATCTGTTTATAACTTTCATTACAGCCAGCCATTTATCGGTTTATCCTTACAGAATCATCTTTTTTCAGGATTAAGTGTCATTGGTGGTTTTTTTACCGATGAAGCACTAACGGCCATGAAAAAAGCCGGTTTTGGAAAAATTCTCATATTTGAAGCAGCTCCAGAAGACATTCACCAGTTAGATCGCAGCTTTCTGGAAAAAGCTTACCGATATGGAATATATGTAGAATTTGTCTCCACATTTTCCATGTTGGAAAAAGGGTTGCCATATCACCCTGATAGTTTTGTTTTCACATCAAGATATCACGTCCACTTTTTCTATGCGATGATGGGAATTGGTGGCGTAGCTTTGTATGAGAATGATTACTATAAGATCAAACATGCGGGTATTACGGCAATGGGCAGTCTATGGCCTGTCATGAAAGCTGATGATCTGAATATTCCGCAAGCTATCAAAGAGATTTCCAAAGGCAGCATTGCTGTCATTCCAGAAAAGAAGTTTGAATTTATAGAAAGAAAAAAAGGGCTTTGCACAAATATGAAAAACATTCGTGCAAAGCCCCCTGAAAACCAGGAAACTATCCTGAAAATAATGAATTACGTTCTTGGGTTATGACTCAATAGCCTCTTTATTCTCCGCTGCTTTCTGGAGATGGGCTTTCCAGTTAAACCCAACATCATAACCATTATATCGTTTCTCAATGCCTGCTAGTGCAGTTTGCAGATACTCAGGGCGTAAAGGCTGATCCAGGCGGCTCAATATCCATGCATGCGTGCCGATTTCAACCCGTTTCATCTGCTCCATGATTCTGGCGGACGCCCACGGACGAACCTGACTGTAGAGCCAAGAGAAAATCTCGAAATGAATGAACATCCGTCTATCGGTAGCAGAAACATCCTGCCCCGGACGGTTGAGGCGATAAGCATAATAACAGTCAGGAATTACGCTGATACGTCTTGCTCTGGAAATGGTCAGGAAAGCGAATGGCAGATCATCATGCCGACGAATATGCTCAGGAAATTGGATACCATACTGTTTGAGATATGATCTTTTATATATCCGCCGCCAGATTGAAGGCATCAGGGTCAGATAATCCTGCGGATCAATCACCAGGCCGGTTGTGCCATTTGGACCATCTGCACCATAGGCGGTCGGGTGCAGTATTTTTTTATCTTTCCTGTAGAACTCATAAAAACCACACTGTCCGATCTCTGCGTTACGCAAGGCTGCCGCACGATAAAGATCTTCATACATGGGTGGTTCAACCCAGTCATCTCCATCCACAAAGGCAACATATTCACCTCTGGCGGCCAAAAGCCCTGCATTCCGCGCAGATGCGCAGCCACCATTTTCCTTGTGTATAACTCTTACGTTTTGAGGAAAACGCTTCTGCCATTCATCTGCCAGAATACCTGTGCGATCTTTCGAGCCATCATCAACGATAATGATCTCAAGGTTTTTCATGGTCTGTGAAACGAGGGACTGAACACATTCGTCCAGGTAAGCTTCCACCCCATACGCCGCCACCACAACAGAGACTTCGGGAATGCTGGGGTCCATGCGCCTACCCGCAGTGCCATATCGCCCGTTGAACATATATAAATAAAAACTGTCCACATGACTCTGACAAAACCGATATAGCGCCAGAGGATCCTGCTGGTCTTCATTCATTTCACAGCAGATGTGCTGGACATCTGTGTTTTCCAGAACGGCAGTTACCTCATCAGCGTCGAAATAGGCGACATCCACCCGCATGCCGCTGAGTTTTATGCCTTTCTTACTAGCCAGAAACTCGTGAACACTGGCAAAACAATGCACTCTGTCAGGGAACAGGCTCTCAATAGTTTCTCTATGAGATGCGCAGCTTTCAACAACATAAACGTGCACAGCCGTATTGGCCCATAGCGCAAGCGCAATTTCCAGACCAGATCGGGCACCAATAAGCAAAATATCCGGTTGCGGCGCATAAGGGCGCCAGTCTGAGCCGAAAAAAGCATTTTCCAGACGCCAGATATCATCGTTCAGCATTTCTACGTCAATCAGACGGGAAGTTCTGATCTGATTAACAATCTTGCTTAGGGAAGGAACTTTAATCATGACTTAATTACCTGATCTGGTTTTTAGAGATTGGGTAATGTTCTTTATGCGTCGATTAGCTTTTTTAAAAATAGAGTGCATTTTTTTGTTATCCAATATTGCACCAATTAATGATGCATCCTCATTTTTATTAAAATCAGCTTTGTCCTCAGGAACATTTTCTGCAATCTTGGCCAGCTTTCCATAGTCGCATGATGTTATTGCGGCGCAGAGTTCCCGCTCCCAGTCATCGTATGCATAATCGCTGGCGTAAAGTGGTATCCACATTTTTGGAAAGGCATTCAGCCTTTTCACTGCATCTAGGATAAAAGTTGGTCTGTCATCATAGGCACAGAACTCGCTGCACCACACAACCATTCTAACGAGCAGACCAATCAGGTTGGCCCCAATGCTGTCGGGCACGTCATTCTGCTCAACGTCCTCTCTGATAATATCAAGGATACGCAGCATATTAAAACGCTTCTTACCGAAAGAACCCGTTGTCTGCCCTTCCCTGCCAACCCGATAAAACAGTAGGGTTTCACCCAAGAGAACAACCCGCCTTGCACGAAGCATACAGGCGGCATGAAAGGCTGCATCTTCGAAGAACAATTTTTCAGGGAATGTCAGCTGATTGCTGATCAGCAAACTCACGCTTAAAAATACGCAATACCGAACTGGATTCCAGACGGGCAATTCTGGGTTCCTGCATCAGCGTAGAGATATGGATTGTACGCCCCTGCAGAATGCTGTCCCATACATATGAATCTGGGAAGCCGCTAACTGCCTGTGTATTGTTATCAAAGGAAACACCTCTGGCAATAACAAAATCAATCGGGTTCCTGTCCAGAACATGAAGCATTTTTCTGTACGTCGCGGCGACGCAGATATCATCACTATCAAAGAACGTGATATATTTTCCACGTGCAAGCCTTATCTCTTCATTGCGGGATGCAGAAAGCCCCTGATTTTTATGGGACAGAACTTTCCCTGCCTGTTTGCGCTGCTGGAACCAGTTTACCGCAATCTGCAAAGAATTATCTTCGCTCCCATCATCCATAACGATGATTTCCAGATTCTGGAAATCCGATGAAACAAGGGAGTTCAATGTTTCACAAATATATTTTTCGGTGTTGTACATTGGAACAATAATGGAAAGATCGACGCTTTCGGCGCCGTCTTCTTCAAAAATAATGCTCACTCGTTTTATCCTCGAACATGTTGAGCATTATAAAGCAAACTCTGACCGCGAAGAATACAGATGAAAAAAAGAAACTGCCAGTCCACTAACATGGCTGCGCCACCTTCAATGGGTGCACAACCTAGAACACTAGATGAGTAGACGGGGCAATTGTCACGATAACACTGAACATACAAAACACGTCAGAAGACCATAAAGAACGTAAAATCTTGCGAGCAGATTACTCTTATAGATCTCATTTTTTATAATAATTAAGAAATATACGGGGAGATATGTTACGTTATTATATTAAGTCTATCCCGAAATCAGGAACCTAGTTTTACCGCATCTTCTTTGAACTGAGAAAGCAAGCAATCTATACTAAAACTGTTCATTGCCTAATTTAGTAGAAAAATCTAAACAACATTGGTTTTTATCTTAAATAATATTTGTATCTTTGCTGATTGCGTTGTATGTGAAAAAAATCTTTTCTTTATTTACATATAGGGTATGATGTACAAAATTCAGCAAATCGTGTTCCCTAACATCGATATAGTATGCCCTGAAAATATGTATTTTCGAGGGAACGAAGAAAAAGTCTATGCCTCACTCAATAAGAAATCTATAGAGCTAGTCAAGGGCGGGATAGCTATTTTTGATACGTTTTTCAACTCCCTATCTATACGTCCATGGAAAGAAAATTGCCAAATTGATGATCTTGGCCTTTCTCTAACAGGACGGGGAAAAGTACGTATTCGTCTTGGTTTGCATGTTTTAGACAGAGCAGACCAATGGTTATATGAAAACGATATAGAACTCTCTGATACGCCATATGAAATGGATCTGCCATTTTGGAACCGTGTTCATGATGGTATGCTATATCTAGAAGTGCGTGCACTTACGGATGCAGAAATTACTGGCGGCTATTTTTTCACCAGAACAAAACCTCGCAACAAAGTGCGGCTAGGTATTGTTATTACTCATTACAATCGAAAACATTATGTTCTGCCGGCTATTCATCGCATTTCAACCGAACTTTTAAATGATCCTTATTATAAAGATCATATTGAACTTATTGTCGTAGATAATTCGCAAAATATTGAAGATTCAGAAAAGGAAAATGCTATTTTACTGCCCAGTAAAAATCTGGGCGGCTCCGGCGGCTTTACACGTGGATTACTCTATCTAAAAGACGAAAACTTTACGCATTGTCTTTTTATGGATGATGATGCCTCGTGTGAAATGGAATCTATACGCCGCACGCTGCATATTCTGGAATACGGAAAGGTAGATAATCTCGCCGTTGCAGGTTCTATGCTACGAGAAGCAGAGCCTTTTCGACTTCATGAAAAAGGGGCACGTATTGCAGGCACAGGTGTCGTCAACCTGAAGCACGGCTTAGATATGCGCCATGTGCACGATCTTCTTGTTGCTGAAACTCCTGAACCCGTAACATACGGAGGCTGGTGGCATTTTGCTTTCCGCATAAAAGACGTTACCCACCTGTCCTTCCCATTTTTCGTGCGTGGGGATGATATGTTATTTGGTCTTACAAACCATTTTAATATCATGACACTCAACGGAATTGGCGGCTGGGCTGATGACTTTGGCATCAAAGAAAGCCCTATCAATCGTTACCTTAGTTTACGTGCACATTTAATGTGCCTGATAATAGGTACGAATACCAGTAAATGGAAAATGTTACGCACATCATTCGGGTGCGTGATAACTTCAGACATGTCCTATAATTACAGTGGCGCACAAGCTTTTATTGAAGCTGTTCGAGATGTGCTTAAAGGACCATCTTTCTGGGAAAACAATGTCGACATGGCAAATGTGCGCAAGCATTTGTCTCAGATTGCACCAGGCGAGAAATGTGAACCTATACACATTCCCAAAGATGCCGAATATGGGCGGGGTTTGCACGAAAGTAGAAAACGCCGTTTTTGTAGAATACTCACATTAAACGGGTTCCTTCTTCCAAATTTCTTAATGAAAAACAAAACACTAGTGGAGTCTAAGAACTTCCATGCTGTATTCCGTCGTGTTTTTCGATATAAGCGCATTTTATATATAACGCCTGATCACACAGGCTATATTGCTGAATATAATAAGAAAAAGTTTTTCAAAAATTTACGCGATTGGGGAAAAGTTTCTTTTGTTTTTTGTCGCAAATTTCAGTCAACCAAAACTGAATATCAGAAATCATTAACGCATTTAACAAGTGAAGGCTTTTGGAGAAAGGTTTTTACTTCAAATCAAAATAAATAGTCTGTTAAATTAAAAATTTTTATTATCCCTTTCTTGCAATACCATCATTAAATAATTGCAAAGAAAGGGATAATTCCAACCATACTCCCTAAATGATCTCTATTATTGATGAGCAATAGATTATTTGCGTGCTTATAGCGCCATATTTGTGATGCTTCTTCATTAATTGGCTGATTTTTGACACTTTAACAGATGATTTCGGTTTCTATGTGAGGCATTTTAATCATGCGCTGGAGCAGCAGCGGGCAGTTCCCTATTCTGAAGGACTATGCGATAGCGCTGATCTGCTCCAAGAGCAGAAAGCAGCACGTATTGTAGAGATATTGGCGCGCCCAATTCTCATGTAGCCTGCGAGATACCAACCGTGCGGATGAACACTTCCATTTGTAATTTCTGATCGGCATAGACATCTTTAATGCGGAATCAGATAACGAACTTGAGTTCGGACACAAGGCAGTGCGTTTAGCTTTGAGCAGCGGTCTGTCGCGTGAGCGTATTGCTCAGGATCTGAGTATTAGATCTTCGACGTTGAAACGGGCCATTATCCTGCGTCAGCCGCTAAGCAGGTGTATGTGATGTTTTGTCGGTAGAAATGCTCCGACCTGGCTTGAAGACAGACTCTCAACGCAGCAAAAGACCAGATATCATTAAGGCAGAACAGATGATGGAAGCATCTAAATACTACGCCATAAAATACTAATTTATTTGGTGCTTTATTGATTTACTGGCGGAGAGAGAGGGATTCGAACCCTCGGTACCTATAAAGGCACAACGGTTTTCGAGACCGCCCCGTTCGACCGCTCCGGCATCTCTCCTATATCGCGGGCTTATAGACACGCTTTTATAGCCCATGCAAGGCATGAACCCTATATTTCTATTGACGAGCCCTACCCTCACCGCTTAAAAAGCCGCCCTAATCCACACAGATGGAACCATGCTGCGCGCATTGTGCAGCCAAAGAAGAAAAAGCGACCAGAATTTTCGCCTGTATCTAAATGGTGCCGCGAGAATCCAGAGATCGGAAGAGACAGTTTATGTACGCAGTTATCCGCACCGGCGGCAAGCAGTACCGGGTTGAGCCCAACATGGTACTGAAGGTTGAAAAGCTGGAAGTTGAAGCCGGCGCAACCGTTACATTTGATGAAGTTCTGGCCGTTGGCGGCGAAGGCAGCACCCAGATTGGCGCCCCCACCGTGGCTGGCGCAAAGGTAACGGCAACCGTTATCGCTCAGGACCGCCTCAAGAAGGTCATCATCTTCAAGAAGCGCCGTCGGCAGAACAGCCGCCGTAAAAATGGTCACCGCCAGCCGGTTACCGTTCTGCGCATTCAGGAAATCAACGCAGCCTGAACCCATTAGGGATTCAGACTGGTTAAGACCACGGAGGACTTAGGTCATGGCACAAAAAAAAGCTGGCGGTTCATCCCGTAACGGGCGCGATAGCGCCGGACGCCGCCTTGGCGTCAAGAAATTTGGTGGCGAGCAGGTTGTTGCTGGCAACATCATCGTGCGCCAGCGTGGCACGAAGGTGAAAGCCGGCGTAAACGTTGGTGTTGGCAAAGACCACACCCTGTTTGCACTGATTAACGGCAATGTTCGCTTCGAACGCCGTGCAGAAGGCCGCGTACACGTTTCTGTGGATGCGCTGCCTGCCGCTGCTGAATAAGCAGTTCGGTTTTTCCACCGCACGTTTTCCCGTGTGGCCGGAGCAGAAACAGGGGCCGGTCCTCAGGATCGGCCCTTTTTCGCGTTCTGGACTTGAGTAAGGTATGTCATGAAGTTTCTGGATCAGGCAAAAATCTACGTCCGCTCAGGAGATGGCGGAGATGGCGTGACAGCCTTCCGGCGGGAAAAGTATATTGAATTCGGCGGCCCCGATGGCGGGAATGGTGGGCGTGGCGGCGATATTATTTTTGAAGCCGTACCCAACCTGAACACCCTTATTGATTTTCGCTATACGCAGCATTTCCGTGCGCGCAAAGGCGGCAACGGTGCCGGGTCTGACCGCACAGGAGCTGCGGCATCCCCTGTTATCATCAAGGTGCCCATTGGCACCCAGATTATGGATGATGACCGCGTAACCCTGCTGGCGGATTTAGACGAAGCCGGTAAACGCATCACCCTTTGCCGTGGTGGCGATGGCGGTTACGGCAATGCGCATTTCAAAAGCAGCACCAACCGCGCTCCCCGTCGGTCTGATAAAGGCTGGCCGGGTGAAGAGCGCTGGGTTTGGCTGCGCCTCAAGCTGATTGCAGATGTCGGCCTTGTGGGCTTGCCCAATGCTGGTAAATCCACATTCCTTTCTGTTGTTTCCGCTGCAAAACCCAAAATTGCGGATTATCCCTTTACAACACTGCATCCTCAGCTTGGCGTGGTGCGCCTTTCCATGACGGAAGAATTTGTTGTGGCGGATATTCCCGGCCTTATTGAAGGCGCGCATGAAGGCACCGGGCTTGGAGACCGCTTTCTGGGCCATGTTGAACGCTGCGCCGTATTGCTGCACCTGATTGATGGTGCCGCAGGCAGCGTTGTAGATGCATGGCGCACCATTCGGCATGAACTTGCCGCATATGATGGCGGGCTGGCAGAAAAGCCAGAAATCATCGCACTCAATAAAATGGATGCCATGACCCCGCGGGAAGCATCATCCCGCCGGGCGGCGCTGGAAAAAGCCAGCGGTGCCCCCGTGGTATTAATTTCTGCAGCAACCCATCAGGGCGTGCCAGAGCTTCTGCGCATGCTCCAGAATCAGGTTACCGAAAACCGCAAGAATGCGGATAAAAACCCCGCCTGAACACTGAACTGCCCGCAGGTCCCTCAAGCCCCTTTCCTTTTACGGAACTGATCCATGACCGGATACACCAGCCCCTCCCTTACCAATGCCAAACGGCTTGTTGTTAAAATAGGTAGCGCGCTGGTGGTGGACCCAGAAAAACAGGCTCCGCGTCAGGAATGGCTGGCCAGTGTGGCGGCGGATATTGCGTATCTGCGCAAACAGGGCACGGCTGTTACTGTTGTTTCTTCTGGCGCTATTGCACTTGCCCGGCACACATTGGGGCTGGCAGGTGGCGCGCTCCGTTTGGCAGAAAAACAGGCTGCTGCTGCCGTAGGGCAGATCAGTCTGGCACAGGCATGGAGCCATGCTCTTTCTGCCCACGGCCTTATTGCTGCCCAGCTTCTACTTACCCCCGAAGATACAGAAGACCGCAAACGTTACCTGAATGCACGCGCAACGCTGAATACTCTGCTGGAAATGGGATGCGTTCCCGTTATTAACGAGAATGATACCGTTGCCACAGCCGAAATCCGTTTTGGCGATAATGACAGACTGGCAGCCCGCGTTGCGCAAATGACGGATTCGGATCAGCTTGTGCTGCTGTCTGATATTGATGGCCTTTATACAGCGGACCCACGCACAAACCCGGATGCACAGCATCTGCCCGTGATTGAAACCCTTACCCCAGAAATTGAAGCTATGGGGGGTGAACCACCCCCGGGTTATTCTTCTGGGGGTATGCGCACCAAGCTGTTGGCTGCGGGCATTGCTACGCGCTCAGGCTGTGCCATGGCTATTGCCTTGGGCAAAACGCCCCATCCGCTCCGCTCTTTGCTGGAAGGTGGGCGCTGCTCATGGTTTCTGCCGCAAGATTGTGCCCATACAGCCCGCAAACAATGGATTGCAGGCAGCCTAACACCAGCGGGTGAAATTATGGTGGATGATGGTGCCGTAACCGCATTGCAGCAAGGTAAATCCCTTTTGCCCGCAGGTGTGCTTGGGGTGAAGGGAGATTTCTCTCAGGGTGATCTGGTAGAAATTATCAATACAGATGGCATCGTGCTGGCACATGGGCTTGCCGCCTATGATGCAGATGATGCCCGGCGTATTGCGGGCCACCGCTCCACCGAGCTTACGGATATTCTGGGGTGGCATGGACGGGACGAGATCATCCATCGTGATGACCTCGTCATGATCTAAAACTTAATCGTTTGCCGGATTTTTTCTGGGCCAGTTCAGCACAGGTTCTGCACGGCCTGTATGCTCATCAATACGCGGTATCCGCACAGATGGATGCGGCTGCGGAGCCTCATGAGAAAAATCAGGCCGATATGGTGGCTGATTGGCATCTGGCGCACGCTGCCGGCGGAGTATTTCTGCGCCAGTTTCTGCGCGTGGCGCTTCTGGTTCGTGCCACGGCATGCGGCGCACTACCGGCTTTGCCGGGTCTGGCGCAAGATGCGGTGTTGGCGGGGCTTCCTCTCGCGCTTCATACGCATCAGAAACCTTAGGGGTTCGCAGTTCAGGAAAAACGGGCACAGCGCGAGGTGCCGCAGGAGGTTTTTCAACCTCCGGCGGACGCACCTCTTCCACCACCACGCCGGATGATGTGCTGCTGCTTCGCTCTGCCATGCCAGACAAGGTAGGCTCCTGATACGCAGGAGCACCCCGCACGGCCTGCGCACGCAGTTCGGCCTGAATTTCCTCCAACTGGAGAGAAATCTCACCCAAGCGCCCTTTTACCCCAAACACGGCAAAAGGCATCATCATGAAAGCAAGCGCGAACAACACACCAAAAGCCAGAACCAGAAGCTGGCCCCAGACAGGCATCCAATCAGGAAAAGACAGAGACATCATGGGAAATAGACCCGACTAGCCTTTTACATACCCAATGCGCGGCGGTAGATATCCAGCAGTGTTTCCTGCTCTTCCACTTCTGCCGGTTCCTGCTTCCGCAGGCGGATAATCTGGCGGATAACCTTTACATCAAACCCGGCAGACTTTGCTTCTGTAAAGATATCCTTGATATCTCCGGCCAGAGCCTTGCGCTCTTCTTCCAGGCGTTCAACACGCTCAATAATGCTTCTCAGCCGATCTGCGGCAATACCGCCAACAGCTGCATCTTCATCCCCGGAAATGCGTTCGCCATCCATGCTTCGGCCTCCTCATTTATATACAAACACCCAACACTGCGCAGGCAGAACCTGCTAACATTGCCAGATAGTGAAGCGCGGGCTTATCGCGCCACGTGTATGTGGTCAATGATGCAGCACATCAGAACCCCTTGCAAACACGCGGGCGGCCTTCCATAAGCACTGCACCCTGTTCCTGTTCCGGGCCTTTTGCCCGCAAACCACGACTTTTTTACGGCGGGCATCCCCCTCCGGCTGACCAGCGAGACCCCTGCATCATGGCTCTTGTGAACCGCACGGAACCTTTTGACTTTGTCATCTTTGGCGCGACAGGTGATCTGACACGCCGAAAACTGCTGCCTGCTTTTTTGCGCCGCTTTCATGCCCGCGAATTTGATCAGGAAGCACGAATTATCTGCACAGCACGGTCTGAGTTAAATACCGAGCAGTTTCGGAACCTGTGCAGCGCCACCCTGCACGAATTTGCCCCTGACATTGCCAAAGACACAGAAACACTCAACCAGTTTCTGGGCCTTCTGACCTATGTATATCTTGATGCCACGGAAGAAGGCCCTCACTGGCAGGAACTCAGCGCCACCCTCCCCGATGCAGAGCGCACAAGGGTTTTCTATTTTGCCACGGCACCCGCGCTGTATTCCGCCATTTGTGCTGGAGTTTCCCAGCATAACCTGATCACGCAGCACACGCGGGTGGTGCTGGAAAAACCCATTGGCACAGACCTGCAATCTGCCAATGAGATCAATGAAGGTGTAGGACGTTACTTCTCTGAAGATGCCATCTACCGGATTGACCACTATCTGGGTAAGGAAGGCGTGCAGAACATTCTGGCCTTACGCTTTGCCAACCCCGCGCTGGAACAGTTGTGGTCTTCCGAAGCGATTGCTCATGTGCAGATTACCGCCGCAGAAACAGTAGGCGTGGGTGATCGCGGCTCCTATTATGATAAATCTGGCGCATTACGCGATATGGTGCAGAACCACCTTTTACAGGTGCTATGCATGGTGGCCATGGATGCACCAGCCTCTCTCCGTGCTGATGATTTACGGAACGAAAAACTGAAAGTGCTCAACGCCCTACGCCCCATGACACCGGATATGGTGCGTAAAAACGTTATCCGTGGGCAATACACCGCAGGCCGCGTAAAAGGGGAAGATGTTCCCGGTTATGTAGAAGACCTGAAAACGGGCCGCCCGAGTGATACCGAAACATTTGTGGCCATTCGCACAAAAATTCGTACGGCGCGCTGGGGCAACACACCTTTTTACCTGCGCACAGGCAAACGGTTAGCCACCAAAACCACAGAAATTGTTATCCAGTTCCGCCCGCAGGTCTGGCCTATTTTTACCAATATGCCTTCTCCCGGCCGGTTGGTCATCCGCATTGCCCCGCATGAAGAACTCTCACTTGTTCTGGCAGCGCGAGACCCCGGTGCTGGCGGATTCAGAGTGCGCAACGCCACACTGCACATGTCTTACGAAAACGAATTTGCCGTGCAGTATCAGGATTCCTACGAACGCTTGCTGCTAGACGCTGTGCGCGGAGACCCTGCCCTTTTCATCCGGCGAGATGAAGTTGAGGCATCATGGAAATGGGTCGAGCCTATTCTGGATTCATGGCGCTATGCGCTTACCCCGCTGGAACCCTACCCTGCAGGCAGTTGGGGCCCTGCAACCACCCGTGCGCTTCTGGCGCGTGATGGTGCCCTTTGGCACGAAGATATGCTGACATGAACACACCCTCACCCAAAATGACTGGCCGTGGGCCATTTGCAAAACGCACTCTGCGCCAACATATCCTGCGGCGGCTGGCAATTGTTCTGCCTCTTTCCCTTATGATGATCCTGCTGGCCAAAACCGGCACGCTCGATCGGCTGGTGGATTCCTATACCTTCAAACCCGCAAGCTGGTTTGATGATACGGCCTTGGTGCGCCACCTGCGCCTGAAGGTCACCCATAACGGCATGACGCATGATCGGCCGGATTGCCTGCTGTTTGTGGTAAACGGAAACGATGCCCCCACCGCATCACGCATTGATGTTATGGAAAAGCATTCCGGCACCTGCCCCGGCCCGAAAGATGATTTGCCCAAACTGTTCACTTTGCGCGTGGATAGGCTGAACCGGCTTGTATATTCAGATCAGGGCTCACCGGGCGTGTTTCATCCCATTCCGTAATGGGCCTGGCCGGTTTTACCCGGCAAAGGCTTTCTTCAATGCCTTGCCACCCAACCGCAAAGCCGCCTTGCCATGCGGCATAAAGGCGTAAAAGTTCAGGAATGCATGCAGGGCACCGGGGTAACAGCGATATATCACCTTAACCCCAGCCTTTTCCAACGCCTGCGCATAGGCTGCACCTTCATCACGCATCGGGTCACATTCCGCTGTAATAATAACGGCTGGTGGCAAACCTTGCAGATCCGGGTTTAAGCCCGGCACAAAGCGTGGATGCTTCCAGTGTTCAGGCTTTTGAATATACTGATCTCCATACCATTCCATTGAGCGACGAGAGAGGAAATAGCCCTTTTCATACGTTCGATGCGATGGAAAAAGCTTCTCTCCATAGAGCGATGGATAATACAGCACCTGCATAACAGGTTGGGGCCCCAGCCCGGCGCGCCCATCCTGCGCCAGAACAGCGGCTAAATTTCCGCCAGCACTATCCCCCGCCACAGCAACCTTACCGCCCCAATACCGGGCAGACGCACCAGCCAGCCATTGCAGGGCAGCCTGACTGTCATCAATAGCCGCAGGGAAAGGATGTTCTGGAGCCAAGCGATAATCGGGCAATAACACCGCCGCACCAGAGGCTCGCGCCAAGCGGCAGCATATCCCGTAATGGGAATTAAGCCCGCAGTGCACAAACCCGCCCCCATGCAAATACAATAAAGCGCCCCTTACCCGCCCATAGGGAATAAAAAGCCGTGCCCGCATAGGCCCCGCAGCACCGGGAATGGATAAAGTAACGACCCGTCTTATCGGCACAGATGAAAGGCGAAGTGGAAAGGAGGGCGTATCCATCGCTTTACGCAACCGCACAAGAAACGCAGAGATTTCCTGGGCTGCGTTATGGGGCCCGTCTGCTTCAGGCGCATCTTTTTCCGCACGCTTGCGCGTGAGCTGCTCTTGCCATCTGATACAGCGCAGCAAAAGCCGGGATGGAAGATTAGGCCGTGCGGGCATAGAGTTTTGAGGCACATCAGAAAAATCAGACATAGCGACCTGATTAGCGGCAATTTTCTGCATCGTCATGCCTTCATAACATCAGTTGCGGCTTGACCTGAACGCAAGCCCGACGCAGGGTGCGCTCCGTCAGGTGGTTGGGCGGTCGCTGTCCTGCTCTTTAACGGGTGGGAGAGAGGAAAGTCCGGGCTCCACGGAAGAACGGTGCCGGCTAACGGCCGGCGAGGGTAACCTTAGGGAAAGTGCCACAGAAAACAGACCGCCTTCCGGGTCTGACTTTGTAAAATCCTTATGGGATTTTATGGGACAGGCTGAAGGTAAGGGTGAAACGGTGCGGTAAGAGCGCACCGCTCCGCTGGTAACAGAGGAGGCACGGTAAACCCCACCGGGAGCAAAACCGAATAGGAACGGCAGAAACCCTTGTGGTTTCGGGGGTTCTTCCGCCCTGCCGTTCGGGTTGGTTGCGAGAGGCATGTTGCAAAACATGCCCTAGACGAATGACCGTCCAGCCTCTTTACAGAGGTGGACAGAACCCGGCTTACAGACCACCTGACACTCTCTTTCTGACTAATCCACTGTGTTTTCACACCAAAAACAGAACATAAAAAGAACAGAAAACGGCAATCTTTTGTTTGCCGCCACAAAATCAATACATTCGTGCCAGAAATCTTTTCTGCATGAATACTTAAATAATGGCGGTTTTCTGCTGTTTTTTCTGTCATTTTAATTTGCGTCCCATAACATCCCATGCTATCCCATACCAGACCACAAGTGTGGTGAAGGCGGTTCTGTTCCCCGCTGAATTGCGAACGGAAAGGCTGTTTCTGCAAAGGCTTCTGACGTACGTGGGCGTATTTCTCGGCACGCATGAAAATCGATTCGACGCCAAGGGGCGCATTTCGATTCCTGCCGGGTTCCGTTCAGTGCTCAAAACGCAGCAGACGGAAGGTGACGCGCTGATGATTCTCCGCCCCTCCCATACCCTGCCATGTGTTGAGGCATGGCCTGCCGTTGCTTTTGCACGCCTGACCGAACCGCTTGATCGGCTGGACATGTTTTCTGATGAGCATGATGATCTGGCTGCCGCTCTGTATGCCGATGCCTACCCCATAGATCCCGACCGTGAAGGCCGCATTATTTTACCTGATTTTTTACGTGAACATGCCGGGCTGGCAGAAAGCCCAACGGCTGCCTTTATGGGTGTTGGCCGTATCTTTCAGATCTGGGAGCCTCAGGCCGCGCAGCAGCGCCGGGCAGAAGCACGCCAGCGTTCACGCCGTGTGAGCATTCCGGCTGCAAATGGTGCAGAGCCAAAAGGGCGTAATGCATGAACGCTCTTTCTTCCTTCACGCACCCTGAAACGGCTCAGGGCCACATTCCGGTTATGTTGGCAGAGGTTCTGGAATATCTTCATCCCGCAGATGGTGAGCGTATTCTGGATTGCACGTTTGGCGGTGGCGGCTACAGCTCCGCTATTCTAAAAAGTGCTGATTGCAACGTATGGGGCATTGACCGTGACCCGGACGCCATTGCGCGTGGGCAGGTATTAAGCCGCGCATTTCCCACAGCAGATGGCGGATCTCGCCTTCACTTACTGCAAGGTAGCTTTGGCAATATGCAGGCGCTTGCAAGTGCTGCAGGTATCTGCACCTTTGATGGTATTGTGCTGGATCTGGGTGTGTCCTCCTTCCAGTTGGATGAAGCCGACCGTGGCTTTTCCTTCCGTATGGAAGGCCCGCTGGATATGCGCATGGAAAAATCCGGCCCCTCAGCAGCAGATATCGTCAATAAGGCACCGGAAGCAGAGCTGGCAGATATTTTCCATTTCTATGGGGAAGAACGCCACGCGCGCCGCCTTGCGCGCGCCGTTGTGAATGCCCGTTCGGCAGCGCCTTTCCAGACCACAACGCAACTGGCTGAGCTCGTGCGGTCTGTGATCCCCAAAGATCGCTCCGGCATAGATTCCGCTACACGCGCCTTTCAGGGGCTGCGTATCGCCGTGAATGATGAACTGGGCGAAATTGAACGCGGGCTTGAACAGGCGCTGGATATGCTGGCGCCGGGTGGGCGGCTGGTTGTTGTTTCCTTCCATTCACTGGAAGATCGTATCGCCAAGCGTATGGTCCAACATGCCACGGGCAAGGATAAAAGCTTTTCGCGCTATGACCCCCGTGCCGCCGGAACACCAGCGCCGCAGACGGACTTTGTAGCCCTTACGCACAAAGCCCGGCGGCCCAGCGATACTGAATGTAGCCATAATCCTCGCGCCAGAAGTGCACGGCTGCGCGCTGTCATGAAACGTGCATCAACCCCTGCTTCCGTAAAAAAGGGCTAAGTCCATGATCCCCCGTCCATTTACATGCTGCTGTGCGGTTCTGGCGATTGCATCTGGCTTTTTCCTTTATACAAAGAAGCATCAGACCACCCTTCTCGATCAGCAGATTTCTCAGATCGTGAAGGAAACGGAGCACGTTCGCACACAAACATCCATTCTGCGCACGGAATGGGCTTTGGAAAACCAGCCTGAACGCCTTGCCCAACTTGTGGCACGGCATGAATCTGGTTTGCAGACCATGAATCCAACGCAGTTTGTGCGTATGGCTGATTTGGAAAGCCACCTTCCTGCCGTTGCAAAAGATGCTCTGCCCCAAGCCCCGGCATTGGTTGCTGATAAATCAACCAACATTACGCCACCACCGGTTATGGCACCCCCTGCGCATACACCGGCTCCGGCTGTTGTGGCCGATGCGCGCCCTGCGCACGTCATCCCACCAGCAGTCATTCATTCGGCGCGCCCTGTGGCTGCTCCTACTGTTGTGGCGGATGTGCCGCATGTTGCAACGGAACCCACCCTGCACCCACGCGCAACATCTGTGGCCGATGCAGCATCTGTTTTGCATGCACCAGTCACACATCATGATCACCCACATGCTGTGCCGGAACCTGTAGCTGCACCGGTACGTGTTGCGCAGGTTGCCGACCCCGCTACACCTGCCCGCCCTGTACACCATATGGCAGTTGAAACCCCACGCCCACAGGTTGTTGCTTCCGCCAATGCGGATGATGATGCGCCTGTAGCTCCGGTTCGCCATAGCCTTACGCGGGCAGCATCTCCGGCTATTCGGCACGTAGCGCAGGCTTCGGACGATGATGCAACGCCAATTCGGCACCCACTTCCGGTTGCGGCAGCCAGTTGGCACGCCACGCGCCCTCATCGTGCATCTTCTGCACCTTCCAGCTATATGGAAGCACGCGCTACTTCCAGCTATAGCAGCGGCTCTCTGCTGAGCCGTGGTGGTGATGCGCTGCCGGCTCCGGTTCCGGTTGCCAACTGATTTTTTGTGGTTAAAGGCCTTTCTGACCTGACATGTCTGTCTCCCCCAATGACCCCGACCCAACGCGCACAGTAGGTGTTACGGGGGACGATCTGCGCGCCCGCGCACATCGGGACCAAATGCATGTAAGGCTTTTGGGTGTTGCTGGCGGTTTTTGCCTGATTTTTGCTGTTGTCGCTATCAAGCTGAGTATCGCAACAGTTATTCACCCTATGGCGCCGGAAAAGCGGCAGATTGCACCGCAGGTTCCTGAAATTCCTAAAATTGACCCCAGGGGCAGCCTTGCTGGGGATTTCTCGCTACCGCAGGTGCATCGCGCTTCTATCGTAGATCGCAATGGGCAGACCTTGGCGCTCTCCCTGCCTGTTGCGCAGGTGTATGCCAACCCGCAAGAGTTGATTGACCCCAAGGATGTTGCACACAAACTCAAATCCATCCTGAAGGATCTGGATGAGCAGGAAACCGCTGATCGCCTTTCCCGCCCCAAACAGTTTGTTTACATTGCACGCAACATTTCGCCCCAGCAGGAACTGGCCATCAATAATCTTGGCATTCCGGGTATTTATTTTGAACCGGGCGAAAGACGGCATTATCCGCTAGGCCGCATGGCCGCCCAGATTATGGGTACTGTTGATATTGATGATCACGGCGTGGCCGGGATTGAAAAATACTTCGATAAGCGCCTGCTTTCTGATCGTCGCCCCCTTCATCTGTCTTTGGATATTCGTGTTCAGTCTGCTGTGCGTGAAGAAGTGGCAAATGCCATGCAGACCTTTCAGGCCATTGGGGCCTGCGGCATTGTGATGGATGTGCGCACAGGTGAAATTATTGCCATGGTCAGCCTGCCTGACTTTGATGCCAATAATTTTGCCCATGCCACCAATGATGAACGCTTTAACCGCGCCGTAACCGGTTTGTATGAGCCCGGTTCCACCTTTAAGCTACAAACAACAGCCATGGGGCTGGAAACGGGCACTATCCATATTTGGGACCGGTTTTCATCCGTACCATTGCATATCGGGCGCTTTACCATCCGCGATATGAAGAGTGACCATTTTTCTCCGTGGCTGACACTGCCCGAAGTGATGGCTTATTCTTCCAACCCGGCAGCGGCACATATTGCGTTGGATGTTGGCGGCAAAAAGCAGTCCGAATGGCTGCGTTCGATGGGGTTTTTCTCCCCCGTCCCGGTTGAACTGCCAGAAGCTGCACGCCCCTTGGTGCCGCATCAGTGGGGCATTGCCACGGTCATGACAGTCGGGTTCGGGCATGGTGTGGCTGAACCTCCATTGGCCATTGTGCGTGGCACTGCGGCCACGGTTAATGGTGGCATTCTGGTAACGCCTACCTTGCTGGACAAGGAAGACCCAGCCAATGCTACAACCAGCGCGCCGGGCATAAGCCCGCAATTTGCCAGCGGCATCCAGAACGCCGCGCTGGAGCAAAGCGTGGAAGATGACACCCCAAGTAGCGCGGTGGATGCTCCTGTCACGCCTGCTGGCCCACGCATTCTTTCTGAAAAAGTATCCAGCCTTCTACGCCGCCTTCTGCGGTTGGATGTTACCCACGGCACAGGGCGTACTGCAGAATCTCCGGGGTATTTTGTGGGTGGTAAAACCGGCACGGCAGAAAAGATTGGCCCACATGGTGGCTACCTGAAGCACGTGAACATTTCGGCGTTTACAGGGATCTTCCCCATGAATGCACCGCATTATGCCGTGTATGTCATGCTGGATAGCCCCAAACCTACTCCGCAAACCCATGGCTGGACAACAGCAGGCTGGAACGCTGCACCTACTGTTTCCAAAATTGTTTCACGCATTGGGCCCATGCTCCAGATTTTTCCCGATACAGAGCATGCTGAGCAGATTGATGCGCAAATGGCTCTGCCCATGCATCCTGCGGTGCCACGTGGCGTAAGGCCACTTGGTCCGGGGAATGATCCGGGAGACCCACGCAAAGCCGAAGCTGAACATAAGGCTGAAAAAGAAGCACTTAAACGCGCCATGGCTGAACGCAAAAAAGCGGCTGCGGAGGTTATGGACGAATGAGCCTTTCCCTCTCCACCCTTCTTGCGACTGCAGGGCTTCCAGCCCTACCTGAAAATCCTGAGATTTCTGCCATTACAGCGGATAGCCGACAGGTAAAGCCGGGCACAATTTTTGCCGCTTTGCCGGGCGTTAAAACCGATGGCCGAACCTTTATTGCCACAGCCGTGCAAAATGGTGCGGCAGCAATTTTGGCACCTGCAGATACACAGTGGCCAACAGATGTACCCGCCTGCCCGCTTATCCTGGCACCCAACCCGCGCCATGCACTGGCACTTATGGCCGCTGCTCTGGCAGGGCCTCAGCCACATCATCTGGTGGCCATTACCGGCACAAATGGCAAAACCAGCACTGCAGATTTTATTCGCCAAATCTGGGCGCTACAGGGTTTTAAAGCCGCTGCCATTGGCACGCTTGGCCTGACCGGGGCGGAAAATACTTCCATTTCATTTCCCGCGCTTACAACGCCAGACCCAGTTGCCCTTGCCAATGGGCTGGCAGCACTTACCCAAGCCGGGTTTAACCATGTTGCGCTGGAAGCCTCATCCCACGGGTTGGAACAGGGACGGTTAGATGGCCTCCGGCTTGCTGCGGCCGGCTTTACCAATCTGACGCGGGACCATCTGGATTATCATCTGACCATAGAAGCCTATCGCACAGCCAAACTGAAGCTGTTTGATACCCTTCTGCCAGAACATGCCATTGCCGCTGCCAATGCCGATATGGATGCACAAACGCTCCAAGCTATCCGTACTATTGCAGCCCGCCGGAACCTGCGGCTGAGACTGGTTGGTGAACAAGGCACAACATTACGCCTTGTGGCACACAATGCCCTTCCTGCCGGACAGGAACTGACCATTGAGCACAATGGCCATACCAGCACGGTTCTTCTCCCTATTCCGGGGCGCTTTCAGGCAGATAACGTATTGCTGGCTGTAGCTCTTGCTGCGCAGGATGATGCCGAGATTGCACATATTCTGCCCCTTTTGCCGCAGCTTAAAGGGGTTCGGGGGCGGCTGGAACGTGCAACCGTTCTGCCCAATGGAGCCTGCGCGTATGTAGACTACGCCCATACTCCAGATGCGCTGGCACGGCTTCTGGCATCTTTGCGCCCCCACGCACGCGGCAAGTTGGTTGTTGTTCTGGGTGCCGGAGGTGATCGTGATAGTGGCAAGCGCCCTCTTATGGGTCAGGAAGCCATTAAAGGTGCAGATATTGCCATTATTACGGATGACAACCCACGCACAGAAAATCCCGCATCTATTCGTGCAGAAATAAAAGCCGGTGCCCCGCGGGCGCTGGAAATTGCAGATAGAAAACAAGCAATAGCAGAAGCTCTTTCCATGCTTAAAGCAGACGATGTGCTGGTTGTGGCCGGCAAAGGCCATGAACAGGGACAGATTATAGGCAATACCATTTTACCGTTTGATGATGCCGCCGTGTTGCGCACACTGGCGGGCCATCCATGAGCCTATTGTGGACGCGGGAAGAACTGGAAACCGCAACGGGTGGAACGTTTTTAGGGCATACCTCTGTTTCTGTTACCGGTATTTCCATTGATACGCGCACCCTTGCCCCCGGAGACCTGTTTATTGCCCTAAAAGGCGATAACAGTGATGGGCACGCACATATTGCCACAGCGCTTGAAAAAGGTGCTGCGGCCGTTTTGGCGCATTCCGCCGAAGGGTTCTCAGACCCGCGTATTCTGCTGGTAGCAGATACCATGCAGGGCCTTCAAAAGCTGGCGCAGGCCGCACGGGCACGTTTTAAGGGTAAGGTTGTTGCCGTAACCGGCAGTGTGGGTAAAACCACCACCAAGGAAATGCTGCGCCTTTGCTTGGCACCTTCTGGCCTGACACATGCGGCAGAGGCCTCCTACAACAACCATTGGGGTGTGCCACTCACGCTTGCACGCCTACCGCGAGAAGCTGCTTTCTGTATCAGTGAAATTGGCATGAACCATCCGGGGGAAATTCTTCCGCTTGCCAAAATGGTGCAGCCTGATGTGGCCGTTATTACCACTATTGGTTCAGCACATTTGGGCCATATGGGCAGCTTGGACGCTATTGCAAAAGAAAAAGCTTCCATCATTACAGCTCTGCCCAAAGGCGGCATTGCCATTGTGCCGGACGATGCGCACGGCACACAGTTTTTTACTGCGGCGGCAGAAAAAGCGCAGGCTGTTTTGTGGCCTTGTGGTGTGAACCCTCATAGCACGGCACATCTGGCCCATTTGCATACTGGTGCTGACGGCTCGCGCTTTGATGTTTCCATTCAAGGCAAAACATTCAACGTTCATCTTCCAGCACCCGGCACGCATTTGGCACGCAATGCCGTTGCTGCATTGGCAACCTGTGCTGCGCTTGGCGCAGATGTTGCCAATGCAGCAGATGCACTAGCAGATTTCCGTCCCGGTAAGGGCCGTGGTGCCCTTATCCAAATTGCCGGTGGGGCCATTACACTGCTGGATGAAAGCTATAATGCCTCGGCGGCTTCCATCCGGGCTGCATTGGATGTTCTGCGCCATATCCCCGCCACACGCCGTATCGCCGTTCTGGGCGATATGCGTGAGTTGGGTGAATTTTCCATTTCCGAACATCAGGCACTTGCTGCTCCTGCTGCCAGTGCTGCTGACCTCGTTTTTTGCTGCGGATCCTACATGAAAACCCTTTTTGATGCCCTTCCGCCCTCCAAACAGGGCGCATGGGCAGAAAGTGCTGCCTTACTTGCTCCTCATGTCTGCGCGGCTTTGCGCAAGGGGGATGCCGTATTAGTGAAGGGTAGTTTAGGAAGCCGCATGCGGGACGTTATTGCTGCACTCAACGCACTTCCGGCAGTGGAGTGTGCCTAATGCTGTATATGCTGATTTCTCACGCCGCGCATGATGGACACATCACAATCCTGAACCTGCTGCGTTACATCACGTTTCGCGCGGGCTGTGCGTGTATGACAGCCTTGGGCATCAGCCTGCTTCTGGGCCGCCCGCTTATTAGAACGCTGCGCCGTATCCAGCGGGAAGGCCAGCCTATTCGCGCCGTTGGCCCCGAACGCCATATTCTGGAAAAAACCGGCACACCAACAATGGGCGGTGTGTTGATCTTGATTTCTCTGGTGATCTCCATGCTGATCTGGGGAGATCTGGAAAACGGCTTTGTGTGGGCTGTTATGCTCACCACTCTGGGGTTTGGCGCCATTGGGTTTGCAGATGATTACCGCAAACTGGCACGCCGCAACACGGATGGCCTTTCCAAACGTGCCAGACTTGGTGGCGAGTTTGGTATTTCACTTCTGTGCGGGTGGTGGCTGCAATCTCTCATGCCGCCAGAACTGGCAAACCATCTGGCTTTTCCGTTTGTAAAAGACCTTCTGTTGCCACTGGGTATTCTGTACCCCGTATTTGCCATGATCGTGATTACCGGCTTTGGCAATGCGGTTAACTTTACAGATGGGCTAGATGGACTGGCTATCGGGCCTGTTATTGTGGCCTCTTTGGTGTTTGCCATTCTTTCCTACCTGGTTGGCAACCACGTTTTTGCTGATTACCTGCAAATCCACGCCGTGCCCGGCACAGGGGAACTTGCCGTATTTTGCGCTGCCCTTGTTGGCGCTGGCCTTGGGTTTTTGTGGTTTAACGCCCCTCCGGCCTCGGTATTTATGGGGGATACGGGCTCTCTCTCCCTTGGTGGGGCGCTGGGTTCTCTGGCCGTTGCCATCAAGCATGAACTGGTGCTGTGCATTGTAGGCGGCCTGTTTGTAGCAGAAACACTTTCTGTGGTTATTCAGGTGTTCTGGTATAAACGCACTGGCCGGCGTGTGTTCCTTATGGCCCCGTTCCACCACCATTTTGAGAAAAAAGGGTGGGCAGAACCCAAGATTGTCATCCGGTTCTGGATTGTTTCCATTGTTCTGGGGCTGTGTGGTCTGGCCACGCTGAAACTAAGATGAACGGCTTTTCACCCTCCCTGTTTTCCGGGCAGCGCTTTGCTGTTTTCGGCCTTGGCAAAAATGGCCTGCCAGCCGTGCTTATGCTGGCGAGCACAGGTGCCACCGTACAGGTATGGGATGATAGTGAGGCCGGACGCAAAGGGCTGGCAGATGCACTTTCCACCCTTGCCCCTGATGTTGCCACACGTATTACGTGCAAGCCATTTGAAAGCCTGAATGGGTTTGAAGCGCTTATTCTTTCACCCGGTATTCCGCACGTTTTACCCAAGCCGCACCCTATTGCCCTTATGGCCAAGGCTGCGGGCATTCCCATTCTTTCCGATGCGGAAGTGCTTTATCGGGCTGTGCGTCAATCTGGCAGCAAGGCCCGTTTTGTTGGTATTACAGGCACCAACGGCAAATCCACCACCACCACTTTGCTGGCCCATATTCTGGCAGAAGCCAAACTGCCCGTAGCTGCTGGTGGCAACCTTGGGCCAGCCGCTCTGGCGCTGCCTTTGCTGCCAGATAACGGCGTATATGTGCTGGAAATGTCATCCTACATGCTGGAACGGCTGGATACCCTATGCTTTGATGCCGCATGTTTGCTGAACCTGACACCAGATCATCTGGACCGTCATGCAGGGATGGATGGCTACGCCCAAGCTAAAAAACGTGTGTTCACCGGCCAAACAGACACGGATCTGGCCGTTATTGGCGTGGATGATAAGTGGTGCCGCGCCATTGCCGCAGAACTGGAACACGGCCCTGCCAAATGTGAAACCATTTCCGGCACCAACCCTGCCTGTTCTTACTACGGCAAAGATGGTGCCATATGGCACCACAGCACACGCATAGCGCAAACCGGACCTAGCCTTCCCGGCACCCACAATGCGGAAAATGCTGCCGCCGCTATTGCTATCGCGCGTTTTCTGGCTGTGCCAGATGCAACCATTGCACAGGCTGTGGCCTCCTTTCCCGGTCTGCCGCATCGGCAAAAGCTTGTAGCCTCCTGCAACGGGGTGGATTTTGTAGATGACAGCAAAGCCACAAATGCAGATGCAGCATCTCGCGCTTTGGGATGTTATGAAAAACTGGTGTGGATTGCAGGCGGCACGGCAAAAGAAGGCGGCATTGCCTCTCTTGCGCCCTATTTCCCGCATATTGCACATACATTCCTGATTGGGCGGGATGCACCGCTGCTTGCCCAAACACTAAAAGAACACAACGTGCCTTTTACAATGGCAGAAACACTAGAAAACGCCGTGCCTGCGGCTTATACGGAAGCACACCGTACGCATACGCCTGTTGTGCTGCTTTCACCCGCCTGCGCCAGCTTTGATCAGTTTTCTGGGTTTGAGGCACGTGGCCTGCGCTTTCAGGAAATGGCGGATGAGGTTTGCGCCCGGCATGCGGGCATGACAGAGCAGTGAGAGACTGATGGCCGGTTCTTCCCGCACCGATGATTCCCCGTTTGGCCGCTGGTGGCGGAATGTAGACCGGACAACTCTGATCTGCACCTTTATCCTTATAGGTTTTGGCTACATCCTTATGCTGGCCGCCAGCCCTGCTGTGGCTGTGCGTATTGGCGCATCGCGCAATATGTTCATTTTCAAACAGGTGCTGTTTCTGGGCATTGCGGGTGTTATTGTGGTGGGCATTTCCATGCTTTCCCGCAAGGCTGTTCTACGCCTTTCCATGATAGGCGGGGTGCTGATGCTGGGGGCTACAGCGCTCACCCTTGTGCATGGCATAGAAATCAAAGGGGCACGGCGCTGGATTGCCCTGCCCATGATGTCTCTCCAGCCATCTGAGTTTTTGAAGCCCTGCTTTGCAGTTGTTACGGGGTGGTTGCTGACACAGCGCCGCGTTTCACGCTACTTCCCCGGTATGCTGATTGCCTTTGCCCTGTATGGGCTGATTGTGCTTTTGCTGAAATCTCAGCCAGACATTGGCATGCTTACGGTTATTACCGCCGTGTTTCTGGTGCAGCTCTTTGTAGATGGCCTCAATCTTATACTGGTTGCATTGGGCTTTGGCGGCATGATTGCCGCGGGTATTGCAGCATTCTTTATCTTCCCGCATGTACGTTCCCGCGTTGAGCGCTTTATGCACCCCGGCGTGGGGGATCATTACCAGATTGATACCGCCCTGCGTGCTTTTGGTAATGGCGGCTTACTGGGGCGCGGCCCCGGTGAAGGCCGTGTGAAAGATCTGCTGCCAGACGCACATGCAGACTTTGTATTTGCCGTGGCGGGAGAAGAATATGGGATGGTGGTGTGCATGCTCATCATCTGCGTATTTGGCGTCATTGTAGTGCGCACCCTGCTCCGCCTGATCCGTGAGGATGATCCGTTTGTTGTTATTGCCACATCTGGCTTGGTTACAGGCTTTGGTCTGCAAGCATTTGTGAACATGGCTTCTTCCTTGCATCTTATCCCCACCAAGGGCATGACACTGCCATTCATTTCCTATGGTGGGTCTTCTGCCATGTCAGTCGCATTGGCTATTGGCATGGTGCTTGCTCTTACACGGCAACAGCAGGGGCGCCCCCTTGCTGGCAATGGTTTTGTAACCACACTCAGACAATGGCGGTCAGCATGAGTTCACGTACTATCGTCATTGCCGCAGGCGGCACTGGCGGACACTTCTTCCCGGCCGAAGCTCTGGCAGACACATTGGCAGAACGTGGCCATCACCTTGTGCTCATGACAGATGGGCGCGCTGGCAAGCGTGAAAGTGGCGTATTTGCCCGTGGCCCGCAATATGTTCTCAGCGGGGCTGGTGTAGCCGGGCGTGGGCCAATACGTGCCATTCGTGCAGGCCTCACCCTGTTGGCGAGCGCATGGAAAGCACGCTCCATTCTCCAGCAGATCAAACCTGATGTTGTTGTAGGGTTTGGGGGTTATCCTTCCGTACCGCCTTTGCTAGGTGCGCGGCTGATCGGCCGTAAGCATCCTGCTCTGATTATTCATGAAGGCAATGCCGTATTGGGCAAAGCGAACGCGGTGCTTTCCCGCTTTGCGGATGTTATTGCCACGTCTTTCCCCTCTGTTGCCAAACTGCCCATTGGTGCGCGTACCGTGTTTACGGGTATGCCCGTGCGCCCCGCTATTGCCGCCCTTGCGGGTGAAGGATGGGTACCACCAGCTGATCATATCAATCTGCTGGTATGGGGTGGATCTCTAGGTGCGCGCATTTTCTCTCAGGTTGTGCCTGCGGCTATAGCCAAACTGCCAGAGGGCTTGCGCCAACGTATCCGTATTACGCAACAGGCACGGCAGGATGATCTGGATGCCGTGCGTACTGCCTATGCCGAAATGGGTGTGCAGGCACGCGTTGAATCCTTCCTGCAGGATGTGCCCGAACTTCTGGCCTCCGCCCATCTGGTTATTGGCCGTGCTGGCGGATCTTCCGTGGCAGAAATTACAACGGCGGGCCGTCCGTCCATTCTGGTGCCTTTGCCCATTGCCGCCAGCGATGAGCAGACAGAAAACGCCCGCGCCATTACAAATGCTGGAGCAGGCTGGATGATCCGCCAGCCAGACTTCACCTCTGCGGCTCTTGCCAGCCGCCTGAATGATCTTTTCACCGCGCCGGATGAACTGGCACAGGCAGCCCAAGCCGCTGCCACGCTTGCCCGCCCGGATGCAGCCCTCCGCCTGGCCGATATAGTAGAAGAATGCTTCACTCCTTCCCCTGCACCCGCCCATCCGACGACCTCCAGCGAGACGGAGACACGCGCATGAGAGCCCTCCCCCTTTCCATCGGAACCATCCATTTTGTCGGCATTGGCGGCATTGGCATGTCCGGCATTGCGGAGGTGCTGTGCCTGTTGGGCTATTCTGTTCAAGGGTCGGATATTGCAGAAAATGCCAATGTAAAACGCCTGCGGGCTGCGGGTATTCCCGTAACCATTGGCCATAAGGCAGAAAATCTGGGTAATGCACAGGTAGTGGTCATTTCCACCGCCGTGAAGCGCGACAACCCGGAAGTTGTAGCCGCACGCGCCAAACTGATTCCGGTTGTGCGCCGTGCAGAAATGCTGGCCGAACTCATGCGCCTGCGTTGGTCTGTTGCTGTGGGCGGCACGCATGGCAAAACCACCACCACCAGCCTTGTGGCTGCGGTGCTGGAAGCCGCCAAGCTGGACCCAACCGTGATTAACGGCGGTATTATTGAAGCCTACGGCACCAATACCCGCATGGGTAAAGGGGATTGGATGGTGGTTGAAGCTGATGAGAGCGATGGCTCCTTCCTGCGCCTGCCTTCCGTGATTTCCGTTGTCACCAACATGGACCCGGAACATCTGGACCACTGGGGCTCCCCCGAAGCCATGGAAGCTGCTTACGACCAGTTTGTTTCCAACGTGCCATTTTACGGATTTGCCGTGCTATGTATTGATCACCCAGCCGTGCAGCAGATGATCCCTCGCCTGTCTGACCACCGGATTGTCACCTATGGGTTCTCCCCACAGGCTGATGTGCGCGCAGAAAAACTGATTACCGACAAGCTGGGCGCCACGTTTGAAGTCACGCTGACAGACCGTGTGAGCCGCCGCACCCGCAAGGCCGGGCCTTTCCGCCTGCCCATGCTGGGTTCTCACAACGTGCAGAACGCTCTGGCTGCCATTGCCGTAGCAACGGAAATGGACATCAGCGATGATGTTATCCGTTCCGGTCTGGCCAGCTTCCGTGGTGTCAAACGCCGCTTTACCCGCACGGGGGAAGCCGGTGGCATTACGGTGATTGATGATTACGGCCACCATCCCGTTGAAATTGCAGCTGTGCTCAAAGCAGCCCGGCAAGCCGGGGCTAACCACGTTATTGCCGTTATGCAGCCGCACCGTTATTCGCGCCTGAAAATCCTGTTCTCAGATTTCTGCGCCTGCATGAATGATGCAGATACCGTGATTGTGTCTGATGTTTACGCTGCGGGTGAAGACCCATTGCCCGATGCCAGCCGTGACAAACTGATTGAAGGCCTGCGCGAACGTGGCCACCGCTCTGTTGTGCCACTTTCCAGCCCGGACCATCTGGCAGAAATGATCAACGCCATTGCCAAGCCGGGTGATTACGTTGTGTGCCTTGGTGCAGGCACCATTACCAACTGGGCACAGGCTCTGCCTGCACAGCTTGCTGTCCTGCAGGCTGAAGATAAGGGTGGCAACGCGGCATGAACAATCCGGCCTCCATGCAGGATATGGTCAAGCACGCCTTTGCCAATATGCGCGGAAGGCTGACACCACAGGCACCTCTTGGCCCGCGCACATGGTTTCGGGTTGGTGGGGCAGCGGAATGGCTGTTTCAACCTGCTGATGCCGAAGATCTGGCTGGTGTTCTGCAACGCCTCTCCCCCGAATTGCCCATAACGGCTTTGGGGGCTTGCTCTAACGTCATCATCCGTGATGGTGGATTGGAAGGCGTTGTTGTCCGTATGGCCCGTGGCTTTGCAGACATTACGGTAGAAGCTGATGGCATTATAGCGGGCAGTGCGTGCCTGGATGCCACAGTGGCCGAGCATGCTGCACAGGCCGGGCTTTCCGGGCTGGAATTTCTGGCCGGCATTCCCGGCTCTATCGGCGGTGCCGTGCGCATGAACGCAGGTGCTTATGGATCAGACATTGCCAATGTTCTGGACTGGGCTGAAATTATTACCCGTGATGGCAGCCTAATCCGGCTGGATAATGCTGCCCTGCGGTTTGGATATCGTCGTTCCGGCCTGCCGGAAGGTGCATTTGTTATTCGTGCGCGTTTACGTGGCACACCTGCAAACCCACAGGATGTTGCCAACCGTATTGCAGAAGTACGCGCTGCGCGTGAGCTTTCTCAACCCGTACGCGCACGCACGGGTGGCTCCACTTTCCGCAACCCGGATGCAGAAACATCTTCGCGCAAAGCGTGGGAACTGATTGACGCCGCAGGGTGCCGCGGGCTGCGCCACGGAGATGCACAGGTAAGCGAAAAACACTGCAATTTCCTTATCAATCTGGGCAATGCCACTGCGACTGATCTGGAAGGTTTGGGGGAAGACGTGCGCACACGTGTTGCCCAGAACTCCGGCGTTTCCCTGCATTGGGAAATCAAGCGATTAGGTAAAACGGAGGCATCTTCGCAATGAATGCACCAAAACGCGTAACCGTGCTGATGGGTGGCATGTCTTCCGAACGGGTGGTCAGCCTTTCATCCGGCCAAGGTGTAGCAGAAGCTCTGCGCAGCAAAGGGTATGATGTTTGCACGCTGGATGCCCAAGCAGATTTGGCCGCATTGGTTGAAACACTGAACACCCAAAAACCGGATGTGGTGTTTAACGCCCTGCATGGTCGTTTTGGTGAGGATGGCTGTATTCAAGGCATTCTGGACTGGATGGGTATTCCCTACACCCATTCGGGCATTCGGGCCTCTGCTACGGCTATGGATAAAGCCGCTGCCCGTACCATTTTCCAAACAGCCGGGCTGCCCGTGGCAGAAGGCATGGTGGTGGATATTGCCACCCTTGCCAATGCAGACCCCCTGCCCACACCTTATGTGGTGAAGCCGCTTAATGAAGGTTCATCCGTTGGGGTTTCCATTGTACGTGCTGGCTCCAACACGCGGGCTGATATTGTTAAAAACTGGACTTACGGCCCCCAGGCTCTTGTAGAAGCCTTTATTCCCGGCCGGGAAATTACCGTAGGAGTAATGGGCGATCGTGCCCTGACCATTACGGATATCACCCCTACCGGCACTGGGCATGATTTTTACGACTATGATTCCAAATATCAGGTCGGCGGTTCCGCCCATGTTCTGCCTGCACAAATTGATGCCGCCAGTGCTAAGCTGGCATTGGAAGTTGCCGTAAAAGCGCATCAGGCTTTGGGTTGTTCTGGCGCATCACGCTCTGATTTCCGGTTGGATGACACCAACCCGGACCAGCCGCATCTTGTTCTGCTAGAGGTCAACACGCAGCCGGGTATGACAGCCACATCCCTGTTGCCCGAACAGGCCGCCTATTGTGGTATCAGCTATCCAGAACTTTGCGCGTGGCTGGTTGAGCAGGCTACCTGCCGACAATGAGAGCACCTCCATCTCCTGCTAACAGGCCCTCCCGCATCGGGCTTTTTCTCAGGCGGCAAAAACGCCTGCTGCGCCCCATAGCCGGGCTGCTGTTTCTTGCAGCACTAGGTGGGGCCGGATATGTCAGCCTGAAAATCCCTGCCGTGCAGGAGCAGTTGGCTCCTTTGCGGGATAAGTTGCTGGGCACCTCTACCCTGCGCGTCACCAGTATTCATATTGATGGCGCACAGCTCACAAGTGAGCAAAGCGTTCGTGATGCGTTGGGTGTGGAAGTTGGAGACCCCGTGCTGGACTTTAGTGTTTCCGATGCACGGCAAAAGCTGGATACCCTGCCGTTTGTTGACCACGTCACCATAGAACGCCATCTCTCTGGCGAAATTGACGTGCATATTACAGAACGTCTGCCTTATGCAGTGTGGCAGCATCAAGGGCATTTTGAACTGATAGACAAGCAAGGCAACCGCGTGCCAGACCAAGGCATGACGGGTAAGGATGCTGAAGCCTTTACCAAACTGCCATTGGTTGTAGGTGATGGCGCAAACACATCGGCAGCCAGCCTGATTGATATTCTAGCCCAAGAGCCAGACGTTAAAGCCCATGTTACGGCTGCTGTGCGTGTAAGCGACAGACGCTGGAATCTGACATTACGCGATGGCGCGACCGTACTTCTGCCTGAAGGCGAGGAAGCACCGGCCATTCACAGGCTGGCAAAAATCAACGCCACAACACGGCTGCTGGATCGGCCTGTGCTGCTGATAGATATGCGTCTGCCAGACCGATTGACCATCAAGGAAAAACCGCCTGCAGTTCCACCTCCATCGGATGCAGGAAATACCACACAAGATGCTTCAGCCCCTGCTCCGCACAAGGCTGACACGCCCAAACCGGCCTCGCATCCTGTGCATCCTGCGTCTAAAGAAGCAAAAAAAGATAACCCGGAGGAAAACCCAGATGAGTGACCCCACGCGTTCACCCGCTTCCTCTGGCTTCAGTCTTTCTGATCGGCTGCATAAAAAGCGCACAACAGCAGCAAGCGGCTCTTCCTTGCTGATGAGTGGCGGGGAAAGTTCCCTCCCCTTGCCACCTAGTGAGAAAAATAAGCGGCCACATACATGGCGCAATGGCTACACGGCTGTTCTGGATATTGGTTCTACCAAAATTACCTGCCTGATTGGCAAAGGTGAGCCTAACGGCAATTTGCGTGTGGTGGGTTACGGATGGCGGCGTTCTGCCGGTGTGCGCAATGGCGCCATTACGGAACTACAGGAAGCAGAAGCAGCTATTCGGACCACCGTTGCGCAAGCCGAAACCATGGCTGAACGCTCCATTGACAAGGTGGTGGTAAACCTTTCATGCGGGCATCCGGCCAGCCGTCTGTTTAACGTGCGCTGGCCGATTGGTGGCCGCGTGGTTACGGAAGCTGATATCCGGCGCGTAGTCACGGAAGGTCGTATCCAGGCCACCGTTCAGGGGCGTGAAGTGATTCATACCCTGCCCATAGATTTTACCGTGGATGACACAGAAGGTGTTTCAGACCCGCGGGGGCATCTGTGCGAAACACTAAAGGCACGCCTACATATTATAGATGCGGCCACAACAGCCCTGATGAATCTGGAAACCGTACTCAGCCGTGCGGAACTGAAAATGGAAGCCTTGGTTTCCTCCCCTCTTGCATCTGGCCTTTCCGTGCTGGATGCGGATGAGCGGGACCTCGGCACCACAGTAGTGGATATGGGTGGTGGCACGACATCTCTGGCTGTGTTTGGTGAAGGGCAAATCCTGCATACCGCGCAAATTGGTGTGGGCGGGCTGCATGTTACGCGTGATATTGCACGTGGGCTCAGCACCTCTTTGGAAAATGCCGAACGCTTAAAAACCTTTTACGGCAGTGCCGATCTGGCATCCGATGTAGAAGACGAAGTTCTCACCGTTGAACTTCTGGGCAACGATGTGCCGCACTTTGAGCAGGTTTCTCGCGCACAGCTTGGCCATATCATCCGCCCACGTGTGGAAGAAACGCTGGAACTGGTGCGCGAAAAACTGGATGGCGCCGGCCTTGGCACTGCGGCCAGTGGGCGCATTGTTTTAACGGGTGGTGCATCCCTGCTAGATGGCATTCGCCCTATGGCAGAGCGCATACTTGGCATGCCGGTAAGTTCTGGACGCCCTTCTGGGGCTGGTTTTACGCGCTCTGTGCGCCTCGGCAGGCCCAAGCACATTGTTGGTTTGCCTGAAAATACTGCCGCTGCTGCGGGCTTTGCAACTGCTGCCGGGTTGCTGTGTTGGGCAGCCAGCGCAGAACGTCCTTTTGGAGACGTAGAGTTTCGGGAAGCAGCTCCTACCGGTTTTTTACAAAAACTCGTCGCTTTTATTCGAGAGAGGGTTTGATTTAGCTAACAAATTCTTGGTAATCTGAACGTAATCTTATTTCTCTAAGCATATACCGGTAAGCTGCAGCCGTTCGGGAGACACACATGACACTCAACCTGACCGTTCCACCCCAAACACATGCTGATTTTTCCCCAAAAATCACAGTCATTGGTGTTGGCGGTGGGGGAACGAACGCAGTTGACAACATGATTGCGTCCAACCTGCAGGGTGTTGATTTTGTTGTTGCCAACACAGATGCCCAGAGCCTTGAAAAAAGTCTGGCAGATAGCCGAATCCAGCTTGGCCCACATCTCACCCACGGTTTGGGTGCCGGTGCAAAGCCAGAAGTAGGCCGCGCGGCGGCAGAAGAAGCTGCAGATGAAATTGCCCGGTATCTGGATGGCGCTCACATGGTTTTTATCACCACCGGCATGGGTGGTGGCACGGGCACAGGGGCAGCCCCTGTTATTGCCCGCATGGCGCGTGAGCGGAATATTCTGACCATTGGCGTTGTCAGTAAGCCTTTCGCTTACGAAGGCAAACGCCGCGGGCGCGTTGCTGATGAAGGTATCAAGGAACTTCAGCAGTATGTTGATACGCTGATTGTTATTCCCAACCAGAACCTTTTCCGTATTGCTAACGAACGCACCACCCTGCGCGAAGCCTATCAACTGGCTGACCAGGTGCTCAACATGGGCGTGCGCGGCGTAACCGATCTGATGATGGACCGCGGTTACGTTAACTTGGATTTTGCCGATATTCGCAGCGTTATGGCTGAAATGGGCAAAGCCATGATGGGCACGGGTGAAGGCGAAGGTGAGAACCGCGCCGTAGAAGCTGCCGAAGCTGCCATTTCCAACCCGCTGCTGGAAGACACCTGCATGTCTACCGCAAAGGGCCTGCTGGTGAACGTAACCGGTGGCGAAGACATGACCTTCTTTGAAGCCGAAGAAGCGTTTAACCGTGTTTGCCGCGAAGTGCCTGAAGATGCGAACATGATCTTCGGTACTGTTATTGATGAAAAGATGAGCGGCCGTATCCGGGTATCCGTGGTTGCCACGGGCATTGATATGCCTTCCGATTCGGCAGATCGCCCGCATCTGGTTGCTGTTGAAGGTGAAGCTCAGGCAGAACAGCCGCAGGCTGCTGTTGGTGGTGCCGCTGCACCCGCGCCGGCAGCTTCTCCTGTTCCGCCCACAACCACGCAGGCTGCCCCTACCGCGCAGGCTACTGCCGCACCGCAACATGCTCAGCTCTTTCAGCCTGCTGGTGCCAATAATGTTTCTGCACCACCTGCACATACGGTGCCGGTGCAGGCTGCTCCAGCTGCCGCACCTAGCCAACCCCAGCAACTGCGCCCGGCTGTATCCCCCCGCGCCGGCTTGTTTACAGAAACACCACGCCAGCCTTCCGCAGCACCTCAGCAGCAGGAAGCACCCGCTCATCGTAGCCTGTTTGGCCGCGTAACCGGCGCGTTCCGTCGCAATGCTGCTGATGCAGCACGGCAGGAACCAAACGCTCAGCCTCGCCCGACCATCAGCCAAGCTGATCAGGGTTCTGGCCTGCGTTCTGGTGAAGGAGATTCCGGCCTGGAAATTCCGACCTTCCTGCGCCGTTAATTTTTTACACTTTACTCTATAAATGCGTCGCCTTTCACGAGGCGGCGCATTTTTTATGTAATAGATGGCAATAATCGTTGACTGGCTTCAACCAGAAACAAGCTTTAGCGTTGTTTTAACTTTCTATCTACGCAAGCATAGGATGCCCAGATAATGGACGGTCTGCTAAGGGAGCCACTCCTGTATTCCGATATTGTAGAAAGCCCAGCATCTTTTATGCGTTCTGTTAGGAAAGCCCCGTCTGCTTTGCAGCATACGCTGCGTCATGCCATTTCGTGCACTGGCACTGGGTTGCATACAGGGCAATCCATCCGCATGAGCTTACATCCTGCGCCTGCCGGACATGGAATTGTATTCCAGCGCACAGATCTCCCCAATGCGGCCCCTATTGCAGCACGATATGACAATGTTTTGGAAACACGCCTGAGCACCGTTTTGGGTGAAGCGCAGCACCCAGAAAACCGGGTGGCTACGGTTGAACATCTTATGGCAGCCCTGAACGGCTGCGGCGTAGATAATGCACTCATTCTGATTGACGGCCCAGAAACTCCAGTTTTTGATGGGTCTGCCGCCGATTTTGTATTTCTGCTGGATTGTGCCGGGCGGAAAGCACAGGATGCCCCACGTCGTTTTATTGAAGTCTGCAAACCCATTCGCATTTGCCACAATGATTCATGGGCCGAACTGCACCCTACCGCAGGCCACCATCTCCATCTTTCTCTGAGCATTGATTTTCCGGCAAAAGCCATTGGCCAGCAAAGCTATAGTGCAGAGCTTACACCGTGGTCTTTCCGGCATGAGCTGGCAAACAGCCGCACCTTTACCCTTAAAGCAGAAATTGAAGCCCTTCACCGTGCCGGACTGGCACGCGGTGGCTCACTCAACAATGCCATTGTGGTGGATGATGACCATATTCTAAATCCCTCAGGCCTTCGCAAACCGGACGAGTTTATCCGTCATAAGGTTATGGATGCAGTGGGAGATCTTTATCTTGCAGGCGGTGTATTACTGGGAGAGTTCCGCGGCCACAGATCTGGCCATGCCTTGAACAATCAGGTGCTGCGCGCTCTTTTTGCAGACCAGAATGCGTGGCGTGATATCACCACATCCCTCCCCGCAGCGTCTGCCGCCTGATGCCTTTTTGGCGCAATAACGAATCAATAGCTGTTTCATTGCTTTTCTTGCGCAGTGGGCATGCTATAAGATGCCGTCTCTAAATGAAGAGCCGGTATGTCTGATATTTGCATTAAACCACAGTTGCTTCGCCACGTTCTGCCCCGCGTGCTTTCAGTTGCCCTGCTGACAAGCTTGGCAGGCTGTGGCTTGTTTAATGAAAACAAGAAGCTTCCGCCGGCTCCCAAAATTGCTGCGCCTGAAACGCTTTACAATAACGGCATTGATGCCCTGCGTACCAGGCGCTATGCCCTTGCGGCTTCAGAGTTTGAAACGCTGCAGCAGAATTACCCATACTCTGGTTACATTGCGAATGCCCAGCTTATGGAAGGCTATGCGTATTACCTGAAAGGGAAATACCCTGAAGCCGTGCAGCAGCTTAACCGCTTTATTAGCCTACACCCCACCAGCTCAGATTCAGCTTACGCTTATTACCTGCGCGCATTGTGCTTTTATGAGCAGATTGCAGACGTCCAGCGCGATCAGCAGGGCACCGCTGAATCCATGGATGCGCTGGAAGAAGTGGTTACACGCTTTCCACAATCCAAATACGCACGTGATGCGCAGCTAAAAATTGATCTTTGCCGAGACCATCTGGCCGGTAAGGAAATGCTAGTTGGCCGCTATTATCAGCGCGAGAAAAACTACGAAGGCGCCATCAACCGCTACCAACGTGTGGTGCAGGATTTCCAGACCACCAACCATGTGCCCGAAGCTTTGGAACGTATGGTGGAAGTGTATCTGGATCTGGGCCTAACAGATCAGGCGCGTAAATCTGCCATTGTGCTGGGGTACAACTATCCCGGTAGCAAATGGTATCGGTATGCCTACGATAACCTGCACCGTTATCATTTGCTGACAGATAAGTTCCCTATTCCCGGTAAAGTTGTTTCCGCATCCGACATGCCAAAAGATGCAGAACCCGGAACGGCTGGCGCCAAAAAAGGTACGGCCATGGAACCAGATGCTCTGGCAACAGATACGCGGAATGAAAACACGCAGCCGCAGGCCATGCCTATCAAGGCAGCACCTGTTACGCCTGTAAAAGCCGAACCTACAGCGCCGGCGGATTCTGCAGGCTCACCTCCAAAATAAAGAACATATAGAGAACATTTTTCTGGCGGCTTGTGCCTGAAATGAGTATTGTGCGTTTGCCGCCCCATGCGGGCGGGGCAAGCAGGAAGCTATTGGCTTTTGTGTTTTGCCGTCTTTCCTGTCATTTGGGCGCAAGCCCGGAAAACCGGATGCCATTATGCTAACAAGCCTTTCCATCAGGGACGTTGTGCTGATTGAAACGCTCGATCTCTCACTCCATGCAGGGTTTACTGCACTTACGGGGGAAACCGGGGCGGGCAAATCCATTCTGCTAGACAGTTTGGGCCTTGCTATGGGTGATCGCGCCAGTGCCGGCCTAGTGCGTACTGGTGCGCCAGAAGCGCGCGTAACCGCCAGTTTTGATGTTTCTGCTTCACACGAGGCATTCGGAATCCTGCAAGAGCAGGACATTCCCGCAGAAGTGCAAGAGCCTTTGGTCCTCCGCCGCGTCATCTCCAAGGAAGGCCGCTCCCGTGCATGGATCAATGATCAGCCTGTTGGCATCACACTTTTGCGGCGCGTGGCGGCCACCCTTATTGAAATTCAAGGCCAGCACGAGCAAATGGGGCTGGCCGATTCCAGCACGCATCGCGGGCTGCTTGATGCATACGGCGTTAAACCTTCCCTTTTAAATAGTGTTGCCGGTGCATTTGACCGCTGGCAAACCCTGCGTTCAGAGCTTGCCAATGCGCATCGCGCATTAGAGGAAGCCGCACGAGAAGAAGAATGGCTGCGCCACACAGTTGATGAACTCACTGCCCTTGCCCCACAACCGGGTGAGGAAGAAGAACTGGCCCAGCAACGTCACGCTTTACAGCAAGCTGAACGGCGCGGAGAGGCTGTAGCCGCAGCCCTTTCTGAACTCACCCCCAGAGATAGACGATCCCCCGGCCCTGCCGCCGCTTTACGCGGGGCAACCCGCGCCCTGCTGCGCCTTGTGCCAACAAATGCTTCTGCTGCTCCCCCATCATCGGCAGAAGCCGAACCTCTGGAAGTCCGCACGACAGAGGCCCTCACGGCTTTGGAAAATGCCGAAAATGCCTTGGCAGAAGCCGAAAACCTGCTCTCCCGCCTGGCAGCAGATACAGAAGCCAACCCTCGGCTGCTGGAAGATACAGAAGAGCGCCTGTTTGCCCTGCGCACCGTGGCACGCAAACATTCCATTGCCGTAGATGATCTGGCAGATCTGCTGACTCGCCTTTCTGGCCGCCTGACGGCGCTGGAAAACGGCACCGCAGCGCTGGAATCTCTTAAAGTGGCCACTGAAGAAGCGCGCGTAACATATATTCAAAAAGCCGAAGCCCTGCACGAAGCCCGCACCAAGGCTGCCCGCAAAATGGAGCAGGCTGTTACAGCGGAATTAAAGCCTATCAAACTGGAAAAAGCACGCTTTCTGGTGGATATCAAAGTGCTTCCTGCTGAACAGTGGAGCCGACAGGGTATGGAGCAGGTGATCTTTCTGATCGCAGCCAACCCCGGCCAACCCGCAGGACCTTTGGCGAAGGTTGCTTCTGGTGGTGAACTCTCCCGCCTTATGCTGGCACTTAAACTGGTGCTGGCAGGTCAGTCTGGTATTGGCACGCTGATTTTTGATGAAATTGACGCAGGCGTTGGTGGCGCAACAGCCGCCGCCATTGGTGAACGTTTGCATCGGCTTGCACAAAATGTGCAGGTTCTAGCTGTTACCCATAGCCCTCAAGTGGCCGCCAGCGCAGATGCGCACCTGCGTATTGGCAAACTTACCCGCAACGGCCAGACCGTAACACACGCCACCCCGCTTACAGACACAGAGCGTAATGAGGAAATTGCGCGTATGCTGGCAGGTGATACAGTAACCGATGCCGCCCGCGCCGCCGCCGCCAGCCTGCTTGGACATGAGAATAATGCCTGAAACTGCCCTTCTTCCCGCCGACATGACACCCCAACAAGCACGGGAAGAACTGGAACGCCTTGCTGCCGAAATTGCCCACCACAATGCGGCCTATTATCGGCACGATGCTCCAGAAATCAGTGATGCAGAATATGATGCCCTGCGCCGGCGGTATGATGCCATTGTAGCCCAGTACCCAGAGGCCGAACCAGAAAACAGCGCAGCCCAAGCCGTAGGCGCCGCACCGGATACAGCTTTTGGCAAGCACATCCACCTTGTGCCCATGCTCTCACTAGATAACGTGTTTGACCGGGAAGATTTTGAAGGCTTTATCAGCCGCGCCACCCGCTTTTTGGGGCTGGATCAAAAAGCAACAGAACAACTGATCTTTGTAGGTGAACCCAAAATTGATGGTCTTTCCATCAGCCTGACCTACGAAAAAGGCCGTTTTGTGCGTGGCACCACCCGTGGCGATGGCACTGAGGGGGAAGACGTTACCGCCAATTTGCGTACGCTTAAGGATTTGCCGTTACGTCTTTCCGGCTCCTATCCCGATCTGATCGAAATTCGTGGTGAGGTTTTCCTTTCCAAAAAACACTTTCTGGAACTCAACGCCGCGCAGGAAGCAGCAAACAAGCGGTTGTTTGCCAACCCGCGCAACGCAGCTGCAGGCTCCCTGCGGCAGCTAGACCCCAAAATTACGGCGCAACGCCCGCTATCCTTGTTTGCCTATGCGCTTGGCTTTTGCTCAGAAAAAATCAGCCGCAGCCATTGGGCATATCTGGAACAACTCAAAGCATGGGGTTTTCCGGTTAATCCGCTTTCCCGCCAGATTAAAGGCGTGGAAGATGCCGAGGCCTTTTTTGCGGAAGTCAGCCAGAGCCGGGCTGAACTTGCCTACGATATTGATGGCGTTGTTTACAAAATTGATGATCTGGCCCTGCAGGAACGCTTGGGTTTTGCAGGCCGTGCCCCACGCTGGGCCATTGCGTGGAAGTTTCCGGCAGAACAAGCCATCACACGCCTGAAAGAGATAGAAATTCAGGTTGGCCGCACAGGTGCCCTCACCCCCGTTGCGCATTTAGAACCCGTAAATGTTGGCGGCGTGCTGGTTATGCGCGCCACCTTGCATAACGAAGATGAAATTGCGCGCAAGGATGTCCGCCCCGGTGATATGGTTTTCATCCAGCGTGCGGGGGATGTTATCCCGCAAGTGTTGGGTGTTGCACCTTCTTCAGATGCCACGCCTCGGCAGGCACCGTATCACTTCCCCGATCATTGCCCTGTTTGTGGGGCGGCGGCTGTTCGGCCAGAAGGAGAAGCTGTGCGCCGTTGCACGGGGGGGCTCACCTGCCCTGCGCAGGTTGTAGAACGGCTTATCCACTTTGTTTCCCGCCAAGCGTTTGACATTGAAGGTCTGGGAGACCGCAGCATTCGTGAATTTCATGATATCGGCCTGATTTTAACCCCGGGCGATATTTTCCGTCTGCATGAACACGCGGCAGACATAGAAAAACGCGATGGATGGGGCGAACAATCAGTTCAAAAGCTGCTGCAAGCTATAGAAAGCCGGCGCACCATTTCCCTTTCTCGCTTTATTTATGCGCTAGGTATCCGCCGCATTGGCGCCAGCAATGCCCGCCTGCTGGCACGCCATTACGGCACGTATGAAAACTGGTTCAGCCAGATGCAGGCTGCCGCCATTATCGGATCTGATGCCCGGCTGGAACTGGGCTCCATTACCGGCATAGGCACAGCCACAGCGGAAGATCTGGTGGCCTTTGTGGCAGAAGAACATAACCTGCAAACATTGGCAGATTTACGCGCAAACTTAACCATAACGGAAGAAACTGCGGCATCCGAAGGCGCATTGGCTGGCAAAACCATTGTGTTTACCGGCACCCTGCACACCATGACACGACCAGAAGCCAAAGCAACGGCAGAACGGATGGGTGCCAAGGTTTCGGATTCTGTATCCAAAAAGACAGATCTGGTTGTTCTGGGGGAAAAAGCTGGCTCGAAAGCTAAAAAGGCTGCGGAACTTGGCCTCCAGACCATGGATGAGGCTGAATGGAACGCTTTTTGCTCTGAGCAGGAATAACGGGGCGTTGCACACGTTTTTTTGTATTCTGATACAAAAGAGAGATTGCCCACCCAGCAAAACTGCGCCATGCTACCTTCCAACGAAGGGATGGATTACCAAAGTCGTCCAAAACCAAGAATAAAAATAGCACGCAGGCCAGCCTATCGCCCCGTTATCTCCTTTTCCTCCCCTCGGTCGGGGCTTTTGGCTTTACTGTATGCAGGAATGAAGTGAACGGCACATGACCAAGTGGATCTACAGTTTCGGCGCAGGCCAGAGCGAAGGCAACGCCGGGATGCGCAATCTCCTCGGCGGTAAGGGAGCCAATCTGGCAGAAATGGCCAATATCGGCCTGCCCGTCCCCCCCGGATTTACCATTACCACTGAAGTCTGCACGGCGTTCTACGAAAACGGACGGAAATACCCGGCTGAGCTGGAATCCCAGCTTGAAGAAGCTATGGGTCTGGTTGAAAAAGCCATGGGCCTGCGCTTTGGCGATGCCAATGCCCCCCTGCTTGTTTCTGTCCGTTCTGGCGCACGTGTTTCCATGCCCGGCATGATGGATACAGTTCTCAACCTGGGGCTGAATGACAGCACCGTTGAAGGGCTTGTAAAATCATCCGGTGATGCCCGGTTTGCATGGGATAGCTACCGCCGCTTCATTCAGATGTACGGCTCTGTTGTGCTGGGTGTTGCCCACCACCGCTTTGAAGATCTGCTTGAGCAGATCAAGCGTGCCATCGGCAAAGATGACGATACGTCTCTGAGCGCTGAAGAATGGCAGGAAGTCGTTAAAGGCTACAAACAGATTGTTCTGCAGGAAACCGGCACCGCCTTTCCTGAAAGCCCGAAGGAACAGCTTTGGGGCGCCATTGGGGCCGTGTTTGGCTCATGGATGAACCCACGCGCCAACACCTACCGCAAGCTGCATGATATTCCGGCAAGCTGGGGCACGGCTGTTAACGTGCAGTCCATGGTGTTCGGCAACATGGGTGATGATTGTGCCACCGGTGTCTGCTTCACGCGTGATCCTTCCACCGGTGAAAACATTTTCTACGGTGAATACCTGATTAACGCGCAGGGTGAAGACGTTGTGGCTGGTATCCGCACACCGCAGCCCATGGCTGCATCTCGTGCGGCTGAAGGCCAGGTGCCTATGGAAAAGGCCCTACCCAACGCGTATCAGGAACTGCTGAAAGTGCGCGATCTGCTGGAACGCCACTACCGCGATATGCAGGACATCGAGTTCACGGTGCAGGCCAACAAGCTGTACCTGCTCCAGACTCGTTCGGGCAAACGCACTGCCGCCGCTGCTTTGCGCATTGCCATTGATATGGCCAAGGAAAACCTGATCACGCAGGAAGAAGCCGTTAACCGCGTGCCACCTGCATCTCTTGATCAGCTCCTGCACCCTGTGCTGGACCCCAAGGCAGAACGTCAGCTTCTAACCCGCGGCCTTCCCGCTTCTCCGGGGGCGGCAACAGGCGTGATCGCGTTCTCTGCCGAGGACGTGGAAGACCGTGCTGCCAAAGGTGAAGATGTTATTCTGGTGCGGGTTGAAACCTCCCCGGAAGACGTGCACGGCATGCACGCTGCCCGCGGTGTGCTAACAACACGCGGCGGCATGACATCCCACGCAGCCGTGGTGGCCCGTGGCATGGGCCGCGTGTGCGTAGCCGGTGCTGGCAGCATTACTGTGGATTACAAAGCCCAGACCATGACAGTGGATGGTCATACGCTCAAAGCAGGTGACTGGCTAACGCTGGATGGCGGCACGGGTGCTGTTTACAAAGGCCGTGTTCCCACCATTCCGCCAACACTCTCAGGTGACTTTGCAACTCTTATGGGGTGGGCCGATTCCATCCGTCGCCTTGGTGTGCGCGCCAATGCTGAAACACCAGAAGATGCGGCAACAGCCCGTCGTTTTGGGGCTGAAGGTATTGGTCTGTGCCGCACAGAGCACATGTTCTTTGGCCCGGATCGGATTGGCCATGTGCGCCAGATGATCATGGCGGATGACAAAGCCACACGCGCCAAGGCCATTAACGCGCTTCTGCCCTTCCAGCGGAGTGATTTTACAGAACTGTTCCGCATTATGGCGGGGCTGCCTGTTACCATTCGTCTGCTTGATCCGCCGCTGCACGAGTTCCTGCCGCATGGTGAAGCAGAGCTGGAAGAAGTTGCCAAAGCGCTTGGGCAGGATGTTGAAACCCTGCGGGCTCGCCGTTCTGCGCTATCTGAAGCCAACCCAATGCTGGGCCACCGTGGCTGCCGTCTGGGTATTACATACCCCGAAATCTACGCCATGCAGGTGCGTGCCATTGCAGAAGCGGCTCTTGATATCGCCAAGGAAACAGGCAAGCCTGTTGCCCCGGAAATCATGATCCCGCTGATTGGCACAAAAGCAGAGCTGGATCTGGTGCGTAAAACCTGTGAAACCGCCATTGCTGACGTTCTTGCTGAACGCAAAGCAGAGCTGTCTTACAAGATCGGCACCATGATTGAGCTGCCACGCGCAGCCATTACGGCAGACCAGATTGCACAGAGTGCAGACTTCTTCTCCTTCGGCACAAACGATCTGACACAGACCACCCTTGGCCTCTCCCGCGATGATGCTGGCTCCTTCCTGCCAGAATACGTGGAAAAAGGGTTGCTGCCGCAGGATCCGTTTGTTTCGATCGACCGCGAAGGCGTTGGCGCACTGGTGCGTATGGGTGTTGAAAAAGGCCGCGCCACCAAGCCTGACATCAAACTGGGCATCTGTGGTGAACATGGGGGCGATCCGCTTTCCATCTCCTTCTTTGAGGAAGTTGGACTGGATTACGTTTCCTGCTCCCCCTTCCGGGTGCCCGTTGCCAGATTGGCCGCAGCACAGGCCGCACTGGCTGCCAAAAATAACAAGGCCGTAAAAGCCTGAACGAAAAGGTGGCCGCCTCTCACCGAGGCGGCCATTTTCAAATCCAGATCATGCAAAAAAAAATCACGCTCCACCTTGTCTCCGAAGCAACGGGCCAGACGCTGGATTCTGTTGCCCGCGCCTGTATTGCGCAGTTTCCCAATACAGAGGTGCATCTGCGCCACTGGAACCTTATTCGCACGCAGCTTCAGCTCCGCCGGGTTTTGCGGCATATCGCGCTAGACCGTGGGCCTGTGATGTCTTCATTAACAGACCCGACCTTGCAGGCTGATATGGAAGCTGGCTGCGCAAGCCTACAGGTAAGACTGTTGGACGTGCTGGATAATGCCCTCCACTTTCTGACGGAAGAAACGGGCGAAGAAGCGACACGTCATCCGGGTGGCCAGTACATCATGGATGAAAACTACTACCAGCGTATTGAAGCCATGCATTATGTGCTGGCGCATGATGATGGGCAGGAAACCAAGGGCCTGAACGAAGCAGATGTTATTCTGGTTGGTGTTTCGCGCGTTTCCAAAACACCTACATGCTTCTATCTGGCAAACCGGGGCCTAAAAGCCGCCAATGTGCCCTTGGTTATGGGCATTGAGCCACCGCAGGATCTGTTCACAACAGATAAACCCGTTATTGGCCTTACAATAGACCCGGAACGTCTGATTGAAATTCGCCGTAATCGGCTGTCTCAGATGGTGCCATCCAAGGCCAAGATCGATCCGGTAGCAGATTACGCCTATATTGATCTGGAAAAGGTGCAGGAAGAACTGCACTGGGCGCGCCGCTTATGCCGCCGCCATAACTGGCCGGTTATTGATGTTACCCGCCGGTCTATTGAGGAAACATCCGCTGCTATTCTGGATCTGATTTCCGCTGGGTAAAAATACCTTCTTCTTTCTGATATGACCCAGAAAGAAGAAGGAAACCCGTTTTATTCAGCCA